>WGAM01000047.1 GCA_015494795.1 Campylobacterota bacterium
CATCAAAGAGACAACAAGATGATTTTCATATTAATACTATTTCAGATATATATCCAGAATACTATATTTTAAGAGTAAATCAATTTAATGATATTGCTAAAAATAGCCTTGATGAGTGGATATATTTTCTGAAAAATGAGGAGATAAAGAGTGATTTTAAGGCAAAAGGGTTAAATGAGGCTAAAGAGACACTAGACATTATGAAGTTAGATGATAAGGCTAGAGCTATCTATAAAAGAAGAGAAGAGAATAAGATGTATAAAAATTCTCTTTTATATACTGCTAAACTTAAAGGGATAGAAGAGGGACTAAAAAAGGGTAAAAAAGAGGGTGAAGAGATAGGAATTAAGAAAGGTAAAATTGAAATTGCTAAAAATCTTCTATTGGCAAATATGGATATAGAGTTTATTTCTAAAACAACAGGGCTTACTATTAAAGAGATAGAAGAGTTAAAGTTTTAGGATTATAAGAGAGTAAAGCATAAAAGTACTATTACCTCTAAGCTTAAAGCTTTTAAGCTATATCCCCACTGAGGTGGTGGGAGCGAGTAAAAAAATTCCTACTCTTTGAGTAGGAAAGAGTTAAAAATTAAACTAAGAAATCTGTAAAGTTATCAGCATTAAGTTTACTTGTATCATCTACACCTGTAAGTGTTACAAGTAGTGTTAACTCCCCAGCTTCAACTGTATTACCTGCAGTATTTACAAAAGAGTATAAACCTGTATCTGAACCATCTGAAATAACAATATAGTTTGTCTGATTTGCTGTAGCAGTAAATCCATTTAATGCTGTAGCAACATCATTTGTTGAGAGTGAATTAGCAGTAGAATTAATTACAATATCTAAACCATCATTAAGATTAGCATCAGGTGCAGTTGTAGTTGCAGTTGTAGCAACATAAGCCAGTGAACTTCCTTGAGTAGAGTCTGTATTACTACCTGCTGTTAGATTACCATTATTATCTATATTAATTTTATCTCCACCAGAACCTGCAACAAAGTCTTTAACAGTTATACCAGTTTGAATAGTATTAGCAGTAGTACCTCCTAAGATTATAAGTGTATCAACACCATCACCTAAAGTTACATTAAATGTTGCTTCACTAGATGTAGTATTAGAACCACTTAAGTCAATAGTATCATTACCAGCACCTGCATCAATAGTTACTTTACTTCCTGTATTAGCATTAGTAGTATCATTATCTGCTGAACCTGTAATATTTAATGTATCATTACCGTCACCCAAAATAAATGTAGAATTTTGTACTGCTGCTGTTCCTGCAAATACATTATTTAAAGTATCATCTCCACTACCTGTAGTAACTGTTAATACTTGACTAGCTGCTGTTGTTTGCCCTGCATTTTGTACATTTGTTAAATCTAAAATTACACCACCATTTGCATCACTTGCATCTATAGTAGATACATTGTCATCTAAAGCTGCACCTATATCTACATAAGTATCACTTTTAATAGTTAGATTTGTAAGTTTATTAGTTTGAAATGAATTAGAAATATCTAGACCACCCTCTATTGCAGTAGTAGTAGTATCATCTTTACCAAGATTTGCTGTATTAATAGTAATATTTTCAATTTCATTTGCAATAAAATCTGTCATAGTTAATTTAGCTGTATCATTCATTTGAACGGCTTGTAGATTACTATCTACACTTGCAAAATTTAAAGTTAGAGAATCACTTGTCCCTGAGTCATCTTTAAGTGCAAAATTAAGGTCATCTACTGTTGCGTTTGTTTTAGTATTAAGATTTAAAAAGTCAAGAGTTTGAACTGAACTAGCTGCTTTTGTTACTCTAATGGTCTGACCACCATTTTCAACAGCAAGTTCTTTGAGTTCAGTTGCACCATCAAGATTAACAATTCTATCTGCATCTGCACGAAGAGCAATCTGTTCAATATTTTTTAAACTTGCAGCTGTTGTAACATCACCAGCATTTAAATCAATAGCTAATCGGTCTGTACCATCACCTAAATCAATTACATCATCTTTATCAAAGTTATGAATTATTACAGTATCATCACCTGTACCACCTGTAACATTAAGTTTATTTATTCCACCATTTCTTAGGTCTAAGTCTAAATCACCTGTAAATGCAGAAGCATCAACTGTTTTAAGTTCAGTCATACCATTAGCACCATCTGTATCATCAATACTTAAATCTTTATCACCTGTAATAACCATTTTTGTTGTACCATCTATTGCAGTACCACCTAAATCTATTTTATTATTAGCAGTTTTAGATTCAATATTTAATGTTTCAATATCATTACCAGAAGCACTATTTAGTGAGACTTGTGCTTGGTTAGTAACATTTTCTAGTGTTAAAGTTGTGCTATCGGTTGTTGTGGCATAAACTGTACCATCAAATGTAATATTTGTAGCTTTATTATTTATATTTTTAACTCCTATATTCATCTCATTAGCACCAGTTACCCATAAGTTAGCTACTGAGTTTTGGTTAAGGAAATCTTTTACACCTGTGGTATTTGACATATCATAAGTAGTAGCACCAAATGCCGTAAATTTAATATTTTCTACATTTGAAACAGCTCCACTTACTTGTGCAGCAGTTGCAGAAGTTGTCCCATTATTTCCTACTTGTTGAATAATTAATGTATCATTACCTGTTCTACCATCAATTCTATCTGAACTTGTAAATGTATCAACATTCCAACCATTAATTTTATTTTGAGTTACTGAGCCATCAAATAGATCATCCCCTGCTGTTCCATAAAGATTATCTGGTTCAACACTTAATAGTTGGGAATTGGCTGATTGAACTACATCATCTATGATACTCTCAGCTGAAGTTACGGTAGTAGCATCATTTGTTACAGTTAGATTAGCATCAAATCCAAGCTCAATTTTATAGTTAGTTGGTGCTTTTTGAAGATGCTCTGCTGTATAGTCGGATACCTCTACTCTATTTGTAAATTGGTCATAAGCAGCTTTTGTAGTTGCATCTGTTGAGTCTTTATATTGGTCAACTGCATTTACTAATTCAGCAACAACATCACCTCTTGATTTTCCTGAATTTAACTCATTTACCCAATATGCAATACCATCTGGATCATCTGTTGCTGTTTTATTTAATGTATTTTTATAAATATGTTCAATAAATGCTTGGTTACTGTTAAGAGTATCTCCAAAATATGCTTTTGCATCTGGGGTATCTAGCATAACATTTGCAGTCGTAGCCATATCAGGCTGATTAGTCTGCCAATAGGTATTACCTTCTCCCTCTGATGCTCTATTAAAAATAGCTACATACAGTTTTGAAACTTGTGTTTGTGTTAACGCCATTATTTTCTCCTTAGTTTATAAGAAATTTTTCTTAGTATTCAAGTAAAAAACTTTACTCTGACATTATTCTAACACAAAAATCTTAAAGCAATACTAAAAAATTTTAATTTTAATTAAACTACATTTTTTTTACACTTTTTTTTAAATTTTTTATATATTTTTCTAAAAATATTCCACTAAAAGAGATAAGAATTGTCAAAATTACTATAGAAATAGTCTCTTTTTTAGATAGGAAGTATTCTATTATCCATATAGATAAGAAGTGACTTAAGAATATAGCATAGGAGAGTGAGCCAAAAAGAGAATTAAATGGAAGTTTTCTTTTAACCTTAGAGAGTAGATATATTAAAGGTATCCCTATTAAGATACCAATAGAGGTCTCTCTTGCATAAGCAATTCTATCTAAATGTAGATATATTAGAGTTAAGATTAATATTAGAGTTGAAATCCATATTAGGATTAAGCTTATATATTTAGACTCTTGAATAGAAGTTCCTATTAAAAAGATAAAGAATACTCCAATAATAAATCTATATCCAAAATAGTCAGGTTGTAGGAGTGTAAAATTTGCTAGTGTATATACTATAATAGAAAAAAAGAGTGAAAAGTATCTAAATTTAAGTGATATTATAGCAAAGGGAAGAAGGATATATGCTTGAAGCTCTGTTCCAAGTGACCACGCAGGAGGAATTAAACACCATGAGGGATTTGTAAGTATGGTGCTATCTATATACATATAGTAGTTTAGTGGAATAATGGTTATATTATATATAAGTTTTATAAGATTAAAGTTTGGATTTCCATAGTTAGTTATTAGTAAAAAGAGTATGGTTAATATTAAGATATATAGATATAGTGGAAATATCCGTTTTATCCTATTTTTATAGAAGAGTAGTATCTTATATTTGCTATTGGGGATAATAAAGCTATATAGATATGATACTACAAATCCAGCTAATATATAGAATATTGTAACAGCAAAAACACCTTGGTTTAGGGTGAAAAATCTAATATTAAGATGTGATAGCATAACCAATATTGCTAAAATTAAACGGAGATAACCAAACAAACTATTCCTTAACTATTTATAAATGATTGTAATTTTCTTGATATATTACTCCAATCATGCTCAATAATCCATTCTCTTTGTCTATCTATTTTACTATATAATATATTTTGATTTTCTATTAGATATTTTATAGAGTCTACCATCTCTTTAGGAGTAAATCCTTTTGTAAAATGGACAATATCTTCTACATCACTAAATATTGGTTGAGGTGTGCAGACTATTGGTCTCATAGTAGATATTGCATACCTAATTGCCCCACTTGCTGACTCTTGTGTTTTTCTATATGGCATAATAAGTAAATCACTACTATCTAATAGTCTGAATGACTCCTCATCTGTTAAGAAATCTGTATGCATCTCTATACTACTATTTAAGCCTAACTCTTCTATTTTTTGTTTACATAAAAGATAATACTCCCTAGACTCCTCTATTGGATATAGTGAATTTACTAAAAGGAGCTTTAAACCTTTAAAACTCTCTTTTAAAATAGCAAATGTCTCAATTAGCTCTAAAATACCCTTATGTGGAAGTAGAAATCCATAAGTTGCAATAGTTTTTATCTCTCTTATCTCTATCTCTTTTTCTCTATTTCTAATGCCATGAGGCAGAAGTGCCATATTCGTTAATTCCATATTTTTAAAGAAGTTCATATCATCTATAGTATGAACTAAAAGGGTATTAACTAATTTTAGGCTATCTTTTATATCTTTTAGAGATGCCTCTAAACCTTTAATTGTAATATCAGCTATACTATGAAAAATTATTATAATTTTTATACTATTTTGATATAACTCTTCTACTATTTTTTTTAGATTTTGAGTTGAAAAGAAGGCAAAATTAAAATTTATAACCACTGCAGATATATCTTTTTCTAATATATTATCTATTAATTTTTGATTACTAATATCATTTCTATTCTTCCAACATCTAATTACTCTACTCTCTTTAGATTTATCTATAACCTCATCTGAACTATTTGCAAAAATAGTTATATTAAATCTACTACTAAACTCTTTTAATAGAAAATCTGAATAGGTAGCAATTCCACACTTTGTATTATAACTACTGATCCAACCAAGATTTACCTCTTTAGATAAAAATATCTCTTGATTATCTAATTGTTTAATAAACTCTTCTGTTCTATATCTATAATCTTCCCATTTAAATCTATTATATATAAGATTATATGCTTTTTTTGTCTTTAGCTCTTTTTCCTCTTTCGAAAGAGTGGTAATCTCTTTTAAAAG
>WGAM01000048.1 GCA_015494795.1 Campylobacterota bacterium
GAGCTATATAGCAACGGAATTGAACTTATTACTAAAATTAAAAAGAATATGAAAAACAAACTTTTACCATTAATAGATAAACTTCTTCTTAGAAAAAGAGCTATTATTGAAACTATCAATGACCAGCTAAAGAATATTTCACAATTAGAGCATAGTAGACACAGAAGTCCTATTAATGCTATGGTTAATTGGGTTAGTGCTTTAATTGCTTATAGTTATCAGCCTAAGAAACCATCTCTTAATTTATCCTCTTATGAGAAAAAAGTTTTAGATGGTAATTTATTGGGGACTTAAGCGAGACTAAGGTTACGATACGGTTTGATAATTCAACTCAAAAGCTATAATTAAAACTTACTCCAAAAATTGGATTGTAAGTTCCATTTTTATTATCTATATAGCCATGAGTTATCTTTTTTGTTCTTAAATGGTTTACACCAAGATTTATATCTAAAAATCCATGTTTTCCTAATGGAGAATTAACTCCTACTCTTGCAACTTCCATCATATTAATATATTTTAAATCAGTCATTCCAGCCATTAAATCTAAATGAAAATTCTTTTTACTTTTGAAAAAATATCTAAATGTAGGACCAAATAGACCATAAGCTCCCCCAATTCTATTTTCGGGTATATAGTTATCTTGTAAATAGAGATTTATATGACCAAACTCACTAATAAAACCTATGTCATTATACTTTTCGATTAATCCACCTGAAATAATAACTCCACCATAAATAACATCTTTAAACTTTTGATTTTCGTATGGAAAGTATGAGCCTGTTATACCCATTTCAAACCACTCTCCTAACTCTTTATCACTTGTAATTACATCACTTAGTATTACTAATCCTTCAAATATTAAAATAGCAACAACTACACTAGCAACAATAATAAGAATATATATGCACACATCGTTACCATTACCCCCACAGAAATTTGGTATATAAAAATCATCAATTTGTGAATCTGATGTATAATTATCAACTTCTGAATCTGGTGTATATTTATATTTATCTGATAGAAATATTGCATCTTTTGATTTATGCTTTTTTATAAACTCTTTATACTCTTCTGGTGTTAATGCAATAAATTTTGCATTGGGATATTTTTTTTCTAACTCTTTAATCTGTGAATTTATATTTATGTCATACATATTATAAATATATGTTCTAGCATAAGTTGTAGAGTAGATTAGACAAATTGATAATATTATAGATATAATTTTCATAACTCTTTCCAATTAAATTTATATTAATATAATATAACAATTTAGCTCAAAAAAGTTAAATTAGAAAATATTTTTATAAAAGTTTAGCACCCTCTAAGGGTGCATCTTTTAATTTAGTCTGAACTATTTTTAAATCTTTTAAATTTGGATTATATGCGTATCTATCTATATTTTCTACTATATAATCTATTAGAAAACTATTTTTCTCTATAACTCCACCACCTAGAACTAAAATTTGTGGATTAAATAGTGTAATTAAAGTAGCAGAGGCGTATAGAACTCCCTCTAAGAAGTTATTATATATCTCTTTTGGCATATCTTCTAATCTCTTAAAATCTTTATTTAAATATTCTGACCACTTTTTTACTGCACTTCCACTTGCAAATAGCTCAATACAGTTATATTTTCCACAACCACAACTAAAAGGGGCTTTTTTAAATGGAATATGTCCTATCTCCCCTGCTAAATTTGAAAATCCTCTAACTATATTACCACTACTAATAGCACCAGCACCAATTCCTGTTCCAATATATAGAGCTACAATATCTCTACTATTCCAATATTTAGCTTCAGCTAATATGGCACAGTTTAAATCATTATCTATCTTAAATTGGATATTTGGAAAATAGCTACTTAAATCTAACTTCTCTATATCTATATTTGGAGCAGAGATAATTATATTATCTCTAACCTCTCCTGCAAATGATATATATACTCTTTTTATATTATATTGAGTAGTAAGCTCTCTAATAAGAGATATAATATTACTCTCTTTTATAGTTACTATACTACTATCTTCTATCTGATAACGAATATTTGTAGCACCTCTATCAATATATAAATTCATCTAAAACTCTTTTCATAAATTCAGGCTCAACAGGATTAATATTCATCTCATTCATAACTTCAAATCCTGCTAAGTTAAAAATTCTTGGTCGAATACGAATATAGAGCAGATGAAATCTCTCTATTGCATCAAAAAAATCCTCTGTATCAAAATTTTTATTAATAGGTGGTTCAAAAAATTCAATATTTAAATCAAACTCTCCTATCTCTTGATAGAGTAGATTTATACTTTTATATAGTATCTTAGAGAGTTCGCTTAATTTATTATCATTAAAATTTGTAAATGAGAAGGAGTTATCTAATGGAGTAATCATAATCTCAAAAGGAAATATTGACGCATAGGGCATAAATGAGATAAAATCTCTATTTTTAAATAGAACTCTCTTATCTTCTGCTATCTCCTCATTAACTATATCTTTTAGCAATCTTCTACCATGTCTTTTATAGTATCTAAACTCTCTCTCTAATAGTTCTCGCTTTGCAATAGGTAGAATTGGCATACCAATAATTTGAGAGTGTGGGTGAGATTGTGTAGCTCCTGCATTTAATCCATAATTTTTAAAGATAGATAGATACTTAATTCTAATATCTTTTTTTAAGTCTATTATTCTACTTTTAATACTCTTTAAAAGATAGAAATAGTCACTATCTATAAAATCAAATATACTAATATGTTTTGGTGTATCAATAATCACTTCGTGCATACCAAAACCACTAAATTTTTCAAAAAATCTATTCTGTTTTGAGTTGAATTTTGTCTCTAAATTTAGTGCTGTATATAGATTTGGGACAACTCTAGTTATCCAATTATTTTTATTATCTCTAATAGAAAAAATCTCCTTAGTAGTTATATGCTCTACTCCAGCACAGAATGGACAGTTTTTAATATCATCTTTTTTATATTTACAATCTATATTAAGAGGTTTATGAAATCTCTCGGGAGCAATAATTACATATCTATTATCAAACTTAGAGTATCTTATCTCTGACATAAAAACTCTCCCTCTAACTCTAATCTATCTCTAAAGTCTATCTCAAAACTTAGATTTATCCCTTGAATAATATTATCAAACCCCTTTTCACTCTGTGATAGGCTCTTAAATAGTCTATAATTTAATCTTATATCATCTCTGAATTTAATTATTATCTCTCTTTTAGTATAACTATCTTTAATTATAAATTCTCTATCTATAAATTTTCCACTCTCTCCTATAACTATACCATTTAACTCTAAATCGTTATAGTGTGCAAAGTGTAAATTAAGCTCTAATATATAACTATACTCTCCACTAAACTCAAGACTATTTTTAAATTTAAACCCATTATCTAAAAAGATATACTCTTTAGTTAAATCTTCTGTTTTAAATAAATTATCCTCTATATCAAAAATAGTCTCTGAGAAGTTTTTAATAATTTTATTATCTTTTTTAACTAAATCTATAAAAGATACTCTCTCATACTCATCAATGACTAAATTTTTTCTAACCTCATCAGATATAGTATAGTTAATATTATGAATTGTATCTATATCACTACTACTCTCTTTTCTATTATAGTTTAAAATATCTCTATGGTAACTCTCTTCTCTTAGAGTTAAAGTGTTTTGAAAATTAAACTTTTTTTCTCTATCATCAAACTCAATTAGAGTAGCACCTTTTGCAGAAAATCGTATAATTAGCTGTTGATTTTTAAATTTAAGTTGATTAAATCCTAATATCTCTATATCAGAACTGCCTATTCCATCTTTAGTAAACTCTTCACACTCAATTATATATCTATAGGCATTATCTCTTAAATTAGGAAGATATAGACCTCCAAATGCACCGTGCCACAATACATCATTAGTTTGAGCTTTAAATAGTGGCTCATTTTGTAACTCTTTAAACTCTAATGCTCTTTTGTGTATTCTATTAGCTTCACTATATTTTGTTAAAAAGTTTTTCCATTTTCCTCTAGCCCACTCATTCATCTCAACATAAGAGCTTTCAGGTAGATATATAAGACCTAAAGAGTTATTTTCTTTAAAGTAACTGCTAAAGTGTCTAGTCATATCTATACTTTTTTTGATAAACTCCTCTAACCAACCCTCCTTATATACCCAACTATATGTTTTTGGCCATAGTCCAAACTTCTCTAAATCATCAAATATAATAGCTGTTGAGTATTTTTTAACTTCAGTTATAGAGTCACTACTCTTAGCAAAAGGGATTTTATATCTAAGCTCTTTATTTATAGGAAAGATAGATACTCTATCTCCACCACTCTCTGTTGTCCAAAAACCCTCTATATTTTTCTTATTAGCTCTATATATATGCTCATCATCTACAATAATATACTCTACTCCACATCTATTTAGAGCATATATAATCTCGTCACTCCATACTCTCTCTGTTAGCCATAGCCCCTTTGGAGTCTGATTAAAATTATCTTCTATAAATCTAGTTAGCCTATTTATCTGATTTATCTGTGAAGTTCTATCAATAGAGCTTAATATAGGCTCATAGTATCCACCCGTAAAAAACTCTATATTACTATTTTTTATATCTGTAAAAACTTCTGGATAGTTCTCTTTAATATATTCTAAAATCCACCCACTTGAGTGAAGAGCAAATTTAAACTCTTTATATTTACTTGTAAGTTTAAAAAATGGAGCATAACATAACTCTATAGCCTTTTTAATAGCTACTCCTAAATTATCAACAGGTTGGTGCATGTGAACACCAAAAAGTAGTTTTGTCATATATTTTATAGCCTTTTAGTTATCACTATCTTTTATCTCATTATTATCCATAGTAAGCATATTTGTAATCCCTAAGGCTTCTTTAACTTTAGCCTCTATCTCATCTCGAAGTTTAGTATCCTCTTTAAATCTCTTTTTAACATTCTCTTTTCCTTGCCCAAGTTTACTCTCACCATAGCTAAACCATGCTCCAGATTTATCTATAATATCAAGTTTTACACCATAATCAATTAACTCACCCTCTTTTGATATACCCTCTCCAAACATAATATCAAACTCTGCTTGTCTAAATGGTGGAGCTACTTTATTTTTAATAACTTTTGCTTTAGCTCTATTTCCAATCTGTGCATCTCCCTGTTTTAGTGTAGCAATTCTTCTTATATCAATTCTAACTGATGCATAGAATTTTAGAGCATTTCCACCTGTTGTTGTCTCAGGACTCCCATATCCCATCATTCCAATTTTCATACGAATTTGGTTAATAAATATAACTGTTGTGTTTGTCTTATGTAAAATCCCTGTTATCTTTCTTAGTGCCTTACTCATAAGTCTTGCTTGAAGTCCAACCTGCTGGTCTGCCATTTCGCCCTCTATCTCTGCTTTTGGAGTAAGTGCTGCTACAGAATCAACTACAATAACATCAACAGCTCCAGACCTTGCTAAAGTCTCTAAAACATCAAGTGCCTGTTCTCCAAAATCTGGTTGAGATACTAAGAGGTTTTCTACATCAACACCCAAATTTTTAGCATAAAGCATATCAAGAGCATGTTCTGCATCTATAAATGCACATATTTTATCTTTAGCTTGTGCTGATGCTATAATTTGAAGTGCTAATGTTGTTTTTCCTGAACTCTCTGGTCCATATATCTCTATGACTCTACCAACAGGTACACCACCAATCCCTAATGCCATATCAAGACCAATTGAACCTGTACTAATTGCCTCTATTGGCTCAATATTTTTATCTCCTAATCTAATTACAGTACCTTTACCAAATGTCTTATCTAACTGTTTTATTGCCATATCTAAGGCTTTTTTTCTATTTGTATCCATATTTTCTATTAAATTCCTTTGTTTATTTGTTAAATTATAGTTTAATTTCTATTAAAAGCGTATTCTATAATGGTTATTTAGCTCTAAAGGTAACTTCTATAATATATGGAGTTGATTTTCTATGAACGCCTAATCCAATTCTATTTAATTGGTCTAAAAACCTTTTTAATCCTTTAGTTAATGCTCCACTAGAGGAGTGTCTTACACTATATCTAAAATGTCCACTATTCATAATAGTTATTTTTATGGTTGCACTCTGTCCCTTATAATCACTTTGAGCATTCCAATTATTTAATTGATTTTTAACTTTAGCAATATAGCTATTTACTACACCTCTCTCTCTATTTTTATTACTAACTCTACCACTTAAATGTGTATTTTTAATACTATCAGCAATAGTTGATTGGTGTCTTATATGACTCTGTTGATAATTTACTCTTGGTTCTTTTCTTGTAGAAGAGTGTTTTGGTATTTTAATAGAAGAGAATAAATTTTTTGACCTCTCTTTTATCCTCTTTTTTCTCTCTTGCTCAGCTCTAATTCTAGCTAATCTTTCTCTCTCTTTTTTAGCTTTAGCCTCTTTAATTGCTTTTATTCTAGCAATTCTCTCTGCTTCTCTTTTCTTAGCTAATGCTCTTTTTCTAGCCTCCTCTTTAGCTCTAGCAATTCTCTCTGCTTCTCTTTTCTTAGCTAATGCTCTTTTTCTAGCCTCCTCTTTGGCTCTAGCAATTCTCTCTGTCTCTATTTTCTTAGCTAATGCTCTTTTTCTAGCCTCCTCTTTGGCTCTAGCAATTCTCTCTGCCTCTCTTTTCTTAGCTAATGCTCTTTTTCTAGCCTCTTCTTTGGCTCTAGCAATTCTCTCTGCCTCTTTTCTCTTAGCTAATGCTCTTTTCTTTTTTATTATCTCTTTTTTATATGGAGTTTTAGGTTTTACTATATGATGTCTTTTTATAATATGATATTTTGGAGTAGGTTTTTTAGGGATAGAGATTTTAGAATTTCTATTAAATACAGTTTTATCACTATTAACAAGAGTAACTGTAACTCTATTTGAGTTTTTTTCAACATAATTTTTTGATTTTATCTTATGAATGTTATAGTATAGTAGGATTAAAAATAGAACTCCTAAATATATTCCAACTGCTAATATCCCACTAGTTATTTTATTCATATTGTTAAAAGAGAAGCCTTTTCAAATCCACTCTGTTTAACTACTTTTAGAAGATAGATAACATTATCATAAACAATATCCTTATCTGCATTTATATATACAACTCTACTCTTATCTACTTCATTTGTCTTAAGACGAAAAGCATCTGGAAAACTCTCTAGTGTATATGTTTTGCCATCATAATGTATATTTAAATCTTTATCTATTTCAACTAAAAGAGATTTATTATCTTTTACTTTATGTGATTTTGAACCATTAGGTAAATCTATATCCTCTTGATACTGCATAACAGGGATTGTTATCATAAATATCGCCATAAGTACTAACATAACATCAATTAAAGGAGTTATATTAAGGTCAGGATTTTCGTCCCAATCAGACATCTCTAAACCTTTTGAGCTAAAATTAGGTCTGCTTGACTATCAAGTAGAACACTTAATTCATAAGATTTTCTCTTTAAAATAAGATGAAAACTATATGCAAATGTAGCTACTAAGATACCAGCAGCTGTTGCTACAAGAGCCTCAGATATTGCAGGTGCGACAATAGCAATACTAGAGCCTTTTTGAGTTCCAAGATTTGAAAATGTCTCAAGTATCGCTACAACTGTACCAAATAGTCCAATAAATGGTGCTGTTGATGCTATAATTGATAGAGCCGTTAGTCCACTTGTTGCATCTTTGATTGCAGATTTTTTTGCTACATCAAATATCGCTCTATTTGGAATTAATACTCTATTAAGATAATAGAATAACATAGATTTCTCATCTACATTTTTTATCCTACCCATAGATAATTTTTTTAAAGAGTGTGCCTCTATTGAATTTAATTTATTAAGTGCAAAATAACGATATAAAAATATCCACATTGTAATAATAAAATATATAGATAGAATAGTTAGTACAAAAATAGTAATAGTACTACTTTTATCAATATAGTTTTTAAGAATTTCAAACATAGAATAATCCCTTTTTTAATAAAACAGATATTAGCATATTTACTCTATTTGAGAGCTTAAGATGATTAAGTAGAGTAGAGTTACTAGATGTAGTAACTCTATAGAGATAGTGGCTATCCTACCATAGCCTCTAACTCCTCTTTAGATACTCTATTGAAGTTAAGATATTTATATACTTTTTCAAACATCTCTGGAGTTATTTTAGATGATACTATCTCTAAATACTCCTCTTTTGTAGGTATTTTACCTTTAAGTGCTACAACAGCAGCTAACTCTGCTGAACCTAAATAAACCTTACTATCTTTTCCAAGTCTATTATCAAAGTTTCTTGTTGAAGTAGAGAATACCCATGCACCTTGTGCAACTTGAGCTTGGTTACCCATACATAGACTACAGCCTGGTAACTCTGTTCTTGCTCCTGCTGTACCAAATATAGAGTAGTAACCCTCTTCAATAAGCTCTTTTTCATCCATTTTTGTAGGAGGACATACCCAAAGTTTTGATTTTACTTGACCCTCACCTTTTAAAACTTCACCTAATGCTCTAAATAGACCTATATTTGTCATACATGAACCAACAAATACCTCATCAATATCTGTTCTAAGTCCCTCTTCATGAATTTCACTAAGTGTCTTAACATCATCTGGGTCATTTGGACAAGCTAAAATAGGCTCTTTAATCTCATCTAAGTCAATCTCAATAACTGCTGCATACTCTGCATCTTTATCAGCCTCAAGAAGTGTTGGATTTTTAATCCACTCTCTCATCTTTTCTGCTCTTCTCTCAAGTGTTGCTCTATCTTGATAACCTTGAGCTATAAGCTCCTCTATTAATGCTATATTTGATTTTAGATACTCAACTACAGGCTCTTTATTTAATTTAACAGTACAAGCGGCTGCACTTCTCTCTGCACTAGCATCACTAAGCTCGAATGCCTGTTCACACTTAAGCTCTTCTAATCCCTCTATCTCTAAAATTCTACCTGCAAATATATTCTTTTTACCCTTCTTCTCAACAGTTAATAGACCATCTTTAATTGCTTGGTAAGGAATTGCATTAACTAAATCTCTTAATACAATACCCGGTTGCATTTTACCTTTAAATCTAACTAAAACAGACTCAGGCATTGTTAGAGGCATCATTCCAGTTACAGCTGCAAATGCTACAAGTCCACTTCCAGCAGGAAAACTAATACCTATAGGAAATCTTGTATGGCTATCTCCACCAGTTCCTACGGTATCAGGAAGACACATTCTATTTAACCATGAGTGGATAACTCCATCACCCGGTCTTAATACAAAACCTTTTCTCTCTGTCCAGAATTTTGGTAGTGTATGTTGTAGCTCAATATCAGCAGGTTTTGGATATGCAGCTGTGTGACAGAATGATTGTAATACAAAATCAGCTCCAAAGTTAAGTGCAGCTAACTCTTTTATCTCATCTCTAGTCATAGCACCTGTTGTATCTTGAGAACCAACTGTAGTACATATAGGCTCACAATAGACACCCGGCTTTATCCCCTCAACTCCACAAGCTTTTCCTACCATCTTTTGAGCTAGAGTATAACCTTTACCATCATCTTCTGGTTGAGCTGGTTTAATAAATATATCACTTGGAGGTAACCCTAATGCCTCTCTAGCTTTAGCTGTAAGACCTTTTCCAATAATGAGTGGAATTCTACCACCTGCTCTCATCTCATCTGGAAGAGTATTTGGCTCTAATTTAAATTCACTTACAACTTCGCCATCTTTCTCTATTACTCCATCATAAGGTTTAATTGTAATTATATCACCTGTCTCAAGTTTAGCTACTGGTGCTTGAATTGGGAGACAACCACTATCTTCTGCTGTATTAAAGAAGATTGGAGCAATAATATCACCAATAACAACTCCACCTGTTCTTTTTCCTGGAATATATGGAATATCTCTACCCATATGCCACTGAACAGAGTTAATACCTGATTTTCTACTAGAACCTGTTCCTACAACATCACCAACATAGGCTAATGGAAGTCCATTCTTCTCTTTTAGCTCTCTCATAGTCTCTAAAGGTTTATCCATTCTTGACTGTAGGAATGAGTTAGCATGTAGTGGAATGTCTGCTCTTGTAAATGCTTCAGATGCTGGAGATAGGTCATCTGTATTTGTCTCACCCGGTACTTTATATACAGTAACTTTTATCTCTTTTTCTAATTCTGGTCTATTTTTAAACCACTCTGCATCTGCCCAAGACTCTAAAATCTCTTTTGCATCACTATTTCCCTCATCAGCCATTAATTTAATATCATTAAAGGCATCATAAACAAGAATAGTATTTTTAAGTTGCTCTTTTGCTGTCTCTGTAATTTCGCCACCAATTTTAAGTGCTTCAACTAATGGTTTAACATTAAATCCACCTAGCATTGTACCTAAAATCTCACAAGCTCTTACACCATCAATAACTTCACAAGAGGCTTTACCCTCTACTATATCATTTAAAAAAGCTGCTTTTACATAGGCTGCATCATCAACACCTGCTGGTACATGTTGAGTAAAAAGTTCCATTGCATAGTCTGCATCTTCTATTGGAGTTGCCTTTAAAAGTTCTACAAGCTCTGCTACCTGTTTTGCTGTTAATGGCAATGGTGGTACACCTAACTTGGCTCTCTCTTCTGTATGTTTTTTGTAATCTGCTAGTAATGACATTAATGTCTCCTATTAGTTTAAATATTTGTGACATATTCTATACTAATGAAAATTACAATGTTACTTTAATAACCACTATTTATATAGTAGTTAATCTCTTTGTGTATTTAAGTTACAACAAAATCTCTCGTTGACCTTTACTATTAGGGCTAGATAATACACCCATCTCTTGAAGTTGTTCTATAATATTAGCAGAGCGATTATATCCAATTTGTAACTTTCTCTGAAGATAAGATATAGATGTTTTTTTGTCAGTTAAGATTACATCTTTTGCCTTATCATATAGCTCATCAAGCTCTCCAACTACACCACTACTACCCTCTATTTTTCCATCACTTCCTACTAGATAACTATCATCATAGTTAGGTTCTCTTTGAGATTTTAAAAACTCTACAATAGTCTCAATCTCATCTTCACTATTCCATGGAGCATGAATTCTAACTAATCCATTTGTAGCAGGTGGGGTAAATAGAGCATCACCTCTTCCTAAGAGAGAGTCAGCTCCAAGAGCATCTAAAATAACTTTAGAGTCTATCCTCTGTCCTACCCTATAGCTGAGTCTTGATGGAAGATTTGCTTTAATAAGTCCTGTTACAACATCTACACTTGGTCTTTGAGTTGCTACTATTAAGTGTATCCCACTAGCTCTTGCCATTTGGGCAAGTCTTGCTATGGAGTATTCAACATCTTTGCCACCAGTCATCATTAAATCGGCTAACTCATCAATAATAACTATAATATATGGCATCATCTCTCCACCATTAGCTTTTACCTTTTTATTATAGTTTTCAATATTTTTAGTCTTATTTCCTGCCATTAATTTATATCTCTTCTCCATCTCTGCTACCATATTAGAAAGTGCTACAATAGCTTTAGAGGCATCTGTAATTACAGGTGTTAGTAGATGAGGAATATCATTATAGATAGAGAACTCCAACATTTTAGGGTCAATAAGCATTAGTTTTAATCTATCTGGGTCATTTCGATATAAAAGTGATAATATCATAGCATTAATACCTACAGATTTACCAGAACCTGTTGTACCTGCTATTAATAGATGAGGTAACTTTTTTAAATCTGTTATAAATGGATTTCCAACAATATCTTTTCCTAAAGCAATGGTTAGTGGAGATTTTGAATTTAAAAAAATCTTACTCTCTAATATATCTCTTAAATATATGGTATCAAAATTATCATTTGGTATCTCAATACCTACAACATCTCTACCTGGAATTGGAGCTTGTATTCTAATTGTCTCTGCACTTAGTGCCATAGCAAGGTCATCTTGAAGACTTAAAATTTTAGAGACTTTTACATTTGGGGCTGGTCTAAACTCAAAAGTAGTAACTAGTGGACCACTATATGTTCTATGAACATCGCCATCAATTTTAAACTGTTTTAACTTATCTAAAAGACCATGAATTTTTCTATCTATCTCAGCTTCATCTATTTTTCTTGAACTCTTAGGAGGCTTTTGTAAAAAATCTATTTTTGGTAGAGTAAAATTTATAGGTTTTTCTATTTTTCCCTTTTCTATTTTATTTAATATCTTTCTATTTTCTTCTAATTCATTAACAATATTTATCTTTTTAGGCTCTTTTTTTTTAGGAACTATCTTTTTTTTTCTTATTGTCCTTTTTTCTATCTTTTTTTTAGGAGATAAGCTTTTTTTATGTGTAGTTGTAATCTTTTTTAATCTATCATGAGCAATAGTATGACTATTACTTTTTGGTCTCTCTTCTATTACACCTTTAGATACAATAGTAGCCATAATCTCTGTAC
>WGAM01000049.1 GCA_015494795.1 Campylobacterota bacterium
AGCTCCACATGGATTTGTATTATCTCGTCAAAAACTTAAAACTCTTAAACCTAAAAGAGATTTTGGAGATGTATCGAAGGGTGCATATATTATAAAAGAGAGAAAAGATGCAAACTTTACACTAATGGCAAGTGGAAGTGAAGTTATGTTAGCTCTTCAGGGGGCATGTCACTTAGAGGTTTTAGGAATTAGAGCAAATGTAGTATCTGTTCCATGTTTAGACCTATTTAATGAGCAGTCTAATAAGTATAAAAATAGAGTAGTAAATCCAGATACAAAAGTTTTAGCAATTGAGGCTAGTAGTGCTACTGAATACTATAGATATGTAGATGATATAATCGGAATGGATAGCTTTGGTGCGTCAGCTCCTGCCGATTTACTTTTTGAAAAATTTGGATTTACAATTGAAAATCTTATGAGAAGAGCTTGTAAGTTAATGGGCGTTGAGTATAGAGAGGTTAAGTTAGGTGTTACTACTTATTAACCCTCTATTTACTTTATTTAATTATAATATAAATATTAAATCAAACTATAAGGAAAGAAATGATTAAAAAAACTATAAAATTAGCTGTAACTTCATTACTATTTGTAACTTTTGCAAATGCAGGAGATAGTTATGCAACTGTAAATGGTGAGTCTATAACCAAAGATGATATTGCACAAGTAATGGGACCACAAGCTAGTCAGTTTGATAAACTCGATAAAAATATGAAAAAACGAGTACTTGATACACTTGTTGAGAAAAAACTTCTTATTCAAAATGCTTCTAAATCAGGTTTAGAAAATAGTGATACCTATAAGAAAAAGTTAGAAATTGTCAAAAAAGAGTTACTTTTAACTACATGGATGGAAGAAGAGGCTAAAAAGATTGAAGCTAGTATTAAAGATAGTGATTTAAAAGCCTTTTATGATAAAAATAGAGATAAGTTTAAAGAACCTGCACAATTAAAAGCTAGACACATTTTAGTTAAGAGTGAAGATGAGGCTAAAGCTATTATAAAAGAGTTAGAGGGTGCAAAAGATGTTAATGCTAAGTTTATAGAACTTGCTAAGAGTAAATCAACAGGACCTTCAGGTCAAAATGGTGGTGAACTTGGTTGGTTTCCTCTTGAGAGAATGGTTCCAGAGTTTAGTAGTGCAGCAGATAAGTTAAAAAAGGGTGAATTTACAAAAACACCAGTTAAAACACAATTTGGTTATCATGTTATCTTGCTTGAAGATAGAAAACCAGCAGGAGTTAAGAGTTTTGATGAGGTAAAACCTCAAATTAAAGCTATTTTAAATAGAAAGAAATTTAATGATTTTATTGAAAATAAGGTTAAAGCTCTTAAAAAAGATGCAAAAATTGAAATAAAATAGCCTTATAAAAGATAGCAAAAGCTATCTTTTAGTATTTTTTAAGTTTTCTATCCCTTCTTTAATCCCTCTTTTCTAGCTGTATTAAAAGAGTTAATTAAATCTCGATAAACTTTTAGATTTTTATAATATTTATTCTCTATTTTTAGTATCTCCAAATATTTTTTTAAAACCATAATCTGTAAAAGGATTATATAGTACATCTTTTTTCTTAGTTCAATATCTCAAACCCTATAAGGGAGTATGTTTAAACGAGTTTCTACTTGCAGGACTTGTCCATAAAGCAGGTTTCAAACCCTATAAGGGAGTATGTTTAAACAAAACCGAGTGAACGGCTAGTGAACGATAAGTGTACGAGTTTCAAACCCTATAAGGGAGTATGTTTAAATCGTTGTCGATGCTTTCTTGAGTAGCTCCTATTTTAATGTTTCAAACCCTATAAGGGAGTATGTTTAAATTTTAGAAAATTTATAGACAACAATCTAAATGTTGAGTTTCAAACCCTATAAGGGAGTATGTTTAAATCATAAGACATTTAAAAAGAAAACTATCGAGCAAAAGTTTCAAACCCTATAAGGGAGTATGTTTAAATTTACAAGTTACCAAGAGTAAGTTTAAAGTCAATTCAGTTTCAAACCCTATAAGGGAGTATGTTTAAATATAATTCATTTTATGAACTTATAGTTGATGAATTGTTTCAAACCCTATAAGGGAGTATGTTTAAATACGACTTAGAACCAAAGGACATAGGAGATACAGGTTTCAAACCCTATAAGGGAGTATGTTTAAATTGAGCCACCAGAAAATGAGTATGAAGTTTATGAGTAGTTTCAAACCCTATAAGGGAGTATGTTTAAATTTCCCAAGTAGGAGCATTATTGCTACCTTTAGAAGTGTTTCAAACCCTATAAGGGAGTATGTTTAAATAGCAACCAAATCGCTATTTTTCGGCATTCTCTTAAAAAAGAGGCATATTTTTCAACCTTAAACTAAGCTTAGATAAAATAGACTTTTTTTCTAAAAGCCCATAAAATAGTTATTTTAAAGAACTTTAAATATAGCTTTAATTAGGCTATATTGCTTTTGTATTTCGTATTTAACCAAATTCTTCCTAAATATTAGCTTAATTTAATCCAGCTCAAAAAATTTCACTACCCTAATTTTTTAGCCCCCTAAAATTTTAGCACCAATAATATACTATTGATTATTATAGATAATTATAAGATAATAAATTATTTTAAAAAGGTTTATAAAACCTTTTTTAATATAATATATTATTAATAATTTTGCAATTTTGAAAAATTTAACAGAAAAAAACAAAAAAAATTTTTTTCAAAAAATGTGATTTTTAATTAGCTTTTAAGAAATTTTGATTTAGAATGTGGAATTAAAAAGCAGATTAGAGGAAGTGAAGCCCTAGGAACTCCAAACCAACGCACTTCACTTCTAAAGAGAATTTTACACAAATATATGTAAGATTTAGCTTTAATCTATCTGCTTTTATCAAGAGATGTTGGTAGCTAGACTCTTGAAAATTTTAAAAAAATTTTTAAGGAGTCAATTATGTCAGCATCAAATGAGCTATCAAAAAGAACAAGAGTTTTAGTAAAAGATTTAATCTTCCAAGAACAATATAAACTAACCGATAAACAGACAGACTTAATGTCATATATCTCAAATGCTCTTACTTGGGCATTAAATATTAATGGCTTTATGCCTCTTACCAATAAAAAATTTGCTCAAGACCTCCCACAAATGGGAACTTCAAGCTTAGAAGCTAATCTTAGAGAGTTAAAAAATATGGAGCTAATAGAGGTTGAGATGATAAAAGTTCCACAATGGAATAACGCTACAGTTAGAGGGATAAGAGTTACAGCTAAAGGAGTAGAGTACAATAACCACTTTATTAATGCTGATGAGAAAAAAGTTATTCAAGTTCTACAGGAGCAGATAGAGTTAGATAGATTAAAAATCCAAGAGCTAGAAGCTAAACTAAAATCTCCATCTAAAAGCCCAGAAAATAGCAATCCTCCTAAAATAAAAGAGCTTAAAGAGATAGAAAAATCCAAAGAAGAAGAGAAAGAGACAATAACAGTTCAAAAGCCTTTAGATATAGAAAAAATCAAAGATGAGCTTAAAGCAGAGATTGTCCCAGAGATTACACAAGTTATACAACAGACACTCTTATCTTTACAAAAATCTGAAGAGAAAAAGGAAGAGATAAAAGAGGAAGAAGAGAGTAAAAATAAAGAGATTAAAAAAGAAGAATTTAATGAAGAAGAGTTTAATAGAGAAGAGTTAGATGAGCTTGCAAGAGTAAAAGAGGTAGAGATAAGAAAAGAGAATGGAAGTAAATATAAAGGTCTCTCATTTTCTGACTTTATAGAGGATGTAACAAGAGATTTTGCTATAACTTCAGCACCAATTTGTAACTATGTCAATAATGGAGAGTGGCTAAAGGGTGCAATGTTTAGTATAAATAGCTATAAAAAACTCTCTATAACAAATTCTGTTGGTGACAATTATCAGATAAAAGACCCAAATGATATTCATAAATTTTGGCTCTGGTTATATAAAAATCAACATCGTATTGGAGATGTAATTAATTATAGTGCTAAGCCATCTATTCAGACACTAAATATTAGATATAGAGGTACAATCCTTAAAGTTAAATATAATGGTCATGACCGTCTATTTAAATTTAAAGAGGTAGTTGATGTTGGCTCAAATTTAGTAAAAGTAGAAATAGTTGAACAAAAAAATAATCAAATTGCAACTCTACTATTTGAAGGAAGCAGAAAAACGGGTGATACCTATGAAGCTGATAGTTTAATATTTAAACATTTAGTTTAATTACTATTTTTTGATTAGAACTAATATCGGTAGAATTGATAAAAGATACTCTATTGCTATCTTTTAAATAGTGTTCCACCCTTATGGACTCCATTAAGAAGAAAACTACTAATATCATCTAATCCAAAACCGGTAGCTAGAAACATTTTTTTGCCTCTATCTAATAGATATTTACCAGCTTTTAGTTTAGTAACAATTCCACCAGTTGCAAACTCACTGTTTGGAGATGGTATATCTTTTAGCTCTTCATCTGTAATATGGTTGACCTCTTTTCTAATCTTAGCATCACTATGTTTTCGTGGGTCTTTAGTATAGAGTGCATCAATATCTGATAATATAACTAAGAGTTCAGCATTGAAGTTATCTGCTACAGATGCAGATAGTTGGTCATTATCTCCAAATACCAACTCCTCTGTAGCGATTACATCATTCTCATTAATAATTGGCACAACTCTATTTTTTAGAAGATTATTGATTGTGACTTGAGCTAAGTGTGTTCTCTTTTTAGAGTCTAAATCAGAGGCACTTAGAAGTATTTGAGAGCATAATAGATTATATTTTGCAAACTTCTCTTGATACATTTTAAGTAGTAGAGGTTGTCCAATAGAGGCTAATACCTGCTTATTTCCAATAGTCAATCTATCTAATGGAAGTACTGTATATCCGGCAGATACAGCTCCAGAGCTTACTAAAATCACCTCAATATCTCTCTCCATTAGTTTAGCAATTAAATCGACTAAATCTATCATTCTCTTTTTTGATACAGCTCTATTATTTTCAGTTAATACATGAGAGCCTACTTTTATTACAACTCTTTTAAACTTCATCTCTCTCTTTCTGCTCTTCTACACTTTTTATAAAACTCTTTAAGGCATAGGATAGTGGTTTTATATTTATATTAGATATTGCTGATATAGGTATTATAAATAGGGGTTTATCTTTTGGTAAATCAACACCAAAATCTTCTATAAATCCATAAGATAGATAACTCATATTAGCTCCAAACTTCTCTAGTCTATTATTCTCTTTTAATCCAATATCTTCTAAAAAACTCTTAATTTTACTATTTATCTCATCTATGCTTAGTGAGTCACATTTACTAATAGCTATAGCAAATCTTTTTGATGCTAACTCTTTTGAGTATCTTTTTAGCTCTATTAAGAGTGTCTCATATTGATACTTCATATCTCTATAGTTTAGAATATCAACCATTAAGAGTAGAGTTTTAGTCCTCTCAATATGTTTTAAAAATTTTAATCCAAGCCCTTTCCCACTACTAGCCCCCTCAATAATACCCGGAATATCTGCTACTACAAATGAGTCATACTCTCCAATATTTACCACTCCTAAATTTGGTATTAGAGTGGTAAACTCATAACTTGCAATTTTAGGTTTTGAGTTTGATATAGTTGATATTAGAGTCGATTTCCCAACACTAGGATAACCTACTAAGCCAACATCAGCAATTAATTTCATTTCTAGTCGTATATGTTTTGTAACTCCGGGTAGTCCCGGTTGTGCATAGGTTGGTCTCTGGTTTGTTGAGCTTTTAAAGTGGGTATTTCCAAGTCCACCCTTTCCACCCTCTAAAAAGAGTACCTTTTCACCCTCTTTGACTAAATCTAATAGTATCTCATTAGTCTCAATATCTATCACTTGAGTACCTGCAGGAACTACAATCTCAACACTTTTACCTTTTCTACCATATCTTTTTCTACCCTCTCCGGGTCGTCCATTCTCTGCTTTTATATGGTTTCTTCCTCTAAGGGCTGATAGTGTATCTATGTTATTGTCAACTTTAAAATAGATAGAGCCACCTTTTCCCCCATCTCCACCATCAGGACCACCCTTTATAACAAATTTTTCTGTCCAAAAAGAGACACAACCTGCACCACCTTTTCCTGAACTAACTAATAACTCTACACTATCAATAAACATTCTATTCCTTTAATAAGATATATAAGATTTTTTTGAAATTTTATCTAAAAAGCTAAGGAGGGGATTAATGAAGAAGTATCTTTTAAAAGATACTTTATGATTAAGCAGGGATTACAGATACTCTTTTTTTACTTCTACTAATATTATCAAATTTAACAACGCCTTCAATCTTAGCAAATATAGTATGGTCTTTTCCCATTCCTACACCAGTTCCTGCATGAACTTTTGTTCCTCTCTGTCTAATAATAATATTTCCCGGGATAACACTCTCCCCACCATATTTTTTTACACCAAGTCTTCGTCCAGCTGAATCTCTATTGTTTTGAGTTGACCCTTGACCTTTTTTATGTGCCATATATTATCTCTCCTTATGCTATACTTGTAATTCTAACTCTAGTGAAGTCTCTTCTAAAACCTCTTTTTAATTTAGAGTCTTTTCTTCTTCTCTTCTTATAGATGATAACTTTCTTATCTCTTCCCTCATTTATCACCTCACCTTTGACTACAGCACCATCTATAAATGGTGTACCAATAGTCAATTCGCCATTATCTAGTGCTAGAACATCTTTAAACTCTACTGCACTCTTTGGCTCTAATCCCATTTTGTCAAAGCAGATAATATCTCCCTCTTTAACTTTGAATTGTTGACCACTTGCTTTAATGATTGCGTACATTGCAAACCCTTCATTAATTATTATTTATTTTTCCAATTTTAATATAATTGGTTTTTTCAAAAAGTTTGAGATTATACCCAAAAGAGTTTTAATTCTGTTTTAAAGCAAATATAAAACTCTTCTCAACTTTTTTTATATGCAAAATAGATACTAATAATTAAGCCTATTGGAAGAGAGAATATAAACATATCAGCTACATTAGAAAAATCTTTAAATAGAAAATATGGCCAAGCTATCTCAATAAAACTATTACTATTTGAATTTTCTATAATTGCTAAATCATTACTTATTATTGTAAGAATTGTAACAGAGAAATATAGTAATCCTATAAATATGAATATAGATTTTATTAGTTTTTTTATAATCTGCTTATCATTTACTTTTTCTATTTTTTTACTATTTGGTTTTTCTAATACTACTAATGCTCTACTTCTATTCTCTTTTTCTTTTATTAGTTGGTCTCTTCTCTCTTTATATGATATAAGTGGATTTGCCTCTAAATATATAGATTTTATCTCTCCACTACTGTCTCTCTTTACTCTCCAATCTGGATATATATCATTATCTTTGATAGTATCATATAGTTTTTGTAGAGTATCATCTAGTATAATATCATCTTTTAGATAGTCTAAATTTATATCATCAATAAATGTAACAATGCTACTTTTTATTGGGAGATACTCCTCTAATAGCTCTTGATTTTTCTCTTCTCTCTCACTCCACCAAGATATTAAATTACTCTTATTTAATTCTACTATATCTATTTTTAGGGTTTCTCCTTTTTTAGCAGACTCTAATAGATTATTTTGGAAATTATCAATTTGATATTGAACTTTTTCTTGAAATTTTTGCATAGATTTAATCTTTTTCTCTCTTATATTGCTATTTTCAGATATACTATTTTCTATATATCTATCTCTTTTTTTATTCTGTTTTGCTTTTAAAATATTTTGAGCTTCTATTCTTAAATCTCCCATAAGATTACCTCCAAATGGTATATATTAGCC
>WGAM01000050.1 GCA_015494795.1 Campylobacterota bacterium
GCTTTAAAAAATGACTTCCAATTCTTAAAAAGCAGTTTAATTGTCTGTTGAGCAGATTGTGCTGATGGCATTAAAATATAATCTATCTGCTTCTCTTTGGCTAATTTAGTTGTTAATTCATATTCATTGAGCATTTTACCTGTTTCAAAACAATGTTGTCTAATTAGATAGTTAGTATAATTGTATAGATTTTTAGATAAATGCGTTAGTTCTTCAAAAGTTTTATTATTAATTATAATATGTCTTTCAACTCTTTGTGATATCTTTCTCTCCTAATATCTTTTTAGCTAATCTTCTTTTACTATACATTATTATAATTATATGTTCCATTTGGAAAAAGCGTACCTCTTATCTTTCCACTTTTTACATAATTATAGAGAGTAACTCTATCTATTCCTAATATTTTTAATACGCTTTTAACTTTCATAGCTATAATTATATTTAATTTATTCTTTTGTATAGTTTATATTGTTTTTATATCTATATATATATGGTACTGCAGTCTGTTCTCATATTAATCCAGAGAGAGTTACAGTTAATAAAGGTGATATAGTAACATTCTATCTAACAAATCTTGAGAGAGTAGAAGATGAGACTCACGGATTTACAGTAGATGATTATAATGTTCATGCATCTTTAGAACCAGGTAAAACTGTGGCATTAACCTTTAAAGCAGATAATGAGGGGGTATTTCCATACTACTGTACAGAGTTCTGTTCTGCACTACACTTAGAGATGATGGGTTATTTAATGGTTAAAGACCCTAATAAGAAGTATGTCTCAGCTCAAAAGCTTAAAATGAAATCAATGTCAAAAGAGCAACTAAAAGCTGAATATGAGAAAACTGTTGCAGTTAATAGTGCAACTGATGCTGTTATTCAGAGTGTTGTTAAGTTCTTAAAAGAGAACCATTATGAGAAATATCCTACAGTTAAAAATCTTGTAACAGATGCACTTGACCAATATGGGAAAATCAAAGAGCAGAAAGCTAAATCAGATGAAGCAGTTAAAGCTGAAGATTATGAAAAAGCTGTTCTATTTGAAAATATGATTTGGCAATATATGGTTAAAACTGCTGATGTTGGAATTAGAGCTAAAGATTTACTTGTAAGAAAAGTGGCTACTCCTCAATCTCCTGAAGCACAAGCTGGTGAGAGAGCATTTGGAGAAGGTGGTTGTAGTGGTTGTCATGTTATTGGTAAAGTATCTTCTGGACCAGATTTAACAGGTGTTCTTCAGAGACATGAGAATGGTGAACAGTGGGTAAAAGATTTTGTTATGAACCCAGCTAGTAAGTATAAAGAGCCTTATGTAAAAGGTATGATTGACTACTTTAATTTAAGAATGCTAAACCAACATATGAAGGATACTAACAGTTAACAGAAAAGTTATATAAATATATGTATAAATATTGATTTATATTATATATTATGCTATAATTTTTTGTCTAAAAAAAATAGACTATCAAATATGCATTAAGAGATACTATGGTTTTGTGGAGCAAGATGGCTGAAATAAATCTAATCTGACACATATAAAACAGAGACCCATAGTCGGTTTTATTTGATAAATACATTACAAAGTCCCACTAATTCGGTAATACGATAGGTTAGGGAGATAAAGTAGGGAGCAAGATTTCTGCAAAAAGAACTTGTAATAAGCTTAAATTAGCCCATAAATTACCTACAAACGTTGAAAAGTATCGAAGATTATATAATTTTGCTAACATATAGTTTTCTATAGATATTTATGAACGGAAGAAGAGGTAAAAAATATTATTGAGTATTTGAAATGGGTAGATAAAAATGCTAACCTATTTTAATAGTACCAAAACCAAGAGAGAGTAGCCTCTCTCTCTTTTAATCCATCTATATCTTTATAGTTATATCTTAAATTTAGAGCTGATTTCTGGTCAAAACTATATGTTATAAATGGTTCAATCTCTATTATCTCTCTATCGTTTTTAAACCACTCATCTGAAGCAAGAACTCCAATTTTTAAATATTTTGATGGATTATAGAGCAGACCACTATTAATAGCTATGCTCTCTTTTTCATTTTTTCTATAATAGATAGTTGGAGTAATAGTTGTATATCCATACAGTCTATTATCTCCTAAAGTAACTCCTCCACCTGCTTTTAGATAGCTATTAAGCTCATTATTAAAAATTCGTTTTCCACCTGTTGAGACCTCCCAAGATATTGGTTTAAATAGAAAATCTTGCAGAGCATAAGATTTTATTTTTAGAAAATCTATCTTATCAAGTTTTAGTTTTCTATCTTTATACTCTACTTTTGTATCAAAGAAACTGATATATCCTCCTGCAATATACCCATAATCATTATCATAAATATCATGATATGAGACTTTTCCCTCTATCTTTATACTATCTCCACTACTATATGATATTGAGCTTTTAGCTGATAGGTGACCATTCTCTGGAGCTGGAGGTTGTGGGATTTCTTCTCTCTCTATTTTGCCTAATTTACTTCTTGCTTTTAGCAGTTTTAAAAAATATTTCAGATACTCTTTTCTATCTATCTCTTTATCTGAACGCCTTATTTTAAGTAGCGATGTGGCTAATTCTAATGATGCTATCTTCTCTTCTCTATTTAAATCTTCTATTTCACTTAGATTATATTCTCTACTTTTTGCAAACTCTAAAGCGACTCTATTATTTTTAATAGATTTTCCTATTGCTAAGATTTTTTTTCGTTGAGATGGTCGATATATAGTATCTTTTATTAAATCTTTAGAGATAACTGCCCTTAGAGTATCAATAGGAATTGCTTTAAAA
Organism: Campylobacterota bacterium; assembly: GCA_015494795.1. Taxonomy (GTDB): domain Bacteria; phylum Campylobacterota; class Campylobacteria; order Campylobacterales; family Sulfurovaceae; genus UBA1140. The sequence continues at coordinate 2,798 of WGAM01000050.1, forward strand.
TTAAAACTATTAATTAAACTACTATCCTCTTTTGCAATATCTATTAGCCATAATATATTATATGAGCAGTTTTCAGATAGAAAAAAATAGTCTGCATAGAAGTGACGAATTTCAAAAATATGTAATACTAATCTATCTATCTCCTCTTGAGTTAATTTTAGTCTATATTCCCAAATATCTCTCTGCTCTAAGTCTGAATACTCTTTTAGCTTTTTATAGTATGGGTCTATAGAGTAACGCCCTTGATATCCTCCAAATAGCCCCTTATAGGCATATATAAAACCATTCTCTTCTCTTGTCTGAGCTGCATAGTTTACAGCATAAGAGATTAGAGGTGTCTCTGGATTACTATCAATTCTTAAAAAGGTGTGACCAAAAGCAGAAGCTGGAGAGTTTATATGTGAAGATACTAAAATAAGTGAAACCTCTTTTGCTCCTAACTCTTTTAACTCTCTTTTTAACTTTTCACATTTAGGGATATATATCTCTCTCTTTAAGCTAGGAAGTTGTTTTAAAATCCATCTAGAGCGAGATGGATAGTAACAGAGTGTAGAGTTCTCATCATCACTCTTATCAGAGATAAGTTTTTTGATAGATGCTTTTAGTTCAGCTTTTGGGTCTATTTTCCCATTTTTAGCAAAGAAAAATCTTTTATCATCTATCTCACTCTCTCTATTTTTAAAATGTAATAATCTATGCCATTGAGGATTTTGTGAGAGCTTAGATAGTTTTTTATCTGAAAAGGGGAGAGTTGCTAAAAGAGAACTATTTAATAGTAGTAGTCCAAAAAAGAGTTTGACTACTTTTTGAACTACTAATAACATTAAGTAATGATTATCCTAATGATACAATATTATCAATTACTTCTGCTGATGTTACATTTGAAGAGGTATAGATTTTATCAAAGTTAGATTGAAGTTTTGAAGCAAAAATATCTCTATTTTTTACATTTAATAGTGTTGCAAGAGTATCTAACGCTTCTCCATGACCATTCGAAATATCCATTGCTAAAGAGTCCATATTTTCTGAAACAAATCTATTTGCTTTATCATTAAAAACTAATTTAGCTGGTTTTGCACAACCTAATGTTCCTGAAGTGATACCAGATGTTTGAGTTCCTGAACTTTCATTAGTTGTTGCTGCAAAAACTTGCATCATTACAGAGTCTTGATTTTTTAATATTTGACTTCCAAGCCCACAACCTGTATTTTCATTTGCAAAAGATAGTGTAGTTAAAAGAGCAGTTGTTGATAGAATTAATATAGTTTTTTCCATAAAAAAATCCTTTTTTAAATAAATTCTTTGGAATTAATATATTATCATAATTGTCTTTAACAATTACAATTACTGTTAGTTAAATCAATGAAATTAATAGATTATTCTAGCACCCGTTCCGTAAACCCTCGCCGTTAAGGGCGGGGATATAAGGAACATTTGCGAAGCAAATATTAATCAGGTGTTTTTTGTTGCTCAATATACTGTTTTAAAATTTCAATAGGAGCACCACCTACACTAGCCACAAAGTAACTTCTA
>WGAM01000051.1 GCA_015494795.1 Campylobacterota bacterium
AAGATAACTGTTTAACAATTTCAAGTTTGGTGGAACTGAGTTTTAATCGGTTCTTTTGAGTTAGTATCATAGTTTTCATATAGCAATTATATACAAAATATGATATGATGTCAAGTGAGAATTTTCAGCAGAGCTGATTATTTCTCCTCACTGCCATCAATGGCGATGTCTCCGAAATAAGGAAAAATTGATGAAAAAGATAATATTAATAATAGTAATAACTTTAGGCATATTAGCAGATAATAATATCTATATAGGATTACAATTAGCAACTCCTTCTGATGGGATTAGCATTAAAATAGATAAAGATGAAAAAATTGCATTTCAAGCTATTTTTGACCTTTTAGGTAGTAAAAATAGTGTCGCACTTAGAGGAATTTATAGATTTAAAAGAGATTTTTTTTATAATCTATATGGATATGGAGAGGTAGGAGTATGGAATTGGGATAGAAGATACTATTATGAAGATAAAGTAGAGACATTTGGATATGGTGGAGGGGTAGGAGTTGAATATGATTTAAGAGATTTAGATAGTCAATTTATACCACTCTTTTTAGATTTTGAATTTCAGTTACACTTTTTTAATGATAGTAAATATTATTATGATGATAATAGTGAATTAGGTGTAGGTTTAGGAATACACTATAAATTTTAATAAAATATAAAAAATACACAATAAATCTACATATTTTATATAAAATTTTATTTAATCTATTGATTAACTTTAGGGGGATTTTTATGTGTAAAATATTAACTATTATTGGAATATGTCTATTTATGTCTGGTTGCGTGGAGAGTGAACCTCAACCTCAGACTGTTAGCTCGTTAAAAGAGAATTTAAGTGATAATAAAAATAAATCATCTTTAATTAGAAAAAAGTACTACTCATCGGGTTGTAAACTACTTGCTAGTGGATATCTAGTATGCCCTAAAATTAGAAGATAAAAAAAACTCCTCTATTATATCTCTCATATCTTTAGGATTTTCTACTCTATTTACTAAATCTCTAAATTTAGATGCACCAATATAACCAGCTTTTGAGTATCTATGTAGATGTTTTCTAAATAGAATAGCTCCATAATCTCCATAGTGAGCTATCATTTGATTAAAATGCTCTAATATAACTTCTCTAATTAAGTCGGGGGTAGGAGAAGATGAGATAGTATCTCCATTAATATAATCTTTTATAATCTTAAATATCCAAGGTTTTCCAATAGCACCACGACCAACCATAACTCCATTAGCTTTTGTATATTCTAGTACCCATTTTGCCTTTTTGGGAGTTGTTATATCTCCATTTGCAATTACAGGTATAGATATAGACTCTTTTACCTCTCTTATTGCATCATAATCAACACTAGCTTTATATTTTCCAGCTCTTGTTCTTCCATGAACTACAATAAAATCAGCTCCACTATCTTCACACACTTTTGCTATCTCAATATGGTTTTTATGATTAAATCCAAGACGCATCTTTACAGATAACAACTCTTTATTTGAGTACTCTTTTATGGTTTTTATCGTCTTTGCCATAGTTGGTAAATCTGTTAATAGGGAGCTTCCTTGTAGATTATTGACAATTTTTGGAGCTGGACAGCCACAGTTTAAATCTACAATATCAATACCATCTTGACTATTTAAAAACTCAATAGCTCTCTTTATTACATCTTGATTTGACCCTGCAATCTGAACTGAGTATGGATTTTCTAGTGGACTCTTCTCTAACATCTTAATAGTTTTACTATTTTTAAAAGCTAGAGCATTAGAGCTTATCATCTCACTTACAGTAAGGTCTGCTCCAAATTTCTTAACTACACCTCTAAATGGAAGGTCTGTAAATCCTGCTAAAGGGGCTAGAGCAAATATAGATTTACTAAAATCAAGAGTCATTACATATATGTTTAATATTTATTAAATCTTTTATCTTATATTTTGTATGTGTCTTTTTAAGGTCATATAACGCTCTAAAACGCATAAACTCATCTGCATCATGCTCATCAAGATACTCTCCTGCCTTATCAATCATCTCATACTCAAATAGAAGATATAGATATGCAGTCTCTGCCTTTGTATATTCAGATTGATACTTTTTAAATAGATTTAAGTTTTCATCTGGAGAGAGCTGTTTTTTTGTAATATTGGCAATAAGTAGAAAATCACTACATTTTAATTCACTATGTAAATCTTGGATAAACTCATCAAGAATAGTAGTTGTAAGACCTAAGTCATTATCTCTATTGACTCTATTAATAAGTCTCATAAAACTCTCTCTTGTAAATACTTTACTATATTTTTTTGCTTTTGGAAAATCTTGAGTTTTTGCAAATATCTTAAGTGCCTTTTCAAAAACACTTTTACTATACTTTTCCTTATTATCTAAAACCTCTTCAGCAAATTTTTTATCCTTATATAGACAGTTTATCTGATTTTTAATGACTAATGGATTTGATGGAGAGAGTATATTTAATAATTTTTTCTCTTTAAAATCAATACACTCTCCCTTATCAATTTCTGTAATAATATTTAATGCACTCTGAAGTTTATCAGATATTCCATCTACTGTACCATTTACTTTAATATTAGAAATTTTTAAAATTGAAGCTGTCTCTCTTAATTTCTCTAAATTGAATTTATGTGGTTTAGGCTCATTTAAAATAGACCAATAGAGTGCATTATTCAGTGTATCACTATCTTTTTCCCACTTTTTAAATTTAAAAAAGTTTTTTGCTCCATAAAACATCATATGGAATAGAGATGCAACCATTAATATAAACATAGGTAATATTACCCAGACTGCTATTGGCATAACAATATCTACTCCACCTAAATTATAACTGAAGTCATTTGGATTTATACTGTAAATATAAGCTCCAATGGCTGTCATTAAAACTATTGATGCTAATATATATAGACCTAAACGCATAAATTCTCCTTACTATTTGTGTTCTTTTTCTATAACCTCTCTACAGGTAATGCAGTATCTAGCAAAGATTTTGACCTTAAGTCTCTCTATATTTATCTCCTCTTCACACATCTCACATATCCCATAAAGATTATTTTTTATTTTATCTAAAGCCAGTTCAATTTCTGCTAATTCTTGTGCTTGTTGATTTAAAATTGCATTATCAACAGCTCTTCCAAGTGAAGTTGAAGCAAAATCTGCTTCATCTTTTAAATCATTATGACTCATACTATCCATTTCGCTAGAGGTAATATGTAAATTCTTTTTTATTCTATCTCTTTTTGCCTCTAAAGCACTCTTAAAAAATTTTATCTGTTCACTGTTTAGCATTATATTCTCCTAATTATTTATGATAAGGGTGGTTATTTAAAATAGTCAATCCTCGAAATATCTGTTCCATTAAAACCACCTTTGTCAGCTTATGTGACATCGTAATTTTACCAAAAGATATACTTTTATTACATTTATGTAAAAAAGTCTCCTCAAAGCCGAAAGCTCCACCAATAAAGAGATTTACAACACCTTTATCCTTAAGTAACTCTGAAAACTTATAGCTATCTACCTCATGGCTATCTGGACTTAGAGCAATGCTATAACCATTTGATAGATATTTACTTAATGTGATAGTATAAGATTTTTGTGAAGCGTGTGTGGAAATATCATGAGCTTTTGCTATATCTTTTGTAAATATTTCAAAAATCTCTATTTTTGCAAATGGTTTGGATATTTTTTTATAATGCTCTATAAGAGGAGCATATAATCTATCTTTAGATTTTTTATCAATTATATATATATTAATCTTCATTGTATAAATCAGAGCCTATAACTCTATATTTAATCTCTTTAGGAAATCTATCACTCATCTTGACTCCACCAATAATAGCCACAGGGTGTTTAGATAGTTTTGCTAAAGTAAAAATATTCTCTCCTAAAATTTGTGTATCTTCTTTTGTTGAGGTTGCTCTATATGCACCAATACCAATATAGTCTAAATCAAGACTATTAGCCTCTACTATCTCTTTTTTATTATGTGTTGATAGACCTAAAATTTTTCTACCTATCTTTTTTCTAATAATATCTATAGCCTCTTTTAAATTACTACTAAACTCTCTTATATCCTCTTGTCCAATATGTAATCCATCAGCATAATCAATAAGAGATATTGTATCATTAACTATAACTTTTCCACTAAAATATCTTCTTATACTCTTTAAATCTTCTCTTTTCTCTTCTATACTACCGAACTTATTTCTATATTGTGCTATTGGAATATTTAATTTTTCTATTTTTTCTGAAATCTGTTTTAGAGATATATCTTTTTTTAAAAGAGTATCTCTATCTATTAGAGCATATATCATCTGAAATTAACTATTTTGATTTTTATCTTTTTCTATATCATCTTTTTCTATATTTTTATCTTTCTCTTTCTTGTCAGAAGTAGAAGTTTGTGGAGTTATTTTAGGATTATCTTCTAAAAATAGTTTTAATAGTCCTGATATTGTATCTTTCATCTCATTTCTATCTACAATCATATCTATTAAACCATGTTCTAATAGAAATTCAGAGCGTTGAAATCCTTCTGGCAAATCAACTCCAACTGTCTGCTTAATAACTCTCTGTCCTGCAAAACCAACTAATGCTCCCGGTTCTGCCATAATAATATCCCCTAACATTGCAAAAGATGCGCTAACTCCACCCATAGTTGGGTCTGTTAATACGGATATAAAAGGCAACCCTTCAAGATGAAGTCTATTTAGTGCAGCTGATGTTTTACTCATTTGAAGTAGTGAAAATGTACTCTCTTGCATTCTAGCACCACCACTAGCAGATACTATTATAAATCCACATCTTTTTTTAATAGCTCTATTTATACCTCTTACTATCTTCTCCCCCTCTACAGAGCCTAAACTTCCTCCCATAAATGAGAAATCAAATATAATTAGTTCAGCTTCAACTCCATTAATTTTACAGCTTCCAGCTACAACAGATGAGGTTTTACCTGTTTTTGATTTTGCCTCCTCTAATCTCTTCTTATAACTCTTTTTATCAATAAATTTTAGAGGGTCAATAGGAGTTAATGATTTATCATGCTCTATAAAACTCCCCTCATCACATAGATATGCCTCTCTTTTTGTTGCGTTAATTCTAAAATGATGATTACATTTAGGACAAACATTACACTTAGATTCAACCTCTTTATAATACATTAGAGCTAAACACTTAGGACACTTTATCCAGTTACTCTGTTCATTTTCAGTACTATTTTTACTACCTATCATACTAGAAAAAAGGTTTGCAAAATTCATTTTAATATGCTCCATTTTTTTTACTTAGCGAAATAATACCATATTCGTTATCAAGAGTGACTAAGTTACTAATTGATATTCCTATTAATTAATATCTGATGTTACGATAAAGCAAAAATAAAAAATTAATATTTTATTACTAATTGAAACTAATTAGTAAATTAATGCTAAAATTCCACTCATGGAATCCTACACAGAAATATACATAAACTTTGCCTTAAGCTCTTTCGGAAAAATAGAG
>WGAM01000052.1 GCA_015494795.1 Campylobacterota bacterium
AATATCCTATCTAAGTTCTTAAAAAGTAACTCTCAGCCCCTACCAAAAGTAGTAGCCAAGAGATATGGGTGCGTCAATCATCCGCCAAGATTAAAATTAAACGACTTAGTCGCTTAAAAATCTTCAAGCCTCACCCTTTAGGGTGGGGTAGTTGACTAAAACATCTAATTCTATCAGAAAAACCACCCTTTAAAATCTTATAAACTATTATAACATTTTTTTATAGCGATATTGCTTAAGTTAAATAATTAATTTCATATTTAATAAAAAATTAATATATCTTTTATAAAACTATATTTTAGATAAAATTTATCTAATTTAGATAAAATCACCGATTATAATAATAAAATTAAAACGATTGGAGCAATATTCATGAAAATGAACGGTGCAAGAATGGTTTGTGAAGCACTAATAGCCGAGGGGGTAAAAACTGTTTTTGGTTACCCCGGTGGTGCTATCATGAATGTATATGACGAACTATATAAGCAAGACAGATTTGAACATATATTAAATAGGCATGAACAGGCATCTGTTCATGCTGCTGATGGATATGCTAGAGCTACGGGAGAAGTTGGAGTAGCAATGGTTACAAGTGGACCGGGATTTACAAATGCTGTAACGGGATTAGCTACAGCCTATATGGACTCAATTCCTCTAGTTGTAATATCAGGACAGGTTCCACTATCTCTTATTGGAACTGATGGATTTCAAGAGATAGATGCTGTAGGGATTTCAAGACCATGCACAAAACATAACTATTTAGTAAAAGATATAAAAGATTTACCAAGAGTATTAAAAGAGGCATTTCATATAGCAAGAACAGGAAGACCGGGACCAGTATTAATAGATATTCCAAAAGATATAACAGCAGAGGTGGGAGAGTTTAAATATCCAGATAGTGTAAATATACCTAGTTATAAACCAACAACAAAAGGGAATAATAGACAGATAGAAAAAGCAATTGATGCAATACTCAAATCTAAAAAACCTCTCTTATATATTGGTGGTGGTGTAGTTTTATCAAATGCAAGTGATTTGGTTAGAAAATTGGCTAAGATTGGTGGAATTCCTGCTGTTGAGACTCTAATGGCAAGAGGTGTTATGGGGCATAATAACCCACTACTTCAAGGTATGCTTGGAATGCATGGGAACTACTCATCAAATATGGCTATGAGTGAGACCGATTTAATTATCGCATTAGGTGCTAGATTTGATGATAGAGTTACAGGAAAACTTAGTGAATTTGCAAAATATGCTGATATTATTCATGTTGATATTGACCCAGCTAATATTAGTAAACTTGTTAATGTTAACTATCCAATAGTTGCTGATATATCCATTGTCTTAGAGAAGTTAATTAATAAATTAGAAGATAAGATAGATAGTAATAGATATAGTAATTGGAGAGAGGTATTAAATCGCTATAATGAAATTCATCCTCTCTCATATAAAGATAGTGATACTACATTAAAACCACAATGGATAATAGAGAGAGTTGGTGAACTCTTAGGAAAAGATGCGATTATTACTTCAGATGTTGGGCAACATCAGATGTGGACAGCACAATTCTACCCATTTGATAGACCAAGACAGTGGATAAATTCAGGTGGACTTGGAACTATGGGATATGGATTTCCATCAGCTATAGGTGCAAAAAAGGGGTGTCCAGATAAAACTGTTATAAATATTACAGGAGATGGCTCTATCTTAATGAATGTTCAAGAGTTAGTAACTGCATCTGAATATAATATACCTGTTATTAATATTATTTTAAATAATCACTTCTTAGGAATGGTAAGACAGTGGCAATCATTCTTCTATGAAGATAGATTTTCAGAGACAGATTTAAGCTATCAGCCAAACTTTAAAGCATTAGCAGAGGCTTGTGGTGGTATTGGATATGATGTTACAACTAAAGAGGAGTTTGATACTGCACTAACAGATGCAATAAAAAAAGATAGAGTGGCTTTTATAAATGTGGCTATTGATAGATTTGAGAATGTTCTTCCTATGGTTCCTGCTGGTGGAGCATTATATAATATGATATTATCAGATAATAAGGAGAGTGAGTAATGGCTGATGTAAGAAGAGTTATATCAATTTTAGTCGAAAATGAGAGTTCTGTACTATCTCGTATATCTGGTCTATTTGCAGGAAGAGGTTATAATATTGAGACTCTAACAGTAGCTCCAATTCCAAATAGTAACCACTCAAGAATGACAATAGTAACAAAGGGTAATAAGAGAGTTATTGAGCAGATTACAAAACAGCTACATAAATTAATTCCTGTATATAAGGTTGTAGAGCATGATAAGATGGTAGAGAAAGAGATGGTTCTAGCCAAATTTCCAATTGATAAGAATTTATCTGATATTCAAGCTCTATGCCAAGCATATAATGGTGGAATAGCCAATGTTGGAAAAGATATGATTATTGGAATGGTAACAGATGAGCCTTGTAGAGTTAAACACTTTTTAGAAGCAACAGAGAGATATAATCCGATAGAGATTGTCTGTAGTGGAGTTGTAGCAATAGAGAGATGAAAATATATAAGTTAACTCAAATAGCTAAAGAGATAGATATAGAGTATAGTGGAGAAGATATAGATATATATGGACTCCATACTCTAAAAAGTGCAACACCAAATCATATAAGCTTTTTTAATGATAAGAGATATATAGATGAGTTATCAGATACTAAAGCAGTAGCTGTTTTAATAGAAGAGAGATATATAAATCTTCTACCAAAAACTACTATACCACTTATTACAGATGAGCCATATCTAAAATTGGCTTTAATCTCTAAACTATTTGCCTATAAGATAACAACAAAAGGTTCTCACCCAGATATGGGAGAGGGTTGTGATATTGACAAGAGAGTTAGATTTGGTAAAAATATAAAATTGGGTAGTGGTGTTATAGTTATGGCAGGTGTCTATATTGGAGATGAGGTAGAGATTGGCTCAAATACCATTATATATCCAAATGTAACTATATATCACCACTCAAAAATAGGAGATAATTGTATTCTACATGCAGGTTCTGTTATAGGCTCTGATGGGTATGGTTTTGCTCATACTAAAGATGGTGAGCATATAAAGATATATCAAAATGGAAATGTAATTATAGAAGATAGTGTTGAGATTGGTGCAAATACAACTATAGATAGAGCAGTATTTGGCTCAACATATATTAGAAGAGGAGCTAAAATAGATAATTTAGTTCAGATTGGACACAATTGTGATATTGGAGAGAATACCCTATTAGCAGGTCAAGCAGGTATTGCAGGTTCAACTTCACTAGGTAGAAATGTTGTAATGGGTGGACAGAGTGGAACAGTAGGACATATAAAAATTGGAGATTTTACAACCATTGCTGGAAAGAGTGGTGTTACAAAATCTCTAAAAGGGAATAGAACATATGCAGGTTTTCCAGCAATTGAGCATAAATTATGGTTAAAACTTCAAGCAAAAATATCATCTTTAATTAAAAAAGATAAATAATATATAATTCTTAATTTTATATTTAAAATGAATATTAAATGTATAAAAGTATTTTTTACTAATATAAAATATGTTAAAATTTAATCCCAAAAATCATAAGGAAACCAAATGAGATTATTACTGTCTATTACAATTTTAGGAGCAATACTATTTGCAGGTGGGGATATTAGACCAGATAGAGTGGTTGTTCAACAAAAAGTCCAAAAACCGGTACATAACCATTGCTATAAACCAAATATTAAAAAGTGTCCAGATTGTGTTGATGTAGCAGAGTTATGTCCATATAATGGAGAGGATTTACCTCTAGCAGAAACATCTGTATGTGAAGGACTCTTAAGAGAAGAACAAGCTAATACAAATCAAAACTATAACTAATTATTAGTTATAGTTAATCTATTTTCTACTTTTCTATATATCTCTTCTCTATTTTTCCAAATATATCTGTCTTTTTTTACATAGTTGAAATATAGATTACCCGAATTTCGCCAAGCATCAATAATTATCCCATCTCTAAAATCTCCAAAAGATACTACAACTCCATTATGCTCAAAATATTCTCCAATATCTGCCCCTACAAAATAGAATTTAAGAGTTCTATATCTCTTTTTTAGAAAAAATAGAAGCATATCTTCAGCCCACTGATAACACAACCCTCTATCTCTTAAACCAATATTTACTAGCGTATTGTGCCATAGTGGAGGAGAGACAACTCTATACTCTTTTGCCAACTCTAAAGCATAATAGATACTACTCCTAGCAAAATCCTCTGCCTCTTGTCTATCTACTCTCTTATCTAAACCTCTTACCATAATAGATAATTTTTTAATATTTTGCTCTATTTTACTACTACTATAATGCTCTATTGGAAGTAGGCTACAACCTGTTAGTAGGAATATATATATAAAATATAAGATTTTTTCTAACAGTTATATAACCTTTATATCTTTTTTCTCATCTATATTACACGAAAAATACTCATCAATATTATACTCTTCTTGAGTATCTTCATCTGATATAGATTTAATATATTTTTCAAATCTATCTTCTAAAGCTTCCTCTTTACTAATTTTTTCTATCTCTTTTTCAGCTTTTTTTGAAGCCTCTTTTATTTTACCATCTATCTTTAATATAAGAGGGTCAACTTTAAGTGCATTGCTATTAATACCCATCAGTTTTAATCCCTCTAAACTTTTAATTCGAGATAGAGCTACATACCCCTGCCCTACCTCAAAAGTTTTTGATAAGTCAATTTCAGCAGAACTTAGTGTCATGCCTTGTGATTTATGGATAGTTATTGCCCATGCTAGTCTTAGAGGAATTTGAGAAACCGTAGCTAAAATTTCACCACTATCATTCTCTATTGACCACTCTTGATAATCCACCTTTATTTTTCTTCCATCAGAAATCTTTACTATTGGTAGATTATCTTTATCAAATCTATCTACTACCCCTGTCGTTCCATTGACATAACCATCTTCATAATTGTTTTTTATAAAAATAACAATAGCACCTTTTTTAAGTGTTAACTCTTTTAAGACTAGAGATGATTTAAATATCTTTTCAACATTTTTTGGACTACCTTTAGAATCATATACAAATAGTTTAGATTTCTCTTTAAGTTTAGCTAATTCTGCACTGTTTATTCTATCAACATCAAAATTGTGTGTATATAGTTTAGTAGGAGTAAAATTTTTCTTTAAATTCTTTTTATATCTACTATATAATATATCTTGTGTTATATTTGTAATATTGGCACTTCTAATATCATCTAAAACTTTAATAAGTCTATTATCTTCCTGTCTAAACTTCTCCTCTAAGTAGCAACTTGTTAATTTTAACTCTCTCCAAGCTTCAGACTGCCAAGCAAATCTTTTATTTTTAAGCTCTTTTGATACTGGTGGTAATTGAAAAAAATCTCCTGATATTACAACTTGAACTCCACCAAAAGGCTCAATCGAACCTTTAAAAGATTGTAAAATAATATCCATTGCAGAAAATATATCTGGAGATACCATAGATACCTCATCAATAATTAATACTTTAAGTTCACTAAATCTTTTTCTTAGATACCTCTTATCTAATAAAAATTCAATATATCCATTATCAATTTTATTTCTAATACCTAAAGAGAAAAATGAGTGAATAGTCTGTCCTTTTAGATGTGAAGCAGAAATACCTGTTGGTGCAACAACAGCTGGATATATATTATTATCTTTTAAATATCTTATATATCTATTTAGAAGATATGTCTTTCCTGTACCTGCTGAACCTGTTATAAAAACATTTTTTCCCAATTTAAGTATGTTTAATGCTGTTTCTTGTTTCATCTTTAAATCATAACATTATTAAAATTAATATTTCTTTTATATTATAAATAATATTAATATATTTAATCATATTTTAGTCATACCACCTATCCAAATATAATATTTAATATGAAATCTTTCCAAAAGAAGAGCTAAAGTGATTTATGATATAATAATAAAAAGGTTTTTTGATGAATAGAGAACCGTGGGTTGTATATTTAGTTGTTATTGGTGTTGTGGTGGCTATGATGTATGGAAAGTATTTAATGACTAGTGATGATAAAGATGATAAGAGATGAATATAACTAATAACTGTATAACATCTCTATTAAACCAATCAATGAGAGTTGCTAAAAACTGATGTTACGATAAACCCAAATATAGTGATATTGTAACATCACTTCATGATTATTTATAACATATAATCTGAACTACTCCTCTCTTTGCCTTATCTGCAATATCTACAATCTCCTGTTTTACATTATTGCTATTTGTTTGATATTTAACACTATTCGTATCTAAAAACATTCTAAGAGTATATGCTTTTATTGCTAAGTTTACATTCTGTGCAATATTATTATTTAATTTTGCATATACTACACCTATGACATTACCATATATATCTAAAAGAGGTCCACCACTATTCCCCGGCTGTATAGGAGCAGTTAATTGTAATTTACTAGAGTCGTTAAATAGGCCAGTTAAAGAACTTATATTTCCTGTTGTTAATTTTATGTTATTACCTAATAACCTGAGTTCGACAATATTAAACCTTATCTAATTCCCAGTAAACCATTATTTGAACTACTAATATTAAAAGAAGAAAGCAATAAATCTCTATCTTTTTGAGAAAAATTGATAGAAGGCTTCTTTTCAAAGTAGGTATATCGTATTAATCC
>WGAM01000053.1 GCA_015494795.1 Campylobacterota bacterium
CTATCTAAGTTCTTAAAAAGTAACTCTCAGCCCCTACCAAAAGTAGTAGCCAAGAGATATGGGTGCGTCAATCATCCGCCAAGATTAAAATTAAACGACTTAGTCGCTTAAAAATCTTCAAGCCTCACCCTTTAGGGTGGGGTAATTGACAAAAATTATTATAAAAGAAATAAAAGAGATAAAAGTTGATATATATCAAAACGATTATAATAAACTTTTGCTACCTTAGAAAAAAAGGATTGCTATGGCATATTTCCCAATGTTAATAGATATGAGCAATTTAAAGATATTGGTCGTTGGTGGTGGTGCTATTGCTACAGAGAAGTTAAAGAAGCTTATAGATTTTACTACAAATATTACTCTAATAAGTATAGAAATAGAAAAAAGTGCAAAAGAGCTTATAGAGAAGTATGGACTAACTCTCTATAAAAGAGCTTATGTTAAAGGTGATATAGCAGGATTTGATATTGTTATTGTAGCAACAGATACAATAGAGCTTCATAGAGCAATATATGAGGAGAGTAGAGATTTAAAAACTCTTATAAACTCTGTAGATAATACGCAGTATTGTGACTTTATCTTCCCATCTTATGTTAAGAGAGGTGATTTAACCATTGCCTTTTCAACAGGAGGTGCATCACCTGCTTTTGCAAAACAGTTACGACAATATATTGAGAAGATTATTCCTCAAAATATAGGTGATTTCTTAAAAGATATGAAGAGTTTACGAAAAATAATGCCAAAAGGCAAAGAGCGTATGGAGTATTTTGATAGAGTTGTAAAAGAGTATTTCAAAAAACACTTTAAGCAAATTTAAGAAATAATCCAATAATGAAAGAGAGAAGTATAGTTAATAATATCTGTAATATATTGTATAACCTCTTAGATATAGGAGTTATCTTCTCTATACTCTCCACAATCTTCATAGCAGGAAATGCCATAAAAACAAGCATTACAATAGAAAAGACAAGAGTTAAGACTATCTCTTGCATAACTATTTTATCCCATAATAATTATGCACAAAATCAATCTCATCTCTACCATTAAGAGTAAGTGTAGATTTAGTTTTACCACTATTGTCTAGTATCAATAAGGTGTTATTGTCTAATTTAAGATGTCTTTTACCCCACTCCCTCTCAAGTCGCTCAAACTCTTTAAAAAAGTCCATATTGTTAGGCTTCTCTTTAAAAGAGCTATCTTCCTTACTCATAATCTCAAGACCACCAAATCGTTTCTCTATATAAAAAGGGCTATACTCCTTTACAGCTTTATAGACTCGTTCATTTTTACTACTCGGTTTACTCTCTAAAAAAGCATTTAATCCAAAAAGAAAAAAGGCCAAAAAGAGAGCAGGAAGTAGATACTTTCTTAATTTATCCATATAAAATCCTATATATTAAATATTGGTAAGTATAGAGCTTTTTTATTAAAAAAATATTGATAACTGTCAATATAAATAGAATATATCTCTGCTACCATTATAAAAAACTAGGAATATAAATTATGAAAAACTTTTTTTATTTAGAGGGTGCATATCTAATACTTGCTGGAATTATTCTACTTATAACACTTTTTGTAACTACAAGACCTTTTATGTCAAAAGGTGCAGTTAAACAAGGTCTATTTTGGGTTACTTTAGTAGTTGCTTTTTTTATTGGAGCTCATTATAGTATAACTACGAATAGAATAGCAGAGGTTAGAGAAGCGTTTGAAAATGGTAAAACAATTATTTGTGAAAGTAGAATGCAACGAAAAGTAGCACAGAGTGTCTATATTCAAAAATCAAATAATTGGACTTTAGAGGATAATAATTTTATATCTCCTAACTACAATAGACCTTTTTTTATAGCTAGATGTATTGTAAAATAAGATTTTCTTATTATTACTATTTCTTGATATATGTCAATACTAAATGAGTAAAAAAGTGTAATAATTCATCTATGCTCTAAGGTTTTAAGCCTTTTAGTAAATAGATAATTACAGGAAACCATATATGGAACATTTGATAGTTCGTCCAGAAATAGCAATTGAGAACTTTTTACCTATTTTTGTAGAGTCGACACTAGTACTCGTTTTTGGGGTAGCGTATGCAGCAATTATAACACTTTCAAAAATGGGATACTTCTCTAAAAGATGGATACCTGTAGGTTATCTATTTTGGGCATTACAAACATACTTTCTTTATGATTTTGCCACATTAATACAGAGTAACCATTTTACCATAAAGGTATTGATGGTAACTATGTTAGCTTATCTTTTTATTCCTCATCTATATTACAGGTTAATAACATCAGGAGAGAGAAGATATGAAGATGGTGATAAAATCATAGAAAATAAAAAATAAAGGAAGAATACATGGCTAATGAAAATGTTTCGGTCTGGACAAGCATACCCTTCTGGCGAAGGTCAGCTGCATGGGTAACTGGATTTGCATCTATACTACTTATCTGGTTAACCTTTGATACATTAGGGCAAATTAGTATGGGTACAGATAGTGATTTAAAAAATGGGGTAACAAAAAGAGTTCCAGCTCCAACAGTAATCAATTATCATATTGATTATAAGATGAGTCAAAAAAGGGGACATGAGGTGCCTGTTATTGGTAAAAAAGAGCCATTTTTTGGAAAAGAGTGGAGTCCTAAAGAGGCTAGAGAGCTATTACATCTAGGAAAACTAACATCACAAGCAAAAAACTGTATGAATTGTCATACACTTCTTGGAAATGGTGCATATTATGCTCCTGATTTAACAAAAGCGTGGTTAGACCCAGCATGGCAAAAAGGTGGTGCAATGCAGGGATTTACTGGTAAAAATACAACTGAAGAGGCAATGGCAGAGTTCCTACAACACCCATCAAAATATGCTACTCATGCTAGAATGATGCCAAATCTTGGAATTACAGCAAAAGAGGCAAAAGGGTTAGTTGCTTTTCTTAAACATATGAGTTCTATCGACACAAATGGTTTCCCTAGAAACTTCTCAAAAACAGTTGACCAATTCAAAGCAGGAGGGACTAATGCTCACTAGTATTAAAACAAATAGTTTGACAAATGAGGGTCAAAAATTAGGTATGATGTATATAAGAGTAGCAATTGTACTCTTTGGTGCACAACTACTTATGGGACTTATTGCTGCTATTCAATTTATAGTACCGGGATTTCTATTTGAGATTTTTGACTTTTCAGTAGCAAGAATGGTTCATATTAATGCTTTGGTTGTATGGATGCTATACGCTATGATTGGTTCAGTCTATCTCATGTTAACAGATGAGACAGAGCATAATGTTGTAGCTATTGGTCTTGGTAAACTCGCTTTTTGGGTATTAACTGCTGCTGTTACTGTAGTTGTATTAGTATATATCTTTATTCAAGTAGGTGCAGGAAGTGAGAGTACAATCTGGTTTATTAATGAGGGTAGAGAGTATCTTGAAGCTCCAAGATGGGCTGATATTGGTATTGTTGTTGTTGTTCTTATCTTCTATTGGAATGTATTTGCTACATATATGAAGGGTAAAAAGACAGGAATTATGACTGTTATGGTTGCTAACCTTATGGCACTAGCAGGTCTATATTTAGCTGGTATGTTCTTTACAGATAATATCTCTATAGACCAATACTGGTGGTGGTGGGTAATACACCTTTGGGTTGAAGCAACATGGGAAGTATTTGTCGGTACTTTAGCAGCCTATGCACTTGTTAAGATTATTGATGCTAAAAGAGAAATAGTTGAGATGTGGCTATGGATAGAGGTTCTTATGCTATTTGGTTCTGGTATTCTTGGTTTGGGTCACCACTACTTCTGGATTGGTACACCTGAATATTGGTGGGAGATTGGAGCATTATTTTCATCACTAGAGCCAGTTCCTTTAGTTGCAATGTTTGTTCATGTTCTCTATGATTGGGGTAAAGAGCAAGGAGCAAATGGAACAAAACCAGCTATTAAAAATGGTCCTGCTATGGCGTGGCTTGTTACAAATGCGTTTGGTAACTTTTTAGGTGCTGGTATCTGGGGCTTCTTCCATACACTACCACAGGTAAATATCTATACACACGGTTCTCAGTTTACAGCAGCTCATGGTCACTTAGCATTCTTTGGAGCTTATGCTACTATTCTTATTGGAATGATGTATTATGGTATTCAGAGAGCTTATGGTGTAGAGAGAATGAGAGCTACATTTAAATCAAAAATGGCAATATTCCTTATTACCTTTGGTGTATTGGGAATGACAGTTGCATTAACCATAGCAGGATATGAGCAGGTATTAGTTGAGAGAGCAGAACTTGGAGCAAATTGGAACGCATTCTTTACAGCTCAAGATTTACCTTGGTATATTCAAGCTCAAATATGGCGAACCATTATGGGTGTAGTAACATTTATAGGATTTATATATCTTGTATGGGATTTAATTACTATTGGTAAAGAGGCAAAAGAGGCACAAGTATAATTTTATAGATATGGGTTTTTCCATATCTAACTAATAACTATAAAGGAGAAAAGATGATTGACCAATTTACAGATGTTGTACCAAGTTTTTTTGGTATGCTAAATCAGGGACCTTTGACACTAACTATATTTTTACATACAGTAATTATTTTACCAATGTTTTGGATATATAAACAAGAGAAAGCAAAACTGCAAGATAAATAGGATAGAAATAGGGGTGGGGTCTTAGCCCCAAAATATATGTCTAAAATTAGACAAGTAATTCTATTGAAATAAACTTTAAAGGAGATAAATATGAAAAATTTTTTAAGTATAGCAACAGCAACAACACTAATGGCATCTTTTGCTATTGCAGGTACATCTACTATGGACTTTGCAAAAACTTATGAAAAAGAGTGTCAAGGGTGTCATGGACCAATTCACCAAGGTGGTGTAGGTGCAGACCTTAGACCTAAAGCTCTAAAAAAGAAAAATAGAGAGTTTTTGGCAGAGACTATCTTAAATGGTAGAGAAAATACAGCTATGCCTGCATGGAGTTCAACATTCTCTAAAGATGATGCTACTGGTATGGTTGATTGGCTAATGGATTGGAAAAATACTGTCGAGCTTACTCTTAAATTTGATGATGTAAATAAGACATGGACAAAATTAGCAGATAGAAAAAAATTAGCAAAAAAATATCCTGTAAAGAGAGATGGAAGTTTAATCTATAAAGGTGCAGAGGTTAAAAATGTAAAGGATATTACATTTGCTACAGAGAGAGATGCATCTTTAGTTGACTTTATTGACTCAACTACAGGAAAAGTTCTATCTCGTCATAAAGCTGGATTTGCAGTTCATGTAACAGTAACCAATAAAAAAGAGCCTCGATATGCTTACTCCATCTCTCGTTCTGGACGACTTACAATGTTTGATATTGGAGCACCGGGGCAACCAGCATTAGCATCAGTTCAAGTTGGTCAAGAGTCAAGAGGATTAGCAGTTAGCCCAGATGGTAAATATGTTATGGCAGGAAATTATAATCCGGGTGGGGCAGTCTTATGTGATGCACATACACTCAAACCTCTAAAAGTATATGATACAAGCCGTGTTATTAATACAGAGGGACAGATAGAGCCTAGCCGTGTAGCTTATATAGCAGATACTCCTTATGGACCATACTTCTCATTTGCACTTAAAGATGCAGGACATGTATATATTGTAGATTACTCTAAACCAGATTTTCCAATTGTAGGTGATATTCCAAAAGTTGGTAAGATTTTACATGATGCCTTCTTAAATGAGAATAAGGGTAAAGATTTTGGACGATATGTACAGGTAGCTTCTCAAGGAAGTGATTTAATGGGTATTATTGACCTTAAAACAAAAAAATTAGCAGCTAAGGTACATACAGGTAAAAAGTCTAAGCCACATCCGGGGCAAGGTTCATCTTGGTTTAATAATAGAATGGGTAAACAACTCAATGCAACACAGAGTATGAACTTTGGTTCAGTTGTAATTTGGGAATCTCCAAGTTGGAAAATTGTTAAAAAGATTAAAACAGCAGGTGGTGGACTATTTGTTGGAACAAGTGAGCATACACCATATATTTGGTCAGATTGTGTACTTGGAAAACCAACTAACTATAATAAAGTCTATCTAATTAATAAAGAGACATTAAAAACTGATAGAATTATTGAGGTTGGTAAGAAAAAAGGGAGACTTATTGATGCAAAAACTAAAAAAGTTCTTCAAACTTGGGACGCTACACAACATGCAAAAATTCCTATGAAAGAGAAAGCATTTGGAAAAGAGAAAATCGTACCAATGCCAACAAAAGTTGGAGCTGTAGTTAAAAAACCAGTTCAACCAAGACTACTTCATGCTGAACCTGCTAACCATGGTAAATGGACTATGATTAGTGAGTGGACAACAGGCAGAATTGGTATATATGACTCTAAAACAGGTAAATTTATTAAATATATTGAGAACTTAACAACACCTACATTTACATACTCTGTTGAACATAGACAACATGTTCCGGGTGCGTAATACTCTTTTACTCTTAACCCATTTTTGGGGTAAGGGTAATTTATCTGTGCTTGATGTAGCATAAATAAATTCCCCCTAATAAAAGGAAAAATATGAAACTTTTACTCTCCTTTATATTTATAATCTCAACACTCTCTACAACAACTCTTAATGCAAAAGAGAAGTATTTTGTAGTAGAGAGAGAGTCGGAGTCGGTAGCTATTATAGAAGATGGCTTAGCCAAGAGACATATGAAAAATATGCATAACATGAACCATGGTGTTATAAAGTTTGATGGTGATGATGGCTATTTAATTAGTCGTGATGGATATGTAATAAAGTTTGACCCAAAAACAGAGAAGAAATTAGCAGAGTATAAAACAAGTAAATCTGCTATTGGTTTTGTTATTGGTAAAAACTATGTAGCTGTTGCAAACTATGATGATAAGAGTGTTGATATTTTAAGCAGAGACCTAAAACCTCTTCAAAAGATAAAAACAGGCTCTAAAAATGTAGGTATTAAAATCTATAACGACAAACTTATCTTTGCACAGATGGATAATGATAAAGTTAGTATTTACAAAGATGTAAATAATGGAAAAGCCTCACCTAAATTTAAACTAGAAAAAGAGTTTAGTGTTGGCAAGATGCCATTTGATGCAATGATACAGGGCAATACATATATTGTTGGTTTCTTTCTAACAAAAGGTTTTGGAGTAATTGACTTAGATAAGATGAGCTATAAGCTTATCTCTGTAACAGGTGATGGAGATAAACCCGTACTTAAAATACCACACTTTGGATTTTGGTCACTAAGCCACGACAAGACATTTATACCTGCTGTTGGAAACAATCAAGTGATGGTTTATGATAAAAAGTTTAACTTCTTAAAAAATATAGAAGTACAAGGTTTACCTGTATTCACATCTTTAAGTCCAGACCAAAAATATATAGCTGTTACATTTAGTGGTAAAGATTTTCCTTATATTCAAATAATTGACACAAAAAAACTAAAAGTTATTAAAACATTTCACTTTAAAGGTAAAGTTTTACATGTTAGATGGTCAAAAGAGTATCCATCTCTCTATGTTTCAGTCAATGGAGCAAATGAAGTTGATGTTATAGATACTAAAGATTGGACTTTAGAGCGTGAAATATATCAAGTAGAGCGACCATCTGGAATTTTTCTTTATCAAATAATTAATAAAAAATAGATAGTGTTATTAACAGCTAAAATAGCTTTTAGCTGTTATCTTAAATATTTACAATCTAATTATTCTAATGTTAGCACTATTTTTCAGTTTATCTATAAAGTTTCTAAGTGCTTTTTCTCTCTCTTCTGCTAACCATGCCATAGCTACTCTATTTTTAACAACTTCAAATCCTCCAACTCCTTGATTTGATTTTGATTTTACAAAATATGCTACAAATCCTCTACCTGTATTAATTGGTTTTGTAAAAGTTCCTTCTGGTGTGGACTCTATTATCTTAAAGAGTCTTGGGTTCATATCACTACTACTTGCTAAAACACTCTGTTGCTTAACTCCATCTATAACTCTCATTGGATTTTGAATAGCCTCTCTTAATTTAGTTGATGAGTTACTAGAGTATGCAATGAGGCTAATCTGTGATGTTGGAGTATCTGAAGAGAATTTATCTTTATGAGTCTCATAATATAGTCGTAAATCATTATCTGTTGGTCTCTCTATATTTGAAGCTATATTTTGTGCAAAAAACTTCTCTTTTTTAATCTCTATCTCTAACTGTTTTTTATAGCTACTCCAACTTAAACCTCTCTTTGCAAGTGCTTCTCTCATCTGCTCTTTAGTTAATCTCCTAGCTTCTGCAATCTGCTCTATTTTTGCATCAACCTCTTCAGGAGATACAGTAATATTTGCTTTCTCTATTGCACTCTTCTCTAATCTATCTTTAATTAGAGCCTCAACAGATGCCTTTTTTGACATATTTAGCTTAGCTTGAACTGCCTCTATCTCTAGTGTTGTAATTGGCTCACCATTAACATCAATTGCAATGGCATCAATAATCTGTGCATTAATATTTAATATAGCAAATATCAATATTAATATAATTTTTTTCATATAATATCCTTTATTTTATATTTAAATTTTTATCAATAAGCTCTTTTAAGTTTAAATCTAATTTTACCTCTGGTAGAAATGAGTTTTTTTTATCTAACTTTATATCTTCAAATGCTATTTTATCATCTTTTAGACTCTCTCTTATCATCTTTTTAACTCTATATAGAGATGATATCTTATCTACCAAGATACCTTTTATCTCTGGCATATTAGCAATAAAAATTTTCCCTTCAGTAAATGGCTTTAACTCTTCTACCTTTAAACCTCTATTAGAGGCTACTGAGTTTATAAAATTCTCATAGGTGGGTTTTAGAAGATTTTTTATAATATACTCTCTATTCTCATCATCTATCTTAGCTAACATTGAGATTGGTTTTTTAAATTTACCCTCTGCCAAATAGTCCTCTTCAATTCCAATTTTTTTTGCCAACTCCTCTAAATTATAGTGAGGCATAATAACACCAATAGAGCCAACTATTGCATTCTTATTTGCAATTAGAGGTCTTATGGCTGAAGCTATATAGTATCCACCACTAGCTGCCATTGAGTCAACATACATAGTTATATTTTTATCTTTTTGATAATCTTTTAGATATTCACTAAGCTCTTCACTAGCAGTTGGAGAACCACCCGGAGAACCCATAATAAAGAGAATAGCTTTATAAGATTTATCTTTACGGATTTTATCCATCTTCTCCATAACTTTTGTTGTAAACTCTTCTGTTACAGGCTTATTATATCTAATAACAGCTACTCTATTTTTAGATATATCTACACTATCAAATAGTCCCATTTGGGAAAAATATATTATAAAAAATAGAACTTCAGCTATTAAAATAACTCCAACTATCCAAGCCTTTAATCTTCCAATAAATATTTTTTGCTTTAAAGCTTTAATCTCATAATCTTTAATATCGCTCAATAAATACCCTTTTTACTAAAATATTACAAAAATTCTTTTAATCTAAACTGATAAACTTTTTATATAACTTCTATTTTTTACTCTTTTTAACTCTAAAATTTTTAAATTTCTCTATAAAATTTAGTATTTCATCTTTTATAAAGTGGCTTTTTAAGAGATTGTGTCCTATATTGGGAAGTAAGACTACTTTTGCATTTTTAAATTTAAATAGTGCATCTCCACAATGCCCCTCATTATGATAGCCATTATTCCATGGGTTCTGCTTTCCAAAATACTCATCATCTCTACCTATTATATTTAAAAATGGGTCATCTATTTTTGCACCAACTTTAGGATACTTCGTATAATAGCTAGGTTCACAACTCCAACCTAAAACAATTCGTCCAATAAACTCATCTCCAGAGTATCTAGCAGATGCTACAGCCCCCTCTGAGTAACCCATTAAAAACATTCTATTTTTATCTATAAAGGGTAACTCATTTAATCTCTTTATAAATAGGTCTATCTCTGCTTGTCTATAATTATGAACCTTCTCATATATCTCTTTAGATACAGGAGAGTTGTATCTTGGTCTATCTTTGCTAGTTAAGCTATTTGGGGCAAAAAATAGATAACCAGCCTCTGTAATCCACTCTCTAAAAATTTTACCAGCATGAAATCCCTTAGAGCCATGCATATATAAAACTATTGGAAGTTTTTTTGTATAGTTTTTTAGATTTGGTATCTTGATTAATGCTTCATTATAAGTTCCATAAAATGGCTTATCTATCCCTAAAACACCCTTTGGGATACCAATAAATGCTCTATTAAAAGAGTCTGAAAAGTTCTTATACTCTTTTTCTGTTAGGTTGCAATCTACTTTTCCTACATCTATATCTTTAGCTTGAAGTAGTACAAATTGTAATAGTAAAATATAAAATATTTTCAAATATCGACTCATAAAAGTTATCTCCAAATTAATTATTTTTAAAAATTATATTATAAAATAGGTTGAATAACTGCTTTTATATAGTTAATAATAAGCAATCTACAAAAAAAATTACATATAATAGCACTAATTATAAAAATGGAGTATATACCTTTGGAAAAAAGAGAGAAACAGCAGAAGATAGTAAATATGTTTGACGATATAGCATCAACTTATGATTTAGCAAATAGAGTTTTAAGTATGGGGATAGATAGGGAGTGGAGAAAAAAGGGGTGTAATAGAGCCTATGAGATATTAGATAAAAAAAATATAACTCAAATTACAGATGTAGCGTGTGGCACAGGGGATTTATTAATATTTTGGGAGAAGTATGCTAAAAAATATGGTGTTACTGTAGATAGATATATAGGAGTTGACCCATCTGTTAAGATGTTAGAGGTAGCTAGAAAAAAGGTTAATTTTGCAGAGTTTATAGAGGGAAAAGCACAAGAGTTACCAATAGAAGATAACTCTACAGAGATAATTTCTATCTCTTATGGGATAAGAAATGTTGTAGATAGAGTAGAGGCTCTTAAAGAGTTCTATAGAGCATTAAAACCAGATGGAATTGTAGTTATATTAGAGTTTACTAAGCAAGATAGAAGTGGATTGGTAGATAGAGTTGTTGATTTTGGTATGAAGAGAGTTTTACCTATTATTGGTGGAGTTATCTCTAAAAACTATGAAGCTTATAAGTATCTGCCCAACTCTATAGAGGAGTTTTTAACAACAGAGATGTTAGC
>WGAM01000054.1 GCA_015494795.1 Campylobacterota bacterium
CTTAACTATAAGATGAACCATTTTGCCATTAAGGAGAAGATTTATATTGAGGCTTTAAAAACAGCTTATCAAAAAGTTATGGAGTTGAAATCTGCTTAGTTTGGTAGCTTTTTAAGAAATCCCTATTTTGGGTTTATCGTAACATCAGTAAATATCTAATTTTATTTCCTCCAAAAAAAGAGCTAAAAATTGTTGTCCTTGATGGTGAGTTCCTTTAGGATTTAGCAGTTCAGCAATAAATTTACTATGAAGATTAACTTCATCACCTGCTTTAAGCATAAGGGTAAAGATATTGAAGTCATGAGCATTTTTTTTGTTTAACTCATTATATTTATTTTCTATAGATTCTATTTGTTTAAAGAAAACTTCCAACTCATTCATAGAACTCTTTTTTTAAGAGTATTATATTCTCTATAGACTTTAATTTAAATTAAATACAATTTAAACTCTCTAATCAATTATCTAAATCCGATGAGATTTTTAAAAGTGCATAAATTTATCTATTTTAAAATTAATTCTATTACAAGAGTAGCCCTCTCCATCATTTGGAATGTCTAACTCACCAATACCTCTTAAAATACTTCGTGGATAACTTTTTATTTTAATTGATGTGACCTCTCCATTTCTTATAGTTGTATCTGTAACTATATTACATTTACCACCACCACAACTTATAGCATAATTACAACTTCTCTTACCTCTAATTGCTACATAACCTCTACTAGAGAATTTTAAATATTTACTATTTACCCAACCGGGTAATTTATCATTATATTTTAGATATTGACCTAAATTGCAATTTATAGCATGGACTTTACACCAAGTAGAACGACCATTTTTAACACAATAATCAACTCCTACCCTAGCATATAGTGGTAACTCTGTAATCTTTTTAGATTTCAAATTTGGTTCTACTCTAACACTTAATGTATCATTTTTAGCAATTCTTATAACTTCTGCAAATAGAGCATCTTGCTGATATTTTGCATAACCTAAATTAACTAAAGTAATAAATATAAATATCTTTTTCACTTTTACTATAATCTCCAATCTATAGTTTTTATTCCTTTTGATATAAGAAAATGATTAGTTTTTGAAAATGGTTTACTTCCCAAAAAGCCTCTATATGCCGATAGTGGTGATGGATGTGGACTCTTAATTATTAGATGTTTTGTAGTATCTATAGCACTTCCTTTTTTTTGAGCATAAGCTCCCCATAAAATAAATACTATATTGTTACATCTTTTATTTATTATCTCTATAATCTTATCTGTAAAAATCTCCCAACCTTTTCCTTGATGAGAGTTTGGTTTACCTGCTTCTACTGTAAGTACTGCATTTAAGAGTAGTACACCTTGATTTGCCCATGGTTGTAGATATCCTGTATAAAAATTATTTATACCTAAATCATTAAGTAACTCATTATATATATTAATTAGAGATTTTGGAAGAGGTTTTACATCTGGAAGTACAGAGAAACATAATCCATGAGCATGTCCAATAGTAGGGTAGGGGTCTTGACCAATTATTACAACTTTTAGACTATTTAATGGAGTTGAGTTTAAGGCATTAAACCATAATGAGCCTTTTGGCAGTATCTTTTTTCCTTTTCTCTTCTCCTCTATTAGAAACTCTTTGAGCTTTTTCATATACTCTTTTTCAAATTCACCTCTTAAAACTTCTAGCCAAGATGGTTCTAAATTAATACTATTTCTCATATCTACTCTTTTTTTAAAATTATACTAAAAAGTATAATAGTTATTGATTGTTTTAATAAAAAATGGCTATAATGTTGCTTAAGATGAAAGATGAGAGTGTGAAAAATATATCTCTTCTCAATTTGGATTCGACTTAACTTAAAGATTAATCTTTTTGAGAAGTTATATATTTATAAAAGGTACGACAATGGCAGAATTAGTTAAAGGGACTGTAAAATGGTTTAACGATGAAAAGGGTTATGGATTTATTGAGCAATCAACTGGAGGAGCTGATGTATTTGTACATTTCAGACAAGTAAACAACCCTCGTGGTGGAAGAGTTTCTCTAGCAGATGGTCAAGCTGTAACATTTGAAATCGGTCAAGGTCAAAAAGGTCCACAAGCTGAAAATGTAACTGCAGTATAATAGACTGCTTTAGAATGGGATAAATCTCTTTATCCCAATTATAAAATCTCATCTAATTAAAACAGACACCACATTTTTTAACTTTTTATTGATATAATTACATAAAAAAATATGGATTATATATATTATGCAAAGATTTAAAGCCTACTTAGAAGTAAATTTACCAAAAGTAGAGAGCTTTCACCCTCACTATAATGAAGCTTTAGCTAAAATGTTATTAGCAGGTGGTAAATGGTTTCGCCCTATGTTACTTCTATCTGTGGTAGAGGCGTATAAGCCACTTTTGTATGAGAGTTCATTAGCTCCAGCTTTAGCTATTGAATTTTTGCATACATATTCACTTATACATGATGACCTACCAGCTATGGATAATGCACCTCTTCGTAGAGGTTGTGAGACACTTCATATTAGTTATGATAATGCAACAGCAATTTTAGTAGGAGATGCACTAAATACAGAGGCATTTTATCATATATCAAAAGCATCTCTAAGAGATGATATTAAGATAAAACTTATTGAATTATTGTCAAGAGATGGTGGAACTTACGGTATGGTTTTGGGTCAGGCAATTGATTTACATTTTGAAAATAGACCTCTAACTCTTGAGCAGATAAAATTTCTGCATATAAATAAGACAGCAAAACTTATAGCAACTAGTCTTTTAATGGGTGCTGTTATTGTTGGCTTAGATAAAGATGAGCAAGATAAGTTGTATAGATTTGGTATTGATTTAGGACTTCTATTTCAAATTCAAGATGATATTATAGATGAGACCAAGAGTGATGAAGAGGCAGGAAAGACCACAGGTAATGATGAGAATAAAAACTCATTTATTAATATTATGGGCTTAGAGAATAGTATTAAAGAGGCTGAAACTATAGCTAATGATTTAGAAGAGAGATTTAAACTATTAGATAAGCCACTACAAAAAGCACTTAATCCAATTGTAAAAAAGTATCTATATAGACATAGATAGTTTTTGTAGTATAAATAAGAGTTTATACTGTTAAATCTATTTTAAGTAAGGAATAAATTATATGACTAAAGAGAATATTATGCGTAAAAAGATGGCAAATACTCTTAGATTTTTATCTGCAGATATGATACAGAAAGCAAACTCAGGACACCCGGGTGCGCCTATGGGTCTAGCTGATATTGCTGTAGTTCTTAGTGAGCATCTAAAACATAATCCCAAAAATCCAAAATGGTTAAATAGAGATAGGGTAGTATTTTCTGGTGGACACGGCTCTGCTTTAATATATTCACTTCTTCATCTCTGGGGGTATGATGTTACTTTAGATGATTTAAAAAACTTTAGACAACTAGATTCTAAAACTCCCGGACACCCAGAATATGGACATACAGCAGGAGTTGAGATTACCACAGGCCCACTTGGGCAAGGGGTAGCAAATGCTGTTGGATTTGCAATGGCAGAGAGATATACAGAAAATCTTGTAAACTCTGATACATGTAAGCTTATTGACCATAAAGTTTACTGTTTTTGTGGAGATGGTGATTTAGAGGAGGGTATATCTTATGAGGCATGCTCCTTAGCTGGTCATCTAAAATTAGATAATTTAGTGCTAATATATGATAGTAACCATATTACAATAGAGGGAGATACATCTATTACTTGGAGTGAAGATATAGAGAAGAGATTTCAAGCACAAGGTTGGAGTGTTAAAAAGATTGATGGACACTCATATATAGAGATAGATAGTGCTTTAAATGATATTAAAGAGGCAATAGCACCAACTATTATTATAGCAAGTACTACTATTGGAAAGGGTGCAGGGGAGCTTGAGGGTTCAGCATCTACTCATGGAGCTCCTTTAGGTGAAGATATTATTAGAGAGGCAAAGCTTAAAGAGGGATTTCCTAATGAGAAATTTTATATTCCTGAAGATGTTCTTTTAAGATTTAGATGTGCTATTGAGAAGGGTGAGCTATATGAGAAAGAGTGGATACATCTACAGAAACAGGCACCTCTAATAGAACAAAATGAAGCATTAGATAGACTATTAAATCCAGACTTCTCATCAATTGAGTATCCAGATTTTAGCTCTATAAAGAGTATGGCAACACGAGATAGTAATGGTAAAATCTTAAATGCTATCTCAAAATCAATTCCTAGTTTTATTGGAGGTTCAGCAGATTTAGCCCCATCAAATAAGACAGAGTTAAAAAATATGGGAGATTTTCCAAAAGGTAAAAATATACATTTTGGAATTAGAGAACATGCAATGGGGGCAATTACAAATGCAATGGCACTCTATGGAACTATTATACCTTTTAATGCTACCTTCTTTGTATTTTCAGATTATCAAAAACCAAGTGTAAGAGTCTCTGCATTAACAGGAATACAGAACTTTTTTATATGGACACATGATAGTATTGGAGTTGGAGAAGATGGCTCAACTCATCAACCAATAGAGCATATTAGCCAATTTAGAGCATTACCAAACTTCTATCTATGGAGACCTGCTGATGCTACTGAAAATGTAGAGGCTTGGAAGAGTGCTTTAGAGATTAAAGCTCCACATGGATTTGTATTATCTCGTCAAAAACTTAAAACTCTTAAACCTAAAAGAGATTTTGGAGATGTATCGAAGGGTGCATATATTATAAAAGAGAGAAAAGATGCAAACTTTACACTAATGGCAAGTGGAAGTGAAGTTATGTTA
>WGAM01000055.1 GCA_015494795.1 Campylobacterota bacterium
AGAATGGTAGAGGATCACTTGTATCAGTAGTATTTCCTGAACCATTAGAATTATTGTTCTCTGTACTACTATTATTATCTGAGTTATTATTGTTATTATTATCTGAGTTATTATTATCTGTTGTAGCTGTAGCTGTTGGTGTTGGTGTAGCTATAACACTAGTTTTAGATGATATTTTTTTACCACTACTTCCACAACCAACCAACAGTAACCCAAAAGTTACCGTAATGATTAATTTTATTAAATCTTTTCTCATTTTTAAATCCTCTTATGGTTTTACTACTGTTGAGTAAACCCAGTTAATTTGTGTTTGACCGCCAACTTGAGAAGAGCTCATTTGTGTAATAATTGCAGGAATACCTTTACTATTTCCATAGAATTCTATATCAGCATATCCATTTGTACCATTATGAAAATACTCTCCCTTTCTACCTTTAATTGTAGTGTTATCCTCTTCTAAATCTCTTAGAACTTGTAACTCATTTTTATAAGGGTCTGCTATACCAGTATCGTATGGAGATGTAATATGTTTTAATCCAGAATCTTCAGCATACTCTAGCTCATTATCATCATATAATCTATAATTTAATTGAAAATCACCCCAAGGACTTTTTATTGTTCCCTCATTCTTCCAATAATTATCTGGGTCACCAATTTGAATAAGAGGTCTCTTCATTGGTTGAGTAATAAGAAGTGTATTTCTCTCTATATTGTTTTCATCTTTATTAAATGTATAATATGCACTCTTAACTAAGAATGTCTTTGCATCATCTCTAATACCTTTTACATCATATATAGAGAATGTGTTTGCTTGTTTTTTAATTCTTCTATCTTGTATAGCTGCATATTCACCAGTTGCCCATAACATCATCTGGTCATCTGTTGTAAAGTTCTCAATTGCTGTTGCGGGGAGTAATAGGTCTCTATTATTTGGCTTATTTCCACCACCATTATATTGAATTCTTACAGAACCAAATAGTGCATCTTTTGAAGGGCTTGTAAAGTGGTCTATAAGTGGTGAACTATTTTTAAGTTTTAGATACTCTTTAAAGCTATCTGTATTATTATTATCTGCACAACTTTTATTAGCATCTGGAGCACCTACGCCACTAGGGAGTGTTAATGTACCATTAACTACACTATTTTCAACATAAGCTCTTCTCCATTGAGGCATTGGAATACCATTGTTACTTTTATTATTTGATATATTTCCATCACTATCTCTACATAAATCAAGTACTGAACGATAATCTTCAAATAGTTTTTTATGATTATTATGATAAGATTGAGTTCTTGCTTGAATCATACCATATATAATTACATATCCACTCTGATTTTCATCAAGTTTACCAATTTGGAAAGTCTCTTCTTCATGATTAACAAACTCTACCTTGTCTGTCTCATAAGTTGGGTCAACACCCTTAGCATATGAACCATCTCTAGTGGTTATAGTTCCATTTTCATTAATATTAAATCTAAATGCATCATGAGCAGATAGATAAATATTAAAGTCTTTAAGTTCTCTTGAGTCATCTGCAGCATATAGTACAGCTTTAGCAACTATTGCAGTATTATGTGTATTTCTTACAATAATCTCTGTACTCCAACCCTCACCTGCTCTAAAAGCAGGATATATTAATGCATCACCTTTACCTGTTGAGCTAAGTCTCATAGACTCATTTGCATCTATTCCTCCTACATATGTAGCTTTAACAATAGTATCATTATTAGTTCTTTTTTGAGCTCCATTTACATCAACATTTCCATTATAATCTAACTCTCTACTATCTGAATTAGGAATAACATCACTTCCTGTAATATCTTCAAGAAGTTTTATTTCTTGAGCAAGATTTATTTTTTTATCAAATCCACCTTTAACAGTAAAAATATTTCCATCTTCAGTCATATCAAATGCAACTGCACCTGTTGAGAGGATAGCAACTGCTGTAATAGCAGATAACATCTTATTTTTTTTATACATAGTAACATCTCCTTTGTGTTTATGTCTGTGTGTTGTGTTGTATGTATATGACATTATGTAACTAATATAGTTTATATTTTACAATTAGTCAACAAAACATATTTGTCATGGGGTTATTTTACATGATATAATCTTAAGTAAAGGTTAGTTATTTTATAAAAGAACTAAATTTTTTAAATATCTACTCTAATATCATAAACTTTAACTTTACTATTTTTATCTGCCTTACTAAACTCTTTTACTTTCCATTTTCGTATCTCTCTTCTTAAAAGAAAATTGATAATATTATTTTTCTCATCTTCTAATTTAGCTTTATGTGCAGGATATTTATCTAAAAGATATATTATATGATAATAGTTCTGTTTTTCTAGTAGAGAATTTATAATATTTCCTTTTTTAGAATTAAATACTTTATTAAAAAAATCTTTACCTAACTCTTTTTCACTAACTTTACCAATATATCCTCCATTTGATATAGTTTTTAAATCTTTACTATATTTTTCTACATATTGACTAAATATTTTAGCTGTTATATTTTTATCTTTAAGCTCTTTTAAAATTTTAGTAGCCTCTTTTTTATCCTTAAATGATATATGAGAAATCTCTACTATATTAGGATAGTTATATGC
>WGAM01000056.1 GCA_015494795.1 Campylobacterota bacterium
ATTTTAAATAGCACTCTTTTTCTATATTAAATAGATTATCTAAAAGTTCATTAGATGATGAGTTTAAGATCTCTTTTTTTAAAAGATATTCTACATTTTGTGATTCATAAATAAAAGGTTTTTTACAATATTTCTTAATTAAAGGATATAGATAAGGATTTGTTAAAATAACTATTTTACTATCTAAAGTACTATCAACTATTGACTTTTTAAATTGAGGTGTTAATTCATAATATTTTAACATAGCTAAATCTGTTGTAGCAAACCCAAATTTTGCTGTTAATATCTCTTCCTTTTGTTCATGTAGTCTGCTTTTTGGTATCTCTATTATAAAAAAATTAGGAGCTAACTTCCTCTTTGAATAGGTTACTGAGGAGTGTACTAAAGATATAATAGTTATTTCAAACTCTTTTGCTAACTCTCTATATAGATAATATACCCTATTTTGTCCTCCACCTCGTGGGGGATAGATAGGATAGGTGGTTACTACAGTTATTTTAGGTAGAGTCTTTATAAAATGAGATATACAATCTTTCCAACTTATATCTTTAACTAAATTGTAACCATTTCTTCCCATCTCTCTTGCTAATTCTCTATTAGTTAATTTTTTTATGGCTTTTGATAGCTCATCTATATTAGCATTAACTATTAAACCACTTTTACCGTTTTTTACAAACTCTAAAACTCCACCAGAATCATTTGTTGTAATTACTGGTTTTTTTGAGAGCATAGATTCAATTGTAACTAATCCATAATCTTCCTGATATGGAATAAAAATAGTTGCTAAAGCATTACTATAGTAGTTTCCTAAATCTATATCACTAATATAACCTAAAAATTTAATATTTGGATTATCTTCTGCTATAGATTTAATATTGTTTAACTCTAACCCTATCCCTGCTATTTTTAAAGGAATATTTATATTTGCTTTTATATAAGCTTTTACAATCAAATCTACTCTTTTAGGTTTATCAAGTCTACTAACTGTAAAAAAATAATCATAAGAGTTAGAATATAGATTTTCTATATTTGTTGGTGGGTATATAACTTTAATTTTTTGATTTGTAAAAAAATACTCTTTTCTCAAAGAGACTGTTTTAGATATTGCAAAAAACTTTTTAATGCTCTTTTGAGCATGAGAATCTAAAAACTGAATTACACATTTTGCAAATTTACTTGGGAAATCTATTTTTATATTCTCTCTTTTTAATTCAAATACTCTACTGAACATATCATCTATAGAAGTTATATTTTTTAAAAAATTTGGTATTTTTTCGTCTTTAAATCTTTTAAAATCATATAAGTCATAGAGTCCTCGTAAAGGATGAAGCATATATAAGTAGTGATTTTGATGTTTTACCATCCACGCTGGATATTTACCAGATATTATCATATCAAAATGTGATAAATCCAATTTATAAAATCTATAATATGCATCTATTAAATTATAAAAATTATCCTCCTTTATAGGAATTTTAATAAGTTCACATTGATGTTCTGTATATCTATTGATATAATCAAACATTCTCTGCCAAAGTTTCTCTGCTCCACCTAGACTATATGGAATAGGACTAGGCGCTACTATGGCTATTTTCAATTATTATCTCCTATTAAATTATTTATAACATTATCCCAAGAGATGTTTTTATCTCTATATACCTCTAAAGAATTATGTCCCATTTTTTTGGCTCTATCTCTATTATAATAGAGATAATCAATTTTATTGGCAATAACTTGTGGGTTTGGAGATACTATAAAACCATTTAACCCATCATATACAAATTCTAAAACTCCTCCACTATCATAACATGTAATTATAGGTTTAGCACTTAACATAGCTTCTAAGGTAACATAACCATAATCTTCATCAAATGGAGGATATACAACTGCTATAGATTTAGCATAATATTTAAATTTCTCCTCTTGTGTAATTTTCCCTATAAGTTTTACCTTATGATTTAGATTTAGTCTATCTATAAGCTCTTGATATATTTGAAAATGACTTCCAACTCCAGCAATTATAGCTTTTAAAGGTGATTTAGTAAAATTCATTGCTTTTATAAGCAAATCTTGTCTTTTTAACTTTTCTAATCTACTTGGTAAAAAAATAAAATTTTCTGATTTATCTGTATAAAACTTCTCCTCTTCATAAGGAGGGTGATATAGAGGAGTAGAGTTAATATAATTATATTTTTTTAATCTATTAGCTACATTTTTAGAGTTTGCAAATCTTTTTTTAATTTGTCCTATATATCTATTATCCAAATTTGTTATTATCTCTTTTAACTCTTTTAAATCATTAGATGCAGTTTTTAAATCATAAAGTTCATAAACTGCTCTATGTTGATGCATAAGCCATAATATTTTATTTGGGTGATTTAAATAGTAAGTAGGAAATTGTAAAGAGATAACTTTATCTATTTCAATACCATTTATTTGAGTAAAATCTTGTTCTAACCATACTTTAATATTTTTTAATATATCACTATTTGGAAAATATTTAAATATAAACCTCACTATTTCTACATTAATACCTCTTTTTTTCATCTGTTCATAAAGAGAATTAACATGATAATTTGCTCCCCCATCAATAAAGGGCGTTTGAACAGCTGTTATTAAAACTCTCAAAGCTTATATCCTATAAGTGCATAATTTCTACCAATAGTTATATAATCTTCTAATAAATTAAACTCTATATCTTTTATATTAGTAAACTTTTTATCTTTTATAGCTAGTATTTTACTATTTTTAAAGCCCATTTTAGATAAAAAAAACTCCATAGTGAATGGGTGAAGAGGTCTATTATGAGTTGGGTCTAAATAGAAATCATTTGCACCTACTAGGATATTTCTTGTATTTGGTGTCTCAAATATAACTATACCTCCTCTTTTTAAAACTCTATAAGACTCATAGAAAAGTTCTAAGACTAAATTGAAATTATTAAAATGTTCAATAATATGAAAACCTGTAATTACTGATAGAGAGTTATTGGGGATATTTTTAATATATTCTAAAGCGTCACCTTCTATAACATTAAGTTTTCTTTTTTTGCACTCTTGTATCATGTTTTTATTTATATCAATACCCTTAACATTAAAACCATTCTCTTTTAAAAGCTCTATCCATTCTCCTCTACCACTTCCAATATCTAATATCTCTATATTACTATTATCTATTTTAAGATTTTTTATAAATGGTAGATATATCTCTAAAGATGTCTTTATCTCTCTATAATCACCTCTAAAAATATCCTCAAACTCTTTATATAGTAACGAAAATTTATCTTCTTTCATATTGGAAATATCTTCTAAATCATATTGAGTAAACTCTTTAGAT
>WGAM01000057.1 GCA_015494795.1 Campylobacterota bacterium
TAACTATAAGATGAACCATTTTGCCATTAAGGAGAAGATTTATATTGAGGCTTTAAAAACAGCTTATCAAAAAGTTATGGAGTTGAAATCTGCTTAGTTTGGTAGCTTTTTAAGAAATCCCTATTTTGGGTTTATCGTAACATCACTAAATTATTGGAGCAAAGTATTTAATTAATAATGGATAAAATTACAAAATTAGCTAAAAGAAGAGAGCCTTTTTTATTTATTATCTCTTATGATAAGAGTAAAAAGATTGTAGAACCTCTTAAAAATATGAGTAGAGATATTTTTTTTAAAATAGATAGATATAGAAACTATAAATCAGAAACTATAGATAAGAGTTTTTTTTTTAAAAAGTCTATTATAGATTTTAATCTATATAGAGAGTCTCTAAATAGAGTTTTAGAAGAGATTAAATCTGGAAATACATATCTTTTAAATCTAACATTTAAAACTCCAATAGATACAAATCTATCTCTATTTGAGATATTTAGATATTCAAAAGCAAAATATAAACTATATTTTAAAGATAAATTTGTCTGTTTCTCACCTGAAAAATTTATAGAGATAGAGGGGAATATAATATCTACCTATCCAATGAAAGGTACAATAGATGCAGATATTTTTAACGCTATAGAGAAGATATTATCAAATAAAAAAGAGATGGCAGAGCATATTATGATTGTTGATTTAATGCGTAATGACCTCTCTATGGTTGGAAATAATGTTAGAGTAGAGAGATTTAGATATATAGATAAGATAAAGGCAGGAGATAAAGAGCTACTACAAGTAAGCTCTAAAATAACTGCTAAACTTCCATCTGATTGGAGAGAAAATTTAGGAGATATATTAGATAGAATTTTACCTGCTGGTTCAATTACAGGAACTCCTAAAAAAAGCACAGTTAATATTATAGATAGGGTAGAAAATTATAATAGAGGATTTTATACTGGTGTATTTGGAATATTTGATGGAGATAATCTATACTCTGCTGTTATGATACGATTTATTGAAAAAGAGAGTAATAGATTATATTATAAAAGTGGAGGTGGAATTACTATTGATAGCTCATTACAAAGTGAATATAATGAGCTAATAGATAAAATCTACCTTCCTATTTAAATTTTAACTATCTTTACGATTTGTTATATCAGTTAAAAACTCCTCTAATAAGTATTTTTGTCTATACTCTGGACTCATAATATGTACTAAAATATCACCCATATCAATAACTATCCAATCTTCACTCTCATCAATTTGTAAAAACTCTTCACCTAAAGGTTTTAATTTATCTTTGAGATGTCCTAATAGTGAAAAAGAGTGTTTTCCATTTAATGAGTTAACTAAAATTACCCTTTTAGCAATATAATCAACATTATCAAGATTAAAAACCTCTATCTCTTCACCCTTTTTTTTATCTAACTCATCTACTATTCTCTCAACTCTATCATTTAAAGTCATATAATCTAATTTTTCCTTGTTTTTAATTTCTGTTGAGCTTATATTTGCATCAACTTGTAAGATTTTAAAATCTTTTAACTTTGAAGTATCTAAACAATAACCATTTCGTGTAGTTATTACCCAAGTAATTTAAAAGTTATTTTGAGCTTTTTAAATATTTAAATTAGAAAAACCCTCATATTTCTTAAATGATAATAGATATAAACTTTTTAATATATTTTTATCTATCTCTTTTAACTCTTCAAATACTATATTATTAATACCATTTCGTCCTATCTCTTTTAGTACATCATCTATTACTTGTGGTAAGGTCTCTACTAACTGTTTAAAAGCCTCTTTTTCTCCAGTGACTATTTCATAAAATTTATAAATAGAGACTCTTCTAATTCTATTATCACTTATGGGTTCTCCATCTAAAGAGATTTTCCATGGAATATTTTGACTATTTTTTGCTATTACTTCTACTAACATACATGTAGCTTTAGGAGTATTATTAATTTTATTTAACATTCTCATATATGTTTTTTGAGAAGATGATGAATTCATAGTATTATGTTTATTTTTCATCTCAACATATATTTTTTCCTGCTCATTAACTATATCAAAACCTTTTTTCGGAACATTCCAATTTGTATCTTTTTTATCTTTATGATGAATATATTTAAAGATATTTTGTTGAAAATATCCAATATTGTTACTATTTGATTTATCCATTTGCCTTATTGATTCAGCTTCAATAATCTCTTCTATACTTTTTCCATAGACTTTAGAGTCAAATGTTAATTTTATTGGATCAATTAGATTTTTATTAAATTTTTTAAGATTGATTTTAAATCTATATTTTTCCCGACTTTCATCAAACCTATAACCTTAAACGAATATAATACCAAACCAATTCAAAAATAAGGGAAAAACTATCTGTTTCACAAAAGTAAATAAAATAAAAACAAAAAAATTAGGACATCTAGGCTTAGTAGCAGGAATGTGCAAAGAGCTAAATATATCAGAAATAGTCAATAAGCATATAATAACAGGAGA
>WGAM01000058.1 GCA_015494795.1 Campylobacterota bacterium
GGTGACTTTAGAGGGAGGGTTATACCTAGCTCCATTCCGAACCTAGAAGTCAAGCCTCCCATCGCCGATAATACTTACTCTCTCTGAGTTGGGAATGTAGGTCGTTGCCACTTTGAATTTCTTTTTATTTTCTTATTTAATTTAAATTTTATTATTGTAGAGTTATTAATATAGAATAAAGGTTATTTTTAATTTTTCCTTTATATTTTTCTATTTATTTAAAGCTATTATTTTTATTTTTTTATGATTTAATTGACGATATATAATAGAAGATATTTTTGATTTCTGTTTAAATCTATTATATGAATTGTTATATAGCTCAACTAGTTCACTACTTTTTAACATAATAGTATTTAATTTACTAATTGCTATCTCTTTTTCATCTCTATTTATAAATTTTTTACTAATTAATTTTGACTCTTTTTCCCAAAGTTTTTGAAGTTCTTTTATCTTTCTTGTAAAAATTGGTAATTTTGTGCCTTTTAAATTTAATTTTTCATTACCATTTAATAAACCTATTAGAACTCTATTAAATCTATTTTTATAAGCACTTAAGAGTTCTTTATCTATTATTTTATCTTGCTCTAAAATCTTATTAATATTTATAATAATTTCTTGCTGTTTCTGTGCTAATTTCATATCATTTAATAATCTATAGTTTTCTGTTAATGCATAATCTTCACTATATGCCAACAGAGATGCTGTAGTTAGTGTTAGTGCTATTGTTGTAATTTTTACTATTTTTTTCATTTAGTTTTATTTCCCGTTATTATTTTTCCTGAAAAAATAATAACATCTAATTTAGTAGTAATAATGAAAAAATTTAGGTATAATCCTATTTTAAGTAAAATATATATAAATTATAATTTATATATATTTAAAAAAGTTTTATATTAAATATTAAAAAATAACTTTTATTAAAATTAATAAAAAGAGGTTATATTGAATTCCTTAAAACTATTATACATTGAAGATGATATAGATATTCAAGAGATATATTTGAATTTTTTAAAAGATTTG
Source organism: Campylobacterota bacterium (assembly GCA_015494795.1). Classification (GTDB taxonomy): domain Bacteria; phylum Campylobacterota; class Campylobacteria; order Campylobacterales; family Sulfurovaceae; genus UBA1140. Next base: position 1,021 of record WGAM01000058.1, read on the forward strand.
GTAGATAATATATATTGTGCAAATGATGGAGAGGAGGGGTATGCTCAATATTTAAAATATAAGCCTGATATTATTCTACTTGATATTAATATGCCTAAAATTGATGGATTGAGTTTAGCTAAAAAGATTAGATTAGTTGACAAAGATGTAAAAATAATTATTACAACTTCTTATGGAGAGCAAGATAAACTCCTTCAAGCAATAGAGCTATATCTTATAAAATATATTATAAAACCTATAGAGTTGGAAGTTCTAAGAGATGCTATTAATAGAGCTATAGAAGAGATAGAGATGAATAGAGATAATAAAAAAATATTTTTATTAGATAAATATACTTTATGGGATGCTAAAAAACAGATATTAATAAAAGATGGATATGAGATTAAACTTACTAAAAATGAGAAACGACTCTTAGAGCTTTTATCTAGTGATAAAAATAAGGTATTTACATTTTTTGAGATATTTGATTATCTATCTTATGATAATTTTGATAAAGAGTATGATGCTAATCAGATAAGAGCATTAGTTAAGTTAATACGAAAAAAGATACCAAAGGAGTCTATTAGGAATATATATGGAGAGGGCTATAAGTTTAATCCTCTTCAATAATTAACAGCTAATTAGAGTTAAATCTATCTTAAAAGCCCTAAACTTCACTGTTAGTTGACACTTTATGTGTTATAATAGTGTTTAAAAAGGGGACTTAACATTGAAACGAATTGTACTATTTATATTAATTTTAGTTAACATTATATATGCTCAAAAATTATACTATATTCAATTAGGAAGTTTTAGACATCTCTCTATTTTAGAGAGAACTATTAATAGATTACCATATAAGATGCGTTCTCATGTAATTATAGTCTATTTACACGGTTGGTTTATACCCTTTGCTTATCATACATCGAAATTTTATGCTCTTAAATCAATTTTGCCTAGTTATAGAAGATATTTTCCAGATGCTAAAATTGGAAGTTCTCCATATATTCTAAATCATAAAATAGTTCGTAACTATACAACAAATATAGTAAAAAAAGAGTATCCCATAATAAGAAGAACTCAATATCCAATAGTAGCACCAGATTCTTCTATATCTTATGCTACTACTATAAAAGAGTTACCTTCTATTCAAGAAGAGGTAGAGATTAAACCTATTAAAAATTATATTAGACCTAAAATAGAGATTGTAAAAACTGTAAATAATAGGTCTTTTAATAAGAAAATGTTAAGTGGAAAACACTACTATCTTACATATAAATCAAAAAATGATACTACTCCTAATCTTTTAATAAAAGTAAGCTTTGGTAACTATAAGGTAACCTATCAACCCATAGTAGGGAGTATGAATATGAGAGAGGCTAAATATTTAGTTGAAAATGGAAGATTATATATGTTTGCAGATACTTTTTCTACAGATGGAGCATTTTCAAAAATAGAGGATATTAAAAAAGATTATATATTAATCTCTAGTTGGTTTAATGGTAAAAAGATAAATACTCTCCGTTACTATTATGACTTAAATAGAGCTAAAGAGTATTTAGGAGAGAGAAGTTTAGGTAAATTAGGAACTGCTTTAGAGGATGGTGAGTTTGATAGAGTTCATCAAGCATTTATTGGTGTTGATGGTATATATACTACAGATGATGAAGATTGGTAATTAATTTAAAAATTTTTTATTTACTTTATTTTGTGATAAATAGTGATGATTTAATTTATTCTTAAAAATTTATTTAATATAATAATAAGTATTAAATAAAAGGGGGTATTAATACAACAAAGTCGATAAAACTATATAGGAGTTAAAAATGGATATTAAAATTATTATAGGTTTTATGGTTATAGTACCAATACTTTTTTCACTAAAGCCAACAAAAAAGAAAAAAGAGACTTTAGGTATTCAACTATTAAAATTATAATTAATTTTTAAATTTATGTGGTTTTTCTCTCTTTACAGAGATTATCCAAAATATATTAATAGTATATGCAATTAATGCTGATACAATAGTAGAGTAGGGTATAGTACCTACATAGAGTGGAATAATAATATTATCCCAATTATCACTAAACCAATTTAGTGTTAACTCAATATCTTCTAAACCCTCTCTACCAAGTATTAGATTTCCTGTTTGATACTCCATATAATACATAAATGGCATAGTAATTGGATTGCTAAGCCAAACCATAGAGATAGCAATTGGCACATTAAAATTAAAAAATGGAGTCATTGCAATAACAGCTAACATCTGCATAGGCATAGGAATAAAACCCCAAAATAGACCTATAAAGATACCTTTTGTTATAGATTTTCTATTAACAGATAGATATTTCCGAGGTATTTTATATTTTTTTATAAGTTGGTCTATTTTTTCATGTTTATGTACTGTTTTAAAGATTTTTCTAATCATCTATACCTACTATTTTAATTTAGTATATTTTAATAGTAAAAAGTTTATATATTATTGAAAGATTGAGAAAAATTTTATATATAATTAGTTTATAGCTAATAAAGTAGCTATAGTCTCTTGACAAACTAAAGATTATTATGTATAAATATAGTGATTAAAATAAAACAAAGGAGATGTCTGTGCTTCCGTTTACAGATGAAGATTTAGCCCCTATTGTAAGGGATATTTTAGATAAAGCCTCAGTTTGGATAAAAAAAGATGGTGGCGATGTAAAATTAATAGATATTAGAGATGGAGTTGTATATGTTCAACTTCAAGGTGCTTGTGTTGGTTGTGGTAGTTCTGGAACTACTATTAAATTTGGTATTGAAAAAGAGATGAAAGCTTTAATTCATCCGGATATAAGAGTTATGAATGTTCCCCATGGGTGGGAAGATAAATTAGAACAATTAGGATAAAATTATGAGAAAAGTAAATATCAATAGACTATTAACTAGAGCAGAAGAGCAGTTTTCACTTGGAAAATATAAGAGTGCACTGACAACTTATGGACTACTATTACGAGAGTATCCAACTCATAGTGATGCTAAGATAGGTGCTTTTCTTTGTGATATTGGACTAGAGAGTGGAGATGAGGCACAAGCTCTATATGATTATTATCAGATTATAAAAGAGGAACAGAGAGAGAATGCAACAGAGGTGATGACAGACCTCATCAATACACTTGATATAACAAAAGACCAGATAGGTAAACTTTTAGCTCCAGATGTAGATAAGATAGATTATCAAGATGGTATAAGTTATCAAGATTTTTTAAAGTTCGTAGATAAAAGAGGTAATTTTCGTATAGCATTTGAAGATGTAATGTTCTCTACAAGAGTTATTCTTAAGAGTAAAGATGAGTATATAGAGTTTATTAAAGAGCTTATAAAAATGGGTCAATATAGATTAGCAGAGCAGTTTTTAGACTCAATGAGTAGCTCTTTTGAGAAGAGCCAAGATATATATGAGCTATATTATAAATTAGATAAAGAAAAAAATAGTAAAGAGTAGTAAGTGAAACTAAATTATAATTTAGATGGTTATAGTTATTTAACAGATGATACTTCAGAGATTTCTAAAGATACTAAATTTCTATTAACAGCTCAAAACCAAAAATATTTTGAAAAATTAGAAGATAAACCCAATTTTATTACTCCAAAAGAGTTAATAAAAAAATGGGAAATAGATAACATAAAAGTAGTTGGTGTAACAGGTACTAATGGAAAGACTACAGTTACAGCCTCAATATACTCTTTTCTATTGGATTTAGGAGAGAGAGTTGCACTTCAAGGCACAAGAGGTTTTTTTGCTAATGAGAAGAGATTAGAGGAGAAGATAATGACAACTCCATCTATCTTAGAGACTCTAAATCATATAAGATTAGCAAAAGAGAATAGATGTGAATATTTTATTATGGAGGTTAGTTCTCATGCGATTGACCAAAATCGAATAGAGGGGTTAGAGTTTACTCTAAAAGTTCATACAAATGTCACCTCTGACCATTTAGACTATCACAAAACAGTTGAAGAGTATAGAGCTGTTAAGAGTCGTTTCTTTGCAGATGAGTCTCCTAAGCTTTTAAATAGAGATGATATAAAAAATATTACATATAATCCAAAAAATGCTCAAAGTTATGGAGTTGATGAACCAGCAACATTTAAAGTACAAGCCTTTTCTTTAAAAGATGGAATTATAGCAAATATAAAACATATAAGAGAGGAGGCATCATTTCATTCACCAATGGTAGGACTCTTTAATCTATTTAATCTTATGGCATCTATTAGTGCAACTGTTATCTTAACAGGTAAAAAGCTTCAAGAGGTGTGTGATGTTGTTCCTAATTTTGCAGGAGTTGCAGGTAGAATGGAGGTTGTAAGTTCTAATCCATTGATAATTGTTGATTTTGCACATACAGATGATGGTATGCTAAAAGTATTAGATAGTATGAAAGATAGAGATATTGTAGTAGTATTTGGTGCAGGTGGAGATAGAGATAGAACAAAAAGAGCTAGAATGGGTGCAGTTGCCTCTAAATTTGCTAAGAGAGTCTTTGTAACAAGTGATAATCCAAGAAGTGAAGAGCCTGAGAGGATAATTAAAGATATATTATCTGGAATAAGAGACCAATCAAATGTAAGAGCTATGGTAGATAGAGCTTTTGCTATAGAAGAGGCTATAAAAGGTTTACAAGATAATGAAGTCTTAATGATTTTAGGTAAAGGTGATGAGGATTATATGGAGATTAAAGGTAAAAAAATCCATTTTGATGATAGGGAGATAGTAAGATTGATTTTAGATAAATTAGATTTACGGTAGGTAGGGTTTAGGTTTTCCTATATAGTAGCCTTGTGAGTAGTCTGCACCAATAGATATAATTTTATTATAAATCTCTTTAGTGGAGACAAACTCAACAATAGTTTTAATTCCTAGTTTTTTAGAAAATGCAATAATCGCTTCAACAATAAGTTTAGATTTTTTATTTGTCTCTATATTTTTAATTAAACTTCCATCTATTTTTATATAATCAACGCTTAAATCTATAATATATTTAAAGTTTGAATAACCTGTTCCAAAATCATCTATTGATATTTTAACTCCATATTTTTTAACTTTTTTTATAAAAGAGTTAACTAATTTAAAATCTATAATCTCTTCTGTTTCGGTAATCTCGAATATTATATTTTGAGGGTGAGGATAATTCTTTAATATATTATATATATTTTTTCTAGTATCACTATTCATAATATCATCAGTTGATAGATTAATAGAACACTCATATTCAGGTCTATCTTTAAAAACTTTTAGAGTTTTATCTATCATTAATTTTGTGATTTTTGAATATAATTTTGCTTTTTTTGAAATTTCTAAAAAGAAAAATGGAGATACTGCTTTTCCACTATCATCTATAATTCTAATTAAAGACTCATATTTAGTAATTTTATTATTTTTATTATTTAATATAGGTTGAAAATATGGTATAAATTTATCATTTTTAATAGCTCTCTTAATAGTTTTAATCCATTCAATATTTTTATCGTAATCTTGATGATTCTGCATATTATGGTTATACATAAGAAATTTTTTATTTTTATTTTTTGCAATATCTCTAGCAATATTTGCATATAGAGATAGATTTTCATAATTATTATCATGCAGATAGTGTGAAACACCTCCACTTAGGGTAAAACTTATACACTCGGGTAAATCACAATCTATAGTACTTTTCTCTATATTATCTATAATATCTAGTATATATTTTTTATAATTATATATATTTATCTGATTAGACTCAAAAACTATTAAAAACTCATCATTATATACTCTATATATTAAACACTTCATATCTTTTAGAGTCTCCTTTAGTAGTTTTGCCATGTGTATTAAAACTCTATCTCCAATTCTATTTCCATATAAATTATTTAATCTCATAAAATCATCAATATTAAGATAGAATAGAATGGGTTTTTTAACCTTACTAATATCCTCTAAAAAAGCATTTTTATTTGGTAATTTAGTTAATCCATCAATTTTCTGTTTAGCTAACTTCTCTTTAGTCTCCATAAGCTCTGTAATATCATGTCTTATTGCAATGTACTCAATAATATTATTATCAGTATCTAATATAGGCATAATAGTGGCATTAACAATATAAGTTTTTCCACTCTTTGTTCTATTTTTAATAACACCTCTCCATATTTTTTTACTCTTAATAACTCTCCACATATCTCTAAAAGTCTCTTTTGGAGTATCAGGGTGACGAATAATATTGTGAGTAGAGCCTATTAACTCTTTTGGGCTATACTCTGATATTTTACAAAACTGTTTATTTACATAAGTTATAATACCTCTTAAATCTGTTTTAGAGACAATACTAGTTTCATCTATTGCTATTTTATAAGCTTCTAATAATTTGATATTGTCATGACTATATGAGATGATTTTTTCAATGCACATCAAAACTCCTACTACTATAATTTTAAATTATAGTAAATATATGGTGAGTTTTATATTAAAAAGAGTTTTTTTGAATTGATAAAAGTTAAATTGTGATAGAGAATTTGACTTTTATATACTATTATCTCTTTAAAAAACTTAATTTTAAGTCTAAATAAGATAAATTTTCTCTTATTAACTATAAGAGGTATAATATGTCAAAAAGAGGTGAGTTTAAAGAGATTGATAGTGTCTGCACCTACTGTGGAGTAGGTTGTGATATAGTTGGGTCTGTTAAAGATAATAAAATAGATAAGATTTATGCTAGTAAAGATGGCGTTGTATCACAAGGAAAATTATGTATTAAGGGTAAATATGGATATGATTTTATAGAGGCAAAAGATAGAGTAAGAGAGCCTAGAGTTAGAAAATCATTTTTAGATAAAAATCCAGATATTAAACTATTAGTAGAAGATAGATTAAAACCTTTAAATGAAGAGTTTTATAGTTGTGATTTAGATACTGCAACAACTATTGCATCACTAAAATTAAAAGAGATAAAAGATAAATTTGGGGGAGATAGCTTCTGTGCTATTGGAGGAGCTAGAACAAGTTGTGAGAGTGCTTATGCTTTTCAGAAATTTTGTAGAGAGAGTATGAACTCACCTCATGTCGATAACTGTGCTAGAGTCTGCCACTCCCCATCTCTAAAGGGTATGAGAGCTACCATTGGAGAGGGTGCTGCTACAAATCCATATAATGATATATATGAGGCTGAATTTATAGTAGTAATCGGTTCTAATACAATGGAGGCTCACCCTATTGTAGCAAATAGAATTGTTGATATGGCTAGAAAAGAGAATAATTTAGCTGTAATTGATGTGCGAGAGACAAAACTAGCAAAATTAGCAAAACATAACTGTATTATTCCTTATGAGTCAAATCTACTAATTTTAAATATGATGGCTTATGTTATTATAGATGAGGAGCTATATAATAAGAGTTTTATAGCAAATAGAACAAAAGGATTTAGTGAATTTAAAGAGAAAATTTTAAATGACCCATATGCTAATCCCGATTTTTTTAATAAAATAGAGGGTTATGAGTATCTATCAAAACTAATTCCAAATATTGCAAGAGAGTATGCAGTTAAAAAGTCTATGATATTTTGGGGGTTAGGGGTTACAGAGCATCTTGATGGCTCTTATGCTGTTATGGCACTAACACACCTAGCTATTATGACAGGTAATATTGGTAAAAGTGGAGCAGGGCTTATGCCACTTAGAGGGCAGAATAATGTTCAAGGTGCTTGTGATATGGGTTGTCTTCCATATTATGACCCAGATTATCAAAAGCCAAAAGAAGTTGGACTAATGACTCCTCAATTAATAGATGCTATGATAGATGGTAAGATAAAAGCTCTTCTAAATATGGGAGAGGATATATCTCATATTCACCCAAATCTAAATAAGATAGATAGAGCATTAGATAATTTAGAGTTTATTATGGTACAAGAGCTATTTATGACAGATATTGCTAAAAGAGCTGATATTATAGTTGGAGTTAAGAGTGCCTATGAGAAGACAGGTGTATATATTAATGCTATGAGAAGACTCCATCTATCTCAACCATTAGTAGAGTCTAATCTTCCAGATGATTGGGAAGTTCTTCAACTTTTAGATAATAAATTAGGAGGAGATTTTAACTATAGGAGTAGTGAAGATGTATGGGAAGAGGTTACAGAGGTTGCATCAAATAGATTTAGTGGAGCGAAATATTATAGATTAAAGAGACATAGAAAGCGAGGTATGCAGTGGCCAATATATCATGAAGATACTCCAATTCTACACCTATTAGATTTTAGAACAGAAGATGGACTTGGAAAATTTATATACCATCAATATAGTTTAAGAGGAATGGTAAAAGAGATATTAGAGAAGAAGTTTTATAGTAATAGTAGCTACTATCTTACAACAGGAAGAACCTTAGCACACTATAATAACTCAGCACAGACAAAAAGAAGTAAAAAACTCTTAACTAAATATGATGAAGATACTATCTTGGCATCTATTGAAGATAGAGATAAAATTGGTAATAGAGTTATATTAAAGAGTCAATATGGAGAGACATCTTCTCTTAATGTTAAGTTTACAGATAAGATTAAACCAAAAACACTATTTTGCACATTTCACCATTCAAAATCAAAAATAAATGCAATATTTGGAGATGAAGCAGATGAGCTTATTATGACAGCAAGATTTAAATCTATAAAGGTAGAGGTTATTTCTCAAGATGTCTAATTTAATAGGAGATATTAATGAGAGTAGGGCAGTTAGCTATATTGAGGATTTAGGTTTTAGAGTAGTTGAGAGAAACTATTTTGCTAGAAAATTAGGCGAGATAGATATTATTGCTATTAAAGATAATATATGGCACTTTATAGAGGTTAAGTCAGCAAAAGCTGATTTTGACCCAATATACAATTTAACACCAAGAAAATTGAGACGAATTATAAACTCAACTAACTACTATATCAAAACTAAAAAGTTAGATATTGCCTTTTCTATTGATATTATAGTAATTAGAGGAGATAATATAGAGTTTTTAGAGAATATTACGATTTAATAATTAGATAGAGGATTATTATCAAACCGTAGCATAAAACCACCTCATTCATGGGGTGGAGTATTAAAATAAAGCTCCAATAATTCCAGTTAAAGAGCCAATAAAAACTATTGTATAACCTGTTGGTAAATCAAAATGGTAAGATAGAACCATTGCTAATATAATTACAATAGAGCCAACACTCCACGCAAAGGGTAACTTTTTAAATCTATTTTGCAGAAGTGCAATAAATGCAGGAACTATTAGAAGTACAAATACAACTAAAACTCCTGCAAGTTGAACAGATGAGGTTACAGTTAAGGCCAATAGCCCAAAAAATAGCATCTCTTTATAAAATCCATTAACTCTATGGTAAAATTTAAAAAATATAAATGCCACAGTGCTATATAGAATTAGTGGCTCTATTAAGTCTGTTGTTGATGTAAATAGAATATCTGTAGCTTGAAGTTTATTAAAGAGTTCAGTCCCCTCTGTTGTATTTGATAAAATTACTATAATGGCACTAGCCCCTAGAGCATAAAGCATACCGATAAAGGCTTCAATATGCTCCACTCTATGAGTAGCAATAGAGATTAGAGTTGCTCCAATTAGAGCAAATATAAGTGTTAAGATAAAACTATATGAGCCATTAAAAAAAAGCAGACTAATAGCTACTCCTATAGAGGCAAACTGTCCAATGGCTAAATCTGTAAAGATTACACCTCTTTTAATAATCTCTAAACCAAAGATAGCATGTATAAAGACTAATAGAATAGCTAATATAAATGCTGGATATAAGATAGATACTATTGACATATTCTATTAGCCACTATTTTATAGAAATCTTCTAAACTATTAGCTTCATTAATAGCACCTACATCATGAGGAACTATATTAACTTTTGCTCCTGTCTTATTTGAGATAAATTTAGCTGTCTTTTTTTCATGATATACATCTTGTAAAATAGTCTCTATATTGTTCTCTTTTATAAGATTTATTACCTTTAAGGTGTGTTTAGAGCTTGGACTAATTCCCGGTAGTGGCTCTATTGTGGCTAGACTCTCTACACCATAAGCTTTTAGTGCATAGTTAAATAGTTCATGATACTGAATTACCTTTTTACCTTGACAACTCTTATACTGCTCTTTTAAGCTATTAGCCAATCTCTCCATTTTAGATGAGAAAGAGTTATAGTTACTATTATAGATTGAGCTATTTTTAGGTTCTAATTGAGATAGTTTCATACTAATAAGTTTTGCTATTGGTATTATATTATTAATATCAAGTGCAAAGTGGGGATTTCCATCTGGGTGAATATCACCATATGCTCTTGAGACACTCTTAGGTTTATCTATAAGTTCAACTGCTCCACTAACATCTAAAAATCCACTATTTCCTAGATTGATTTTACTATTATTAGCTCTTCTTAGTAGTGGAGGAAGCCAACCAATCTCAAGTTGTCCTCCATTAATAATAAGCAAATCTGCTCTTCTTAATTTTGCTATAAGTGATGGTTTTGGTGTAATAAAGTGTGGGTCAAGTTTAGGAGATGATAAAACTGTAACATCTACCAAATCTCCACCAATTGCTTTAGTAACTTCTCCTAAATAGTTATAGGTTACGGCAATATTTAATTTTGCAAATATAGCTGTTGTAAATAGCATAGTAATTATTATTATTTTTCTCATTTTCTATCCTTTTTTTAAAATGCGTGAGCTCCATGTGAGCCAGTCTCAACTAAAAACTCTAAGAGAACTTCATTTTCAGTTTTTCTCTTTCCACCAAACGATTTTGACTTGTCTTGAGTTGCTTGAAGTCTAATTTTAGAGAACTCAAATGGGGAGTAGCTAATAATAGCTGAATATTTTTTAAGGTCATCAGGTTGATTTTTAGCATTCTTATTTAATGCACCATATCTAGCTCCAAACTCCCAATTACTATCTCTCTTATATATTAGTTGTGTATAGTAACCTCCCTGCTTTACATCATCTCTATCTCTATATAGATATTCACTCTGCCAATTTAAATTACTATAACTATCAAGAGTATATTTAACTGTTAACTCTCCACCATAGAGTTTACTATCTTGGTTATCTTCAGTTTTCCCTGAGGCAAAACTTGCTCCTGTTAATAGTGCCATATTCTCTCCTAAGTCAAATCCACTCTTTAGATAACCTATATATAGATTATTCTCACTACTCTTTCCAAAACTTAGCTCATTTGTCCCCTGCATAGCTTCAGCCCCTACCATTAGATAGTTATCTGTTGGTGCTACCCAATGTAATCCCACTCCTGCGTCATTAAGCCCTTCAACTCCTAACATAGCCTCATATACTAATGGTTGAGATGAGAAGTGTTGTGCATGTTGATGAATGGCATTTATTCGTCCAAATCCACTTCTAAACTTTCCCATTTTCATATCTAAATTTGCAGGAAGCTTTTTAGTAGTTAAATATGCCTCTTCTATTTCAAACTCATCTGGGTGTAGGTGAAAAATAGCATCACTTGTAAAGTATGGGCCTACATCTGAGTGCATACCCAATTCAGCATAGTTAAAATTAAATCCTCTATTTTTATGAAAAGGTATCTCATCAGCCTCTTCGCTAAAACCATCAATGCTATACCCCTCATACTTATCATTACTAATATCTCTCGAGACGGCTGAACCATCTAAAATAAGTGATATATCTGGATTAAAACTCTTCTGATTAAAGCTATCACTACTACTCATAGCCTTTTTCATCTTATCTTCAAGAATTTTTTCTCTATTTGCCTTTAGTGCTTTTTCTAATGACTCAACTCTCTTCTCTAAGCTACTATTATTATCTGCTTGAAGTAGTATTGTTGAGACAATAGATAATCCTATAATAATCTTTTGCATATTATCTCCTAAATTTTTTATATAGTTTTTTTTATAAAAATCTAAGAGATAGGTGGAGCGTTTGAGTTAAAACCTTTTAAGATAGTTTTATAGATTATATTTTCAGTAAAAAGTATAATTCTAGAGTAGTCTATATAAGAGATAGATATATTATCTTTTAACTCAATATCTCCACTATGGAGATTTTTAGCCATAATACAGACTTTACAATCTGCATGTTGCTGTACTACTTTTTTATGTATATGTGTTGCAGTTAAATAAGATGAGGTTATATAGAAAAATAGTATTAAAATAGATATATAAAATTTTCTTATAAACATCCCATTTCTTCCCAACTACTTTTTTATAATTATACAAAAGAATAAATTAAATATAATTATAGCTATGAAAGCTAAAACTGTATTAAAAATATTAGGAATACATAGACTACACTTTAGACAAAAAAATAGGAAATTCAGTTAATAATTATCCTCCAACAACTCTCTTCTTACCTTTGGATTAAGAAGAGTTTGATTTTGTTGTATTCGTTTTTCTAATTCTTTAAAATCTATACACTTTTTGCATCTTCTCTCTCTAGCTCCAAATCCATATCCCATAACTGTTTTATCTGTTACGCCATACCAAGCCAATTTTGCATTTATCCATCTGTTTGTATCTATTGTATAGACCCATAACCAATATCTTTCTCCTCTAGGTTTATCAAAAAGCCAAAAAAGCATATCGGCAGGTTCTGCAAAAAAGTAGGTATCTCCACTCTCTTCAACCACTTCGCAACTATTTCTAAAATCTCTTATAACCATTTTTGATATTGTGTCATTTGTCTTTTCAAGAGTAAAGAGTAGAGGATAGTGTCCCCTATTTCCATGAACAACACTTACTGGTTCACTGCTACTATATAGGCTATATATTAAAATTATAGTAATTAGTGATAGTAAAACCGACTTTCATCAAAGCTATAACCTTAAAATAATATAAATCCACTAACAATAAAAATTCCAATAATCATCCCCTAAACAATCCAAAATAACCTCATGATTCTCATCAAAATAGTCCAGTTGTCTATCCCCATCAAACAAAATTAAGA
>WGAM01000059.1 GCA_015494795.1 Campylobacterota bacterium
ATGTAGTATAGCATCATCTCTTAGGTCTATTGGATTTTTAGGAAGAGTTGTATCTCGATTTGCCTCTTTTGCACTTCTTATATCTAGCAGAAGTGGAAGAATTGGGTGAGAGTATGGTGTTGTAAATAGAGATATAACTCCTCTATCTAATAGTTTTTTATAGTATGGAAGTATAATTTTAATAAAATCTATTAAAATATTAAATAGATACTCTTTATCTAATTGAGTATATCTATCTTTTTTAATAAAATCTTTTAGCTTCTCTTTTTTTAGATAGACTCCACACCAAGAGAGCATAAATAGTACCTCTAAATTAATAAACTCTATATCACTCAATAAATCAAACTCTAAAAGCTCTTTTAACCTATTATTTATAATTAGATTACTATTTATTGCTTTAATTACCTTAAGTATATCTCTCTTATCTTTCTCATCAAGTTGATGAGGTTCTCTTATCCATAGAGATAAAAATCTATCTCTAAGAGGCTCTTTTTCATAGATTTTAATCTGCTCTATAAGAGTAGCTGTTAAATTAAAAGTAGCTCTACTATTAGTTTTTTCAATAAGATATGGCATATCAAAATAGTCTTTTATAGCATGTAGAAATACCCAAGGCATATCTATTTTTTCATCTCTAATATATAGTGGTTGATGCATATGCCAAAAGAATTGTATCTGCATTATATCTTAAATCCCATACTTATATCTCTATCAAAACTACTACCAAGCTCTTTTTCAATCTCTTCTAAAAAATCTCTCATAGTAAAGAGAGACTCCTCTCTTACAGCCACCTTATATGCTGTATTTCTAATAATAAGATTTATCTGTCCACCTGTTAACTCATATTTTGCTAACTTATCTATTATAAAATTCTCTTCATAATCTGCATTCTCTGGTAGCATAATCTGCCATAACCTAACTCTCTCTTCTAGTTTTGGCTTTAAAAACTCAATCTTATAGTTAAATCTTCTTGAGAAAGCCTTATCAATATTATCTAATAGATTTGTAGTGGCTATTAAGATACCATTGAATTTTTCTATCTGCTCTAAAAATATATTTTGCATCTGATTATGCATCTTATCTGCACTACTACCGACCCCTTCTGTTCTGCTACTTAAAAATTGGTCTGCCTCATTTAAGAGTAGTATAGGCTCAACTTTTGCCTCTCTACTTAATCTCTTGAAATCATCAAATATCTTTCTTACATTCTTCTCACTCTCTCCAATATACATAGAGAGTATCTTAGAGCAGTCAAAACTTAAAAGTGGTCTCTTTAGTGTTTTTGCAAGACTAATAGCAGTCATTGTTTTACCTGTTCCTGCTACTCCATAGAAGATAATTTTAGCATCTATATCTTTTCTCTTATCTCTAATACCCCACGCTTTTAACTTTGCAAATACACTCTTATCTAACTGTTTAATAATAGTTTGAAGTATCTCTTTAGTTTTTGGGTTAAGAACAACATCATTAATATCTGTTGTTGGCTTTATAAGCTCAAATATCTCCTGCTCGTCTACCAACTTATCAAGTTTTAACTTAGTTACCTTTTTACTCTTATTAGGGTGTATAATATTTTGTAGAATATCCTCTTGTAGATAGAAAGAGCGACTAATCCCTCCAAAGACATTTAATATCTCTTCATAGTCTATTATCTCTTCACTAATTAGTTTAGAGCCATCTTCAAGCAGAGCCCTATTTCTAATCTTATCATACTCATCAATAGATATAAGCTCTATGAGACTATTCATATCTCTTAACTGCCCCTCTCCTCCTGAATACTCCTCTTTTAATAGAGCTAAAAATATCTTCTGTTCTCTATCGTCAAGATTTTTCTCTCTAAAAAACTGCTCTACTACAATAGGCTCTTTAGTGATATTTAGTCTCTCTTCAATCCGTTTATTTAATAGAATAAGTTTATTTTTAAGTCTAACTAAATTCAGAGAGCTATCTGTAAATCCATTTTTAACAATAGACATTTTATGTAGAAGCTCTATCACATCAAACTTATCTTGTAGATACTCTAAATGGTCTGTATATGGTTTTACCTCTGGTAGAGATACCTCCATAGAACCCTCTTCAAGTAGTCTAAGCAGACTAACACTTGGAGCTACTGCTGTATTTAAAATCTCTAATTTAGATACATCTTGCATCTTAATCTGTCCAAAGCTAATCTGTACTAACCAACCTAAGTCTATAACTCTCTTGACAACATAGAGATAGTTTAGATACTCATACCCCTTTGAGCTAAAACACTCTTGTAGAATATCTAATACACTAATCTCCTCTATCCCTTTGACAAACTCTCTGCATACAAACTGCAATACCTTTGCCTCTTCTGGAGAACACTTTAAATCTTTATATATTAAAGCCTTTTTAACATTTTTTACCTCTATGAAATCTATGAGATGTTTCAATAATTTATCCTAAAATTCTATTTTTCTATCTTCTCTTTTTCCCTGCAATCATAAGTCTTAAGGCATTTAATTTAATAAATCCCTCTGCATCACTCTGGTCATATACATTATCCTCTTCAAAAGTAGAGTGTGCTTCTGAAAATAGAGATTTTTCTGACTCTCTACCAACAACAACTACATTTCCCTTATAGAGTTTCAGTCTAACAGTTCCTTCAACATCCTCTTGTGTCTTATCAATAGCCGATTGCAACATCTCTCTCTCTGGTGACCACCAATATCCATTATATATTAGACTAGCATATCTTGGCATAAGCTCATCTTTTAGGTGTGCCTCTTCTCTATCTAGTGTAATAGATTCTATGGCTCTATGTGCTTTTAACATAATTGTTCCACCCGGAGTCTCATAACAGCCTCTAGCTTTCATTCCTACATAACGGTTCTCTACAATATCAATTCTACCGATACCGTGCCTATTTCCATACTCATTTAGAGTTTTTAATATGGTAGCAGGTGACATCTCCTCTCCATTGATAGCAATAGGGTCACCCTTTTTATAACTAATAGTGATATATTCTGGCTCATTCGGAGCATCTTCTAGTGAGTTTGTCCATAACCACATAGCCTCATCTGGCTCAACACTTGGGTCTTCTAAAATTAAACCCTCATAGGAGATATGTAGAAGATTGGCATCCATTGAGTATGGTGACTCCTGCCCCTGTTTTCTCTTTGCAATATCTATACCATGCTCTTTAGCATAGGCTAATAGCTTCTCTCTTGAGTTTAAGTCCCACTCTCTCCAAGGAGCAATTACAGTTATATCTCCATTTAATCCTAAATAGCCTAACTCAAATCTAACTTGGTCATTTCCCTTTCCTGTTGCTCCATGGCTAACAGCATCTGCACCTCTCTCTTTTGCAATCTCAATCTGTTTTTTAGCAATTAGAGGTCTAGCAATAGATGTCCCTAATAGATACTCTCCCTCATAGATAGCATTTGCTCTAAACATAGGAAATACAAAATCTCTAACAAACTCCTCTTTTAAATCTAGGATAAATATATTCTCTGGTTTGATACCCATACTTAAAGCTTTCTCTCTTGCAGGTTCAACCTCTTCACCCTGCCCTAAATCTGCTGTAAATGTTATAACCTCACAACTATACTCATCTTGAAGCCACTTTAATATAATACTTGTATCAAGACCTCCAGAGTAGGCTAATACAACCTTTTTTACCTCTTTTTTTTTCATATATATATGCCTTTTTTATTTTTGAGAATTTTAGCATAAAAGTTATTATCTAGCACTTTTTAATATCTCCATAATCTCATCTATATGATTATTATAATAATCTCTTTCATTATATATTAAATAGAAATCTCTTATCATAGGACTATTTTTAATTCTAGCTATATATAAATCTCCCCTTTTTAGCTCATCTTTAATTGCAATTTTAGATACAATTGCTACTGTTGGATTTTTTATATTTGGTTTTGACCACTTAACAGACTGAATTGTAGCAGTAGCATTATAAATTTCAGTAATAGATTTAAAATCTTGATATGAGAGATTAAATTTTTTTAAGAAATTAGATATAGCTACTCTAGTAATAGAATTAGGATTTCTTGCAATTAATCTATAATTTTTTATCTCATCTGCTCCTATCTCTTCTGGAATAGGTGTTTTTGAACAAATTATAAGTTCATCTTCTAACCACTTTCTATAGACTAAACTCTTATCAAAGATAGGAGTTTCAATTAAGCCTATATTATATCTATTGCTCTTAACAGATTCAATAATTTTATCACAACTTGTTATATCTAATTTAACCTTTTTTTTAAGTTTTGAAGATATATCATCAATAGGTTTTCCCGGTAATATGTGTGAACCTATTGTATATGAAGCACCTAACTTAAATATATTTACCCTATCAATATCTATAATCATTAGTTTCCCTTATTAATGTTATTTCTATTAATTATAGTTTGTTAAGGCTTTAGATTAAATAAATATTATTTTTTTAAATATACATATTTTTATAATATTCGTCTGCCATTCTATCAGAATTAAAATATGGATATATATCTCTCATTGAATTTTTTATCATTTTTAACCACTCATCTTGATTATTATAATATAGTGGAATAATCTTATTCTCTAAAATATCCATCATACTGTTATAATCTTCTCTATCTTGAGTCTCAATATCCAAATTTGGATTAGCTGGAATAATAAAACTATTTACTCCATCAACACTAAATTCAGGCATCCACCCATCATTAATAGAGAAATTTATAGCCCCATTCATACTAGCACTCATTCCACTTGTTCCACTAGCCTCTCTTGTAATTCGAGGAGTATTTAACCAAATATCAGCTCCTTTTTTTAGTATAGCAGATAACTCAAGCTCATAACCTAATAACATAGCTATATTATCATAATCTAAAGAGAAGTGGTGAAGCTCATTAAAGATATGTATAGCATTCATATCAAATGGATATGGCTTTCCTGCCCATATAATTTGAACTCTCTTATCACTATTGGTTATTAATCTTTTAAATCTCTCTATATCATAAGTTAGTAAATTAGGTCTCTTATACTCTGCAAATCTTCTTGCCCATACAATAGTTAATACATTAGGGTCAAAAAGTTTTCCTGTCTGATTGGCTACAACTTTAAATAGAACTTTTTTAAGATGTTTTTTTCTTCCAACTATCTCATAATCTTCATCTGTATTAAAAAAGTGTAAAAGAGAGTTATCAGCCCAATATTTTCTATTTTGTGCATTTGTAATAGAGATAATTGGAGATATATTAGAGTAGCCACTCCACATATCATTAGATACCTCTCCATGAAGTTTAGATACACCATTAGCTATTTTAGATACTCTTAAAGCTCCAAGTGTTAAAGAGAAGTTATCATCTTCTATCTCTGTTATCTCTCTAACCTCATCTAAACTTAAATTAGCAAAAAATCCCATATTTTGAAGTTTATGGATATTATGCTCTTCATTTCCAGCCTTTTCTGGCGTATGAGTTGTAAATACTATATGTTCTCTTAACTCCTTTTGAGATGGATACTTTTTATATAACTCAAAAGCTAAGGGTAGAGCGTGTCCCTCATTTAGATGATATATATCTATATTTTGATTTAATGCCTCTAAAACCTTTACACCTCCAACACCTAAAACAGTCTCTTGTGCTATCCTTGTATCTTCATAGACATCATATAATTTATGTGAGATGGTTTTTGCTAAGTAGTCATTTTTATCATAATCTGTTGTTAAAAATATTATAGGTGCTGTTCCAAATATCTCTGGTTTTAGTAGTAGAGCTTTTACATATACAGGGTGATTATTTATATTTAGTTTAACTTCAATATTTAAATCTTCTAAAAAGTAGTATCTTTTTCGTATAAAGAGTGCTTGTAAATCTTTATGTTTATCTCTAGCTTGGTCATAATAACCATAACTCCAGAGCATTCCAACACCAATAATATTTTGACCTAAATCATAAGCACTTCTCATATGAGAACCACTTAAAAAG
Source organism: Campylobacterota bacterium (assembly GCA_015494795.1). Lineage (GTDB taxonomy): Bacteria > Campylobacterota > Campylobacteria > Campylobacterales > Sulfurovaceae > UBA1140. Next base: position 5,955 of record WGAM01000059.1, read on the forward strand.
CCTAGTCCTCCTGAATATACTTTAAGTGCTTGGTCAATAGCAAACTCCATAGAGAAGTAGGCAACTGACCTTTTATACTCATCTTTTATTTTATAGGTATGCAAATTCATATCTCTCCTTTAAGTTTTAATTTTATATAGCTTAAAATTTTAACTCAAAAAAGAATATTAAACCTTAATCATATATTTTCGACAAGAAATATTGATAGACCTCTTTAGCTTCATATAAAGAGAAAGTAAATTTTTCATTTAATTTACTATCTTTTATTATAGGAGTTGAGAGTAAATCTTGAATTTTATTCATAAGTTTTTCTGTATCTTTCATAGTCTCTACTGATGTTGGGTGATATGTCTCATAATCATCTTTAAAACCCTCTACATGTAAAATTCTAGCGAGTTTTCCATTCTGCTCATCTAATAGATACTTATAATCTTCAAGAGTTGGAATTAACTGTTTTATATATTCATCAATTTTTTTAATTTCACTCTTACTCTTTTGCTGTTTTGTTAAATAATTATGAGAATTTTCATATATATGATTAGCAATTTTTAAATTTTTACTCTCTTTTATAGAAACATATACTTTATATATTAAAAAACCTAAAATTAGTGCAGATATTCCAACAGTCGCTTCTCCTGCTATAACATTACCCTCTGCCCCTGTCATACCTCCACCAATCCATGTAAATATTTTATTTATAGTCTCATTATCTGGAATTTTGGGTGGTTGAAGTTGAAGTTTTATTCCAAGATTAGAAATAGCAAGATATATCCAACCAACTACTACTAATAGCATAGTTAAAAGTGATAATATAAATCCAATAAATCTACCTGAACTTATATTTTTAAAAAAAATATCATCATCTGTATCATCTAATACATCATCTAAATATAGTTCAAAAGGTTCATTTGAATTTTTTTTATTGTAGTTATAAGAGGCTTTCTCTAATAATATTTGACTTTTAGTAAAAGTTGTATTTAAAAAGCTATTTTTAATATCTTGAAGTCTATCTATATCTTTATATACACTACCTGTTATAGTTTCAATCTCTTTATTTGCCTTTGAGACAATCTCTTGAGATTTTTCCATTAACTCGTTAGCCTGTTCATTTTTACTTTTAAAACTTTTTATACTCTTATTAATAATGAAACTATCATTATCCTCCACTTCAGAAGTATCTAATTTAGAATTTTTCTCTATATCCTCTAACATTCCATATCCTTTTATAGATTAATTTATAATAATTATAACATATAATTCATCTAAAGAGATATAATTGCTCTATAGGCTGTATCTATCATCTTATCTATCTCTTCATAAGTAATAATATATGGAGGCATAAAGTAGATAATATGACCTAATGGACGAAGTAAAACCCCGTTATCTAATCCATACTGATATACTTTTAATCCAATTCTCTCTTCTGGACTATAACCCTTTAGCTCTATGGCTGTTATCATTCCTCTCTGTCGTACCTCTTTTACATTTTTTAACTCTCTAAATCTCTCTACTTTTTCTAAAATATATTCTGACTTTGCTCTATTCTCTTCCAATATATCACTATTTTTAAATAAATCTAGCGTAGCTAGTGCTGAACTACAAGCTAATGGATTTCCTGTATAGCTATGTGAGTGCAAAAATGCTTTATAGTCACTATAATCACAATAGAAGGCATTATATATCTGATTGGTTGTCATTACTACTGCTAGAGGCAGATAACCCCCTGTAAGCCCTTTAGATAGTGTCATAAAATCTGGTGTAATATCTGCCTGTTCAGAAGCAAACATACTTCCTGTTCTTCCAAACCCTGTCATAATCTCATCTGCAATAAGATGAATACCATACTCACTACATAGCTCTTTAGCTAATTTTATATATATTGGGTGATACATATGCATATATCCTGCCCCTTGTACTAAAGGCTCTATAATAAAAGCTGAAATCTCTCTACCTCTTTTATCTAAAATTCTTTTAAGCTTTTCTATTGCAACCTCTGCACTACTTATAGTTTGGTCTTCTGGTACAGGTGTCTGAATAGAGCTTATAAGTAGAGGTTTATAAGTATCTTTATATAACTCAACATCTCCAACACTTAAAGCTCCAATAGTCTCACCATGGTATGAGTTTGTTAAAGATAGAAATAGAGGACGATTTTCACCTAGATTTTTATGATAGTGAAAGCTCATCTTTAGAGCAACCTCAATAGCACTTGAGCCATTATCTGCAAAAAATACCTTATCTAACCCTTTAGGGGTAATCTCTACTAATCTTTTAGCTAGTTCAATAGCTGGTTTATGTGTAAATCCAGCTAATAGAACATGCTCTAAGGTATCTAACTGCTCTTTTACTTTTTGTGATATATAGCTATTTGTATGTCCAAAGATATTAACCCACCATGAGCTTACGGCATCTATATATCTATTATCTTCAAAATCATATAGATATACCCCTTTTGCTCTCTTAATTGGGATAAGTGGAAGAGTCTCATGGTCTTTCATCTGTGTACATGGGTGCCATATATATTTTAAATCTTCCTCTGCTATTTTACTATTCATTATTTTTCTCCTTTTTTTTCTATATTAACAACTGCAATAGCAAATCCTCCATCATGAGCAATGGATATTGATGAGGTTTTAATCTTATGTATCTTTTTAGCACTCTTGGTTAATTTAAAGTGTGGAGCATTTTTTTTATCTTTATATATAATAATATCATGAAAAGATAACTCTCTACCTATCCCACACCCTAAAGCCTTAGCTACTGCCTCTTTTCCTGCCCAATATCCTGCTATACTTTCGACTCTTTTTAAAGAGTTTTTTTCATCTTGAGTTAAAAATCTATCTAAAAATTTATCTCCAAACTTCTCTATTGATTTCTCTATTCTACTAATTACCACTATATCTGTTCCAACTCTCATAAACTTATTCTATCTAATTTTTAGGTAGAATAAATAAAAATTTGAAAAAAGAGTTATATGGAAAGTTTTTTTGCATTTATCGGTTCTCCATTTGTAGCATTTATAAAGAATATGGAGAGATTTGGCTCTTTTATTATATTTCAACTAAAACTTATACCTCTATCTCTTAAGAGACCATGGAGAGTTAAGCAGATTTTTGAGCAGTTAGAGGTTATTGGAGTTGGTACAATAGCAGTTATATTCTTAACAGCCCTATTTACAGGTATGGTTGAGGCTGTTCAACTCTATCAAGGTTTTAGTAAATTTGGAGCAGAGAGTTTTATGGGATATACTATATTTATCTCTATAACTCGTGAGTTAGGTCCAGTTTTTGCATCTCTAATGGTTATATCTCGTGCCATCTCCTCTATGGCTGCTGAACTTGGAACTATGAGAGTAACTGAACAGATAGATGCTATTGAGACTCTAGCAGTCGATTCTAAAAAGTATCTTTTAATTCCAAGAATTATTGCTACCTCTCTATCTCTACCTATGTTAGTTATCTTTTTTGATTTTATATCAAATCTTAGTGCATTTTTAATATCGTGGCTTATGTTGGATTTAAATCCAGTAGGATATATTGATACGATTAAACAGCTTTTATCCTTTTCAGATATAGGTACAGGATTAATTAAAGGAGTTGTATTTGGATATTTTATAGGTTCAATTGGAGCTTATATTGGATATTTTACCTCTGGTGGTGCTAAGGGTGTGGGTATTTCTACAACTAAAGCAGTAGTCTTAGCATCTATTACAATTTTTATTGCAAACTATTTTCTATCTGCTATATTTATGATTTTAAATTGGTAAATATATCTTAAAATTAAAATATATTTGGGTATATTCACTAAAAAAATAGCAAGGTTGTAGATGTTAGAGATAGTAATGGTACTATATACAGTATATACATTAGTAAAAGTATATATTTCAGTAATGCAGATTGGATATATATCTGAAGAGAAAAATAGTGAAGCTATTTTAATGAGTGAAGATAGATTTAGAGTTGCAGGTGAGTATGCAGTAAAAAAAGAGAGATTAGCAATAGTATCTACTATAGTAGATTATATGATATTTGTATGGTGGGTAACAAATGGTTTTGCGTGGCTTACAAATATATTTCAAATATCAAACTCTATTTTAGATAGTGTTATTTTTCTATTTGGATTTATTGGTATAAACTTTATTGTAGGGCTACCCTTTGAGATATATCAGATATTTGAACTAGATAGAGAGTATGGCTTTTCACAAACAACACCGAAACTTTTTATTTTAGATAAATTAAAATCAATAGCTATATTTATTCTATTTGGTGGTGCTATCTTTGCTATCTTATCATGGATAGTTATAGATATATCAAACTGGTGGATTTGGGGATTTATTTTACTGTTTGCTATTGCAATTCTAGTAAATCTAATCTATCCAACTATAATAGCTCCAATATTTAATAAGTTCTCTCCAATGGAAGAGGGTGAATTAAAGAGTAGTATTGAAGATATGATGAGTAGGGTAGGATTAAAGAGTGACGGAATATTTATTATGGATGCTAGTAAACGAGATAATAGACTAAATGCCTATTTTGGAGGTTTAGGAAAGAGTAAAAGAGTTGTACTTTTTGATACCCTTTTAGAGAAATTAACCAATAGAGAGCTTTTAGCAGTTTTAGGGCATGAGCTAGGTCACTTTACCCATAAAGATATTTGGAAAAATATTATAATGATGGGAATTTTACTATTTTTAGCATTTTTTATCTTGGGAAATCTTCCCGATGAGCTATTTTTTGATATGGGAGTAGAGCCAAAAGCAGGTGTAACCATTGCTATGATGATGTTACTTCTTCCACTAATTAGTTTTATATTTACACCTATTATGAGTTTTGTAAGTCGTCATAATGAGTATAGAGCAGATGAGTTTGGAGCTAAAATGGGAGGAGAGAGAAATTTAGTATCAGCACTTATTAAACTTGTTGATGAGAACAAATCCTTTCCAAAATCTCACCCACTATTCATCTTTTTCTATTATACTCACCCACCTGTATTAGAGAGATTAAAAGAGTTAGGATATAGTGAAGATAAGATAAAAGAGATGAGTAAACCTATCGAGAAAGATGGAATATTTATATTTTTAAAAGAGGAGTAGATATGATAAAGGCACTTAGAGGTATGAAAGATTTATCTTTTGAAGATAGTAGTAGATTTACATATATTATAGATATAGCTACAGATATAGCTAAAAAGTATGGATATAGCTATATTGAGACACCTATTTTAGAAGAGACTAAACTATTTAAACGCTCTGTAGGAGAGAGTAGTGATATAGTAGGTAAAGAGATGTATCAATTTATAGATAAGGGTGGAAATGATGTATGTATGAGACCAGAGGGAACTGCTGGAGTTGTTAGAGCTTTTATTCAAGATAAATTAGATAGAAGGCAGAATGAGAAGTTTAAATTCTACTACTATGGAGCTATGTTTAGATATGAGAGACCTCAAAAGGGGAGACTTAGAGAGTTTCATCAATTTGGTTGTGAGAGTTTTGGTGAAGATTTAGTATATGAAGATTTTACCATAATTCAGATGGTAGGAGATATTTTTAAATCTCTAGGTATTGATTATAGATTAGAGATAAACTCCTTAGGGTGTAGCAGATGTATGCCTCCATATAGAGAAAATCTTATTAACTTTTTAAATGGGTGTAGAGATGAGTTATGTCAAGATTGCAATAGACGAATAGAGACAAATCCAATAAGAGTATTGGATTGTAAAAATGAGAAATGTAAATCTCTACTCAGGGAGTCACCAAAACTTATAGATAATCTATGTAGTAGCTGTAGTAGTGACTTTAATAGATTAAAAGAGCTACTAGATATTGCTAATATTGAGTATAGTGTAAATAGTAATTTAGTTAGAGGATTAGACTATTATAATAAGACAGCATTTGAGTTTGTAAGTAGCTCTATCGGCTCACAATCTGCAATTGCTGGTGGGGGAAGATATGATAAGCTTGTAGAGTTTGTAAGTGGGAAATCTACTCCTGCTGTCGGTTTTGCTTTAGGAGTTGAGCGAATTATGGAGCTTGTTAAGATGCCAAATAGAGAACGAGATGGTTACTATATGGGTGTAATGAATAGTAGTGATATAGATAAACTCTTTCCTCTAGCTCATAGAAAGAGAAAATCAAGTAGTGTTACTATTGAGTATAGAGCTAAAAAATTAAAAGCACATCTTAAAGGGGCAGATAGGATAAATGCTAGATATTGCGTTGTAATTGGTGAAGATGAAGCAAAAAATGGGACAGTTTGGGTTAAAGATTTAGAAAAGAGTGAAGAGTCTATTTTAAAAATAGATGAGTTTTAAAGAAAGAATAGGAGGTTATAATAATATATGTCCTTTATCTTTTAAAAGATATGTTGTTGTAATTTTAGAAAAAAAGTCAAAAGCTTTTGAACTATCTATAATCTTATCCATACCACCAATAAATACCTCTATAGTCACACCTCTTTTAATAACTTCTAATATTCTATCTTGACTCCATCTATAGGATAATAGATGGTTTAGCTCCTCAATAGTCCCATTAGATAGATATAAGGAGAGGTCTATATCTAATGGATAGGCTATATTTTTTAAAAACTCTTTTATATAACTATCTCTATCTAATTTAAAGTATCTTAGTTGAGTTCTCATAAAGCTCTTTTTATGATTTTGAAAAAAGGCAGGTGAGAGTAGAATTAATCTATCTACTCTTGTTTTAGAGTTATATATCTCTTCAAAAGCTCTAATAGCTCCATAACTGAAACCTACAGTAGTAAAATCATTATCTATTAAATAATCTTGAAACAGGCTCTCTTCACCTTTTAGAGAGAACCCATTAAAATATCTCATCTAATATCCTTTTTGCCTCTTTAAATGTTATTGTCTCATACTCTAAAAGATAATTTTGAACCTCTATTACTACTCTATCTAACTTAGAGAGTAGAGATTTTACCTCCATTGTGGCATCATGAAGAAGAGTCTCAACATGTATATGAGATGAAAAGTATTTATCTGCCATTGCAAACTCCTCTATAATCCTCTGACTTAAAAGTTTAGCTCTAGCAATATCCTCTTTTGCATTTGTAAATAGCTCATTATACCTCTCTTGTGTAGCTACTCTTCCTGCTAAGAGTACCTTTAACTCATTTTTTAAAATAGTTTTTGAGAGTATCTCATTATGATGAGGTATAAAACTAGATGATATTAAACCTATCTTATCAAATTCAACCTCTAACCATAGAGCAGTAACTACTTTAGCACCTTGATATAGAGCTTGAATTTTCTTCTCATCTTCTGTAAAAGATAAGATTTTATGTTTTCCTAAAAGAACCTTATCTTTTACTGAGTCTATATCACTATCTTCAATAATAGATTTATTTAATCTAAGTGCATATAGTGCAGCTTCATTAATTAGAGTCTCCAATGCTGCTGTATTAAAACCTATAGTGACTCTTGCAACCCTATTAATATCTATATTGTGATTTTTATCTTTTAAATATAATTTTAGTGTACTAACTCTCTCTTTAAAATCAGGTAGTGGAATATGTACTCTTCTATCAAATCTACCAGCTCTAAGAAGTGCTTCATCAAGAACCTCTATCTTATTTGTAGCAGCAAGTACCATAACTCCAGAACTCTCTTCAAAACCATCCATCTCTGTTAATAGTTGATTTAAAGTTCCTTCTCTCTCATCATTACTAAATCCACCTCCTCTACTCTTTCCAACAGCATCTATCTCATCAATAAATATAATACTAGGTGCCATCTGTTTTGCTCTAGTAAATAGTTCGCTAACTCTCTTAGCACCCATTCCAACATATATCTGAACAAATGATGCAGCACTTTGGTAAAAGAATGGAACATCAGCTTCACCTGCTACTGCTTTTGCGACTAGAGTCTTACCTACACCCGGAGGTCCTACTAAAAGCACACCTTTAGGAAGACGAATATCAAAATCTCTATATTTTTGAGGATTTTTTAAAAAATCAATAATCTCTCTTAACTCCTCCTTAACCTCTTCAATACCTGCTACATTAGAAAAATCAATTTTAGATATTTGAGGAGTTATAGTCTGCTCTATTATGGCTGTACTATTTAACTCCTTCTGTTCTTCTATTATACTCTCATGTTTTGCTTCGTTTTTACTAATAAGCCTTAAAATATATATAGTAAAGATAACTACAAATATAAATAGTATTGTATTTATAGTCTCTTCTGAAGACTCCTCTCTATAATATACTACTGTTTTGTTAAAAAGAGTATCCATATCAATAGCCTCTTTTGCTACTTTATATATCTTATCTTTTGTATATATATAGATATAAGGCTTATCTACAAATACTTTCTCTATTGGAGTTTTATCTATAATTTCTATTGCCTCTTTTTTACTAATCATTTCAGAGTTATCTCTAAAAAGAGAAAATAGAATAATAGCTACTATTGTTAAAATAGTTAACAGAATAATCTTTCCATTTTTATTTAAAGAGTGCCACATTTTTACTATCCTCAATAGCTACACTATCTAAAAATATCCAATTTCCAGTTATATCAATTTTACTCTTAACCTCTACTCTATTAAAATATTGGTCATAACCATAATATAAGTTATCTCTTCTACTCTCTATTAAAACCTCTAAATTTGAATTATTCTTCTTTCTAAACTCTAAATTTTTCTCTTTTATAATAGATGTCAACTCTCTATGTCTCTCTCTTGCTATATCACCTCTTACTATATCTTTCATTAAAGCAGATGCTGTTCCATCTCTCTTTGAGTAGGTAAATGCGTGAATATGTGTTAATGGTAACTCTTTTACTCTATCTACTGCCTCTCTCCAAGATACCTCATCTTCCATTGGGTGTCCTACAATATAATCTGTCCCTATTGCATATCCTAAAGAGGCTATCTCATTTAAGAGTTTTATATCATCTCTAAATCTATTTCTTCTCTTCATAACCTCTAACATCTTATCGCTTGTATGTTGTAGTGCTATATGTAGATGTTTCTCTATCCATGGTTCACCTAAAATCTCTTTAAACTCACTATCAATCTGAATTGGCTCAAGACTTCCTATTCTAACTCTTCTAACAGCTCTTATTTTAGATATTTTTTTTAATAGTTTTGCAATAGATGAGTTTTTATCTTTTCCATAACTTCCAACATTAGTTCCTGTTAAGATAAACTCTCCAAATCCATTTGATGCAAGTTTCTCTATCTGAGTTAAGATATTAGCCTCACTATGACTTCTAGCTCCACCTCTTACAGATGGTATAATACAGTATGAGCAGTCAAAATCGCACCCCTCTTGAATTTTAATAAATGCCCTACTCTTTCCTATAAAATTTTCAACAATAGTTGAGTCTATATGTTCTAAATCACCTATCTGATAGAATGGTCTATCTATCTTTAAGATACTATTTATACTCTCCTTTTCAGAGTGTCCAATTACTCCAAAGACTCTTTTTGATTTAAATAGCTCATCACCTTTTGAGTGTGAACCACAACCTGCCAATATAACCTTTGTATTCGGTGATTTTCTATGTATTCCATTTATATATGCTCTAACAGATGAGTCTGCACCATTAGTTACAGTACATGAGTTGACTACTACTATATCAGCATCACTCTCACTCATTGTTAATCTAAAATCTTTAAGTTTTGACATCATTATTTGTGTGTCAAATTGATTAGTTCTACAACCAAAAGTCTTAAAATATACTCTCTTCATCTTTTTATTAATTTTATTCCTTATTCTGTACTATCTTTTTTAAGTTTTTTAGGTGCTGGTCTATTTGTATATATAGATTGAGTAGGAAATGCCATTGATATATTATCTTCATCTCTTATTCTATTAAATATCTCCATAGATATAGTACTTCTTAGAGTAAGAGTTGCATAGGCATTTGTTAAATACCAAACAGATATTTTAATACCATAATCATCAAGAAAGGCAAATATTCTAGGTTCTACTGCTGTATTTTTCATACTATATTTACTTCTAAGCCTATTTAACTGCTTTCTAGTCATATCTGTGTAACCTTTAGAGTATTTTCTAGCAACCTCTTTTGCAATACTCTGAGCTTTTGATATATCTGAATCAAATGTAATAACAAAATCAATACCGTCCCAGACTGTCTTTATACCAGAGTGTGAATAGTTAGCTATCATCTCTGTAAATATATAGTTGTTTGGAACAAATATAATCCTACCTGCTCTTCTATTTACATCAAAAGTTGTTAAAGTTATATCCTCATGGATTGTCATACGAAGTATAGATATATCTACAATATCACCCACATACTGCTTACCATCTTTTAAAAACTTAACTCTATCTCCAACCTTTATAGAGCCTGAGAATATAATAACAAGCCAACCCATAATACTCATAAACCAATCTTTTAGAGCAATTGCAATACCAGCTGATGCAAAACTCAGTATAGTTACTAAGTGTCCTACATTTTCTAAATATGAAAATAGTAAAATTGTTATAACTATGCTAATAAATATAAAGTTTAATGCCTTATTTGTAGAGTAGTATAGCTCATTTTCAGACATATATTTTTTTACTAAATATTTAATAATTAAAAATCCAAATAGTAAAAATGCAATAGTTGAACCAATAACAATAGCTTTTTTTATCTGTTTGGAAATCTCATTTTTTATATTAAGATGAAGTTCTGATATTTTACTCTCTAAAGCCTTTCTAGTAGTTCTAAAAATCTCTAATTTACTATTAAGTAGTTTAATTTTTTTAGATATATCTGCTTTTTCATCTATATATCTATCATCTGTTATATTCATATCTCGATTAAATCTTATAAAATCTGATAGAATTTGTCTCTTCTCATTTAATTTATATACTGTAGCTTGAAGAGATTGAAATCTGCTATTATAGTCATCCTCTACAGCACTGATATGTTTTTGAAAAGAGAGAGCATTAACAATATCAAGAGGACTCAATACAACAGGAACTTTTCCAATCTCATCAGGAGTTAAGAGATTTTTAAATGGACTCTCTTTATACTCTTTTAACTGTTCTAACTTCTCTTCCGTAATCTTATACTCATCTTTATACTTTTTTAAAGCTCTCTTCTCTTTTTTAGTTAATTTTTTTCTTCGTTTCTCTTTCTTTTCTAAAAGTTTAATTCTATCATTTAAAGCTTTTGACATAAACTCCAATTTTTTATATGTCTCATAGTTAGAATATACCTTAAACCATATATTATCTTTTAACTCATTATCTATTCTCTTTAAATTATTAAGAAAAAACTCTCTTCTCTGAAGAATTATTTTATCTCTTGCCTCTCTCTCTTTTTTTAGTCTCTCTGATTTTAAATCATCATATTTAGTTCTATTACTATCTTTTTCTATACTCTTTTTATCATCTTTAATCTTCTTTAGAGGCTCTTTGAGTTCTGATATGATATTATTAACTTTTTTAGTAATATTTAACTCTGCAAAAAGAGATGAGTTTAAGAGTATTAAAAATAGTAAAATAGTTCTCATTATCTATCTACCCTTTTAAATTTAGCTAAAACTTTTAATATAGTCTCTTTAGATATATTATCTCGAACTTCAAAATCTCCTATACTCTTTGGTAAAATAAACTTAATTTTACTATTTGAACTCTTTTTATCTAAAAAAAACTTATTATAGAATATCTCAATATCTCTAATCTCATAAGTAATGGGTAGATTATGTTTAATTAATAGATTTTTTACTCTATCTACCTCATCTAAAGATATTAGAGCTAACTCATAAGAGAGTAGATTTGCCATAACCATACCAATGGCTACAGCCTCTCCATGAAGATACTCTCTATAATTAGTCTCATTCTCTATAACATGTGCAAATGTATGTCCATAATTTAATACTGCTCTAATTCCTGCCTCTTTCTCATCTTGATTGACTACCCAAGCTTTAAGCTCTACTGAACGAGCTATTGCTCTATTTAGACTATCTCTACTACTTAAATCATCTTTCTCTAAAAACTCAAAAAACTCTCTATCAAACATAACGCTCATCTTAATAAGTTCAGCCATACCAGCACTAAACTCTCTTTTTGGTAGAGTTTTTAAAAAATCTATATCTATATATACAGCTTTTGGCTGATAGAATGCACCGATTAGATTTTTTCCAAATCTATTATTTACTCCTGTCTTACCTCCAACACTAGCATCAACTTGTGCTAATAGAGTTGTTGGTATCTGAATAAAATCTATACCTCTTTGGTAGATACTAGCAGTAAATCCTGTCATATCTCCAATAACTCCACCACCAAAAGCTATTAGAAGAGATTTTCTATCTAACTGTTTAGTAAAAAGCTCATCTAAAATATCAACAATAGTATCAAGATTTTTATACTCTTCTCCATCTTTAACAGTTACAACATCTAAATCTTTAGCATCAATTTTACTAAGTAGATTATCTAAATGGAAACCTGCAACTGTAGGATTGGTTACTATTACCACCTTTGTATCAAAAGAGAGTTTAGGAAGTCTATCTATAGTAACATTGTATCCCCTAACAGTGCTACTCTCTAAACGAATTGGAATAATCATAATTTTCTCATATCCTATTAAATAAAATTAAATTATTCTAGCTTAACTTTACTTAAGTAGTAGGTAAAAGAGCCTAATCTTCAAGAGGTATTAAGAGTTGTGGGTGTTTTCTGATACTTAAAAAATATCTTGAAAATTTCCGAGATAAAAAGTTAAATATAGGTTTTTTTAATACCTCTCTACTAAAAGGTATAATATTTAAAATACCACTCTCCTCTTTTAACTCTCTAATTGGATTTGCCTTTTTCTCTATAATATCTATCTTAAGATTATAGATTTTAGATAATGACTCATAGTGTTCTATAATATTTCTCTTTTCTGCAAAATCTCCTTCGGGGTCATAATTGGATAACTCAATAGATAGATTTAATGTCTCAGACAAATCAAAAGTTGAAGATGAGATAGACTCCATATCTATCTCATCTCCCATAAATATCATCGCCCTAGAGATATTATATATTGACTCTTCTCCAAATAGATATATTGGTCTCTTCTCTAAATATAATATCTCCTTAAAATGTTTTTTAAAAAGAGATATATCAATCAAAAATAGTCCTATATCATAAGAGTTAATCTCATATACCACTGTATCTAAAACTTCAGCCTTAGATAGCTTTGATAGTAACTCTATATGCTCTGTCTCAAACTTTTTTAGTTCATTTAAAATATCTTCTTTTACTCTTCCAATAGTTCTAATATATAGTCTGCTTTTAGAAAATCTATTACTAAGATATATTGCCTCATTTACCTGAACTAAAATATCCTCTTTAGTTAAACTCATATCTAATATAAGATATAGATTTTTACCAAATGGCTCTGGAAATAGTCCTCTTCTTTTTGTAATTCTCTTATAGACCTCCTCTAATACAAGAGGATTACCCATAACAATTAATCTATCATTTGGTTTTATCATTGTTGTATCTCTTGGAAATATCTGCTCTTTATCTCTATAGATAGCAACAATTTTCCACTTTTTATGAGAGACTGAACCTACATGTCTATAGGCGTAAGAGCTTCCAAATGAGACTAAAATCTCCATTATTTCACCCTTAGCAAAACCAATATTTTTAGCAATTCTAGGTACATTTGGTAGTGCTTCATAGAGAGAACTTGATATTAACTCATTTATATTAAGGATTTTAGTATTTTCATCATTAATTTTAAGCTCATCCCAATTACTTACAAAGACAATACGAATTTTAGGTTTAATAATCCTAATATTTTTATATGAATATAGTGCCTCATCTTTACTACTTATAACTATAAAAACAGTAATAAAATCAACCTCTTCCATAATATTTTTTAGCTTTAAGTAGCTAGTCGGGTCTGCTTCTATAAAAGATAGATTACTACTCTTCTGCTCTTTTGACTCTGTTGTATGTCTATTGCATGTTATATAGTAGTGATTGGTATCAATACGACTCTTACCAACCCATTGAACAAAATGTTTTGCCATATCTCCATTAGATAGGATTAATATATTTTTCATAATATAATTATAGCAGAGTAACAATAAGTTTTATAGATTTTTTTAAGAGTCTTTTTATACTCTTTTGACTATATTTCTACAAAAAAAGGATATATTAATGTTTAAACTCATTAATCTCTATAAGGGTATTTTTAATAATATAAAATCAAATACTCCAGCTCTCTTTTTTATGGGACTATCTATATTTGGAATTATTACTCTACTAAGTAGTTTTTTTACAAGCTTTTTAGAGTTTCCATTTATTTTAGTGGCTACTATTGCTAGTTTCTTTGCTGTATGGTACTTAAATATTTTAGGTTCACTCACTAAACAGGTAGAGAAATTAGAAGATACAGTATTAAATCTAAAAAATAGTAATGATACACTAAATAGTGAGCTATCTGCTCTAAACTCTTTAAGAAAAAATTTAGAGAAATATGCAGAAGAGAATAAGAGTGATTTTATGAAAGTGCTAAAAGATATTAATAGTAGTTTTGATAGATTGGAGCAGATTACTAAAGATAATGAGAGAGTTTTAATTGCTAGAATTGCTCAAGATTTAGAGTTCTTAGACTCTAAAGAGGGTATGAGTGAAGATGAATATGAGAGATTTATTAATCGTCTGCCAAATAATTTAAAAAAAGAGTTTGATAAATTAGGATATAACTCTTTTAAAAAGGTGGCAGGAGCTAATAATTTAGTTAATTATAGAGAGATAAAAAAAATTATTAATAATAGTTTATCTTAAATATAATTTTTAATTATACACTTGATTAACTCTATAAAATATGATATACTCTATTAATTTTATATTTAAAGGAGACTATTATATGAATAGAGGAACGGAATTGTTTAAAAATGGAGTTTTATTTTCACTACTAAGCTCAACTATGCTATTTGCAACAAATGGAGATAATCTAATTGGAGTTGGTACAAAATCAAGAGGTATGGGGGGTGCTGGTATTGGTATAAGTCACTGTGCTGAATCAACCCTACAAAATCCTGCTCTAATCACCTGTACTAAGGGGACTTCTATATCTTTTGGTGGTACAATTTTTATGCCTGATATTTCAGCTAAAATGGGACAAGCTAACTCTCATAGTAGTGATGCAGATATGAATATTATTCCATCTGTTAGTATCTCACAAAAGCTTAATAATAATTGGTTTTTAGGTATTGGTATGTGGGGAACTGCTGGAATGGGTGTTGATTATAGAGATGTTACACAGAGTCAAAGAGATTCTGGAAATATGCACATGGTTAGTAATCTACAGCTTATGCAATTTGGTACATCTTTAGCATATCGTCAAAAGAATTTTGGTTTTGCAGTTACACCTGTGTTACAATATGGAGCATTAGATATAAATTTTCAAGGATTTGATGGTAAAAATATTGGAGATGGTGTTGCACAAGATTTAGGTTTTGGATTTAATATAGGTACATATTATGATGTTAATAATGGATTAACACTTGGAGCTATGTATAAATCTTCAATAGATATGGAGTATAAAAATCAACTCTCAAAAGCAACTCAACCATTTGTTGATTTTGGAATTTTTCCAAAAACTATGGGTAATCACCTAGAACAACCTGCCGAAATTGGGATTGGTGCTGGATATAAGATTAAAAATCACACTTTAGCATTTGATTATAAAAATATTAAATGGTCAGATGCAAAAGGGTATAAAGATTTTGGTTGGAGCGACCAAGATGTGTATGCTTTAGGATATCAATATAAGTTAAATAAGTGGAGATATAGACTGGGTTACAATCATGCATCACACCCTATTGATGAGGCTCAAAGTGGAGCATCAGTAATTAAAGCTGGAAATTATGCACAAGCTGGTGGAAATGCACTAAATCTATTTAATCTTTTAGGTTTTCCAGCTACAGCTGAAAATCACTATACTTTAGGTTTTGGTTACGAGTTTACAGATAACTTTTATGTTGATTTAGCCTATGTTTATGCACCTAAGACTAAAACAACTATGGATACTATTGTTGGCTTAAACCCTGAAAATGGAGATTTATATACAGGAAAAACAACTGTAGAACACTCTGAATCTGGTCTATCATTTCAAGTATCATATAGATTTTTTTAAAATCTATTTTAATAACCATTCTCTAAACTCTCACCATATTACTGATGTAGTTTAGAGATTGGATATTTTAAGATAGTAAATAAGCTCCACTAAATTTTTTAGATTTAAGATATTTTTTTGCTTCCCAAGGAGAGCATTTTATAATAACTCTATAAGCTGTTTTTCTTTTTGATTTGATATAAGTTGAAATAATTTTCACATTTTTTAACTTATGTCTTTTTTTAAATATCTTAGCAGACTTTTTATCAAAAAAAGATGCTAACTGCACTTTTTTTATCTTAGAACTTTTTTTAGCTCTAGCTACTTTAGTAGCTCTTCTAGCCTTATAGACTCCTTTTTTCTTTGGAGAGGAGATAACTTTAATTTTAACCCTATCTACACCTTTTTTTGTTAGTCCAATCTTTTTGGCTGCACCATAAGATAGGTCAATATCTCGTGTTCTATAAAATGGCCCTCTATCATTTACTCTAACAATAACAGATTTATGGTTTCTTAAATTTGTAACCTTCAATCTTGTATTTAAAGCGTAGGTTCTATGTGCTGCTGTCATGCTATACATATTATAGCGTTCACCAGATGCTGTTAATCTTCTATGAAACTGCTTACCATACCAACTAGCTTTTCCATATTTAACCAATCCTTTAGCTACATAATGAGGATAATACTTTATACCTCTATCTACATAAGCTAAGATATTAGCATCTTTAGCACCTACGACCGTTAAGCCTATTAATAATACTATAGAGGCTATAAAAAACCTCTTTATAACATTATTTAATACCATATTAACTCCCATGTTAAAATATAGTCGCAAGTATAGCATTTTAAACTTTGGAAAAAGAATAAAATGTGAATTTAATTTTGACTTTTAAAAAAGTGTGAGTTCTTTTACTTTTAGTCAAATTGACTAAAGATTAATAAAAAAAATGACTAAAACTACTTGAAAAATTATAAAAAATATATTACAATACCGAAAAAATTATATATATAAGGATTATAAGCAATGTCAAAACATCAATTTCAAACAGAGATAGGTCAACTCTTAAAATTAATGACACACTCTCTCTATTCAAATAAAGAGATATTCTTAAGAGAGTTAATATCTAATGCTAGTGATGCTATTGATAAATTTAACTATATTAAACTAACAGATGATAGGTTCAAAGATGAAAACTGGACAGGAAAGATAAATATAAATTTAGATGAAGATGATAACTCTATAACCATTGGTGATAATGGAATAGGAATGAATGAAGATGATTTAATTAATCATCTAGGAACTATCGCTAAATCTGGTACTAAATCATTTATAGAAAATTTAACAGGTGATGCAAAAAAAGATAGTAATCTTATTGGACAGTTTGGAGTAGGTTTCTACTCTGTATTTATGGTAGCTTCACATGTAGATGTAATTACTAAAAAGGCTGGTGAAGAACAAGCCTATATGTTTAGTACAGATGGAACAGGTGAATTTGAGATTAAACCAGTGACTAAAGAGACACATGGAACAGTAGTATATATTAAACTTAAAGATGATGAGAAAGAGTTTTTAAGTAAATGGAGAGTTCAAGAGGTCATTAAAAAATACTCTAACCATATCCCATACCCTATTATGTTAAACTATACAGAAGAGGAGACAACAGGAGAGGGAGATAAGAAAGAGACTAAAAAGGTTAGAAAGAGTGAACAGGCAAATGTGGCAACAGCTCTATGGACACTACCTAAATCTTCTCTAAAAAGAGAGGATTATATTGAGTTTTATAAATCTCTATCTCACGGAGATGATGAGCCTTTAACATATCTCCATAATAAGGTAGAGGGAGCTAATGAGTTTACAACACTATTCTATATTCCTAAAAAAGCTCCAATGGATTTATATAGAGCAGATTACCAGAGTGGTGTAAAACTATATGTAAAGAGAGTATTTATTACAGATGATGATAAAGAGCTACTACCAACATATCTAAGATTTGTAAGAGGTATTATTGATAGTGAGGATTTACCACTAAATATTAGTCGTGAAATTCTTCAAGAGAATAGAATTTTAGCAAATATTAAACAGCACTCAACAAAGAAAATACTTCAAGCTATTAAGAAGTTAAAAGATGACGATTTTAAAATCTTTATAGAAGAGTATAATAAGGTTATTAAAGAGGGTATCTTCCAAGACTATGCAAATAAAGAGAGACTCTTAGAGATAGTTAGATATAAATCATCTATGCAAGATGGTATGGTTGGACTTGATGAGTATATCTCTCGTGGAGACTCTGAGAAAAAAGAGATATATTATATTATAGGAGAAGATGAGAAAGTTCTTAAAAATTCACCTCTACTTGAGGCTTATAAAAAGGCAAATATAGAGGTTCTTATCCTAGACGATAAAGAGATAGATGAGATTGTAACCCCTTCTATTGGAACATTTAAAGAGTGGACATTTAAAGATATTACAACTATTGATGCTCCAGATAGTAAAACTGAGGAGGAGAAAAAAGAGATTAGTAAAGAGTTTAAAGCTCTAACAGATAGAATTAAAGATGTTCTAGGTGAAGAGGTCAAAGAGGTTAAGACAACTACAAGACTTACAACAAGTCCATCTTGTGTTGTAAAAGATAGTAGTGACCCAATGGCAGGAATGGCACATATGTTTGCTCAAATGGGTCAAAAAATTCCAGAGACACCTCTAATTTTAGAGATAAATCCAGAGCATGAGATGATAAAAAAATTAAATAAGTTAGAGGATAAAGATAAATTTGCAGATATGGCATGGATACTATTTGATAGTGCAAAACTATCAGAGGGGTTAGAGCCTAAAGATAAATCTGCATTTGCATTAAGAGTAGCAAAAGTAGCCACAGAGGCTATATAGTTAACTTTTCATCTATCTTTCTAAGTTATAATCTTAGAGAGATAGAATTTTTATAAAAGGATAGTAATGAACAGACATATAAAAAAGATTTCAAATGCTACGCTTATTGGTAGTATGGGTGCTTTAATATTGGCAACAATGCAGGGTTGTGGAGATAACTCTCAAAATAGTAATCAAGCAGAGCAGAGTAGTCAGACAGCAATTCAAAAAAAGGGTGCTACTGTAACTATACAAGAGTCTATCAATAAAGATACAAATAAATCAACATATAAGATTATTGATGAGGTTCCAAGTGTTAATACTAGAGTTATATTAAGAGATGCTAATGGAACAGAGAGAATTTTATCTCAAGCAGAGATAGATAAACTTGTAAAAGAGGAAGAGAAAAAGGTAGAAGCTGGAACATCTGCTTTAACTAAAAAGCCTGAAGAGGTAAAAGATAGTGGAGGGCTAGGACTTGCAGGAACACTTATGGCAAGTATGGCTGCAGGTGCAATTGGTGCTGCTCTTATGAATAAACTATCTAATAATCAGAACTACCAACAGAATAGAAGGGCAAGTTATAGCTCACCTAGTGTATATTCTCGTTCTCAGAGTAGTTTTAGTAGAGCTAGAAGTAGCTTCTCATCTGCTTCAAGAGCTACAACTACCTCATCATCTGCTACTCGTCGTTCAGGTTTTGGAAGTATGTCTCGCTCAACTAGTCATTCAAGTTTTGGTGGTTAATATATGGTAAAAGTAACACCTATAAAAGTTCCAGATAATAAGTTTTTAGATGATATAGGCTTCTATTGGCATACAGACCCAGATAAGACTCCATATGTAGCTTCTGAAATTGTAGATATAACCCCACAAGAGGCAGATAACTACTATGATGCTGTAAATGAACTATATGAGATGTTTGTAGAGGCTGGAGAGTATGTAATTAAGAATGAGCTTTTTCATGAGTTAGGTATCCCATTTAATCTTATTGATGCAGTTAAGATGAGTTGGGATAATGATGTGAATTGGCATCTATATGGAAGATTTGATTTAGCAGGTGGAATAGATGGGAAACTTATTAAACTACTTGAGTTTAATGCAGATACTCCAACAGCACTATTTGAGACAGCTATATTACAGTGGGCTATCTTGAAATTTAATAATATGGACGATACTCACCAATTTAATGATGTATATGAGGCTATTAGAGATAACTTTAAGAGATTAATTACATTAGATGGTGATATTAATGATTTTAATAGATATTATGAGGATTGGAAGATACTCTTCTCATCTGTAAAAGGGAATGAGGAGGAGGAGAGTACTGTTAAACTCCTTCAGACAATAGCAAAAGATGCAGGTTTTGCAACAGAGTTTGCATATATGGAAGATGTAGAGTTTGACCCAAGAGAGGGCGTATTCTATAGAGATGTAAATTATGAGTATTGGTTTAAACTATATCCATGGGAAGATATTGGGATAGAGGAGCCTGAACTTGCTCAACTTATGACTCAAATTATGCAAAATAAAAAGGCTATCTTCCTAAACCCTGCATATACTCTAATGTTTCAATCTAAAGCATTTATGAAGATACTTTGGGATTTATACCCTAACCACCCACTACTTTTAGAGACAAAATTTGAGCCACTTAATGGGAAAGCACAAGTTGAGAAGAAAATCTTTGGAAGAGAGGGAGCGAATACTATAATTGTAGATAAAGATAAGAAGATTATAGAGGAGCGAGGTGGAGAGTATGAAGAGTTCCCATCAATTTTTCAAGAGTATGT
Source organism: Campylobacterota bacterium (assembly GCA_015494795.1). Lineage (GTDB taxonomy): Bacteria > Campylobacterota > Campylobacteria > Campylobacterales > Sulfurovaceae > UBA1140. The sequence goes on from WGAM01000059.1 coordinate 26,703, forward strand.
AGAGCTACCAAAAGATAGCAAAGGTCAAAGTTATCAAGCCGGAGTATTCTTTGCTTATGAGGGGTGTGGATTAGGATTTAGAAAAGGGGGTCTAATCTTAGATAACTACTCTAAATTTGTAGGACATAGAGTCGTAGAGAAGTAATTTAAGAGAGTAGAAATTCTACTCTCCTATTTACAGAAATCTAATAACATTCCACCTTTAACAGCCTCATAACTATCAACTCCAACAAGTCGTTTTACAATCTCTAAACCAAAACAGAGAGCAGTCCCCGGTCCTCTTGAAGTCATAATATTTCCATCTGTTACAACCATCATATCATCTCTATAACCATCTTTTTTAATCTCCTCTTCAACGCTAGGATAACATGTATAGCTATCTCCTAAAACACCTGCACTATTTAAAGCGAATGGAGCTGCACATATTGCACCAACAACTTTATCTTTTGCTTTAAATTCTCTTAATAGATTTTGAACTCTCTCATTCTCTGCTAAAGCATAAGTTCCACCCCAACCACCGGGGAGGACTATCATATCAAAATCTTCTGCAATCACACTCTTGAGCGGAACATCTGCTTTAATAGTTATACCATTTGCACCTAAAACTAAATCACCCCTAATCTCATCATCAAGATATGCAACAACAACCTCAATTCCACCTCTTCTCATCACATCAATAAGAGATACTGCCTCAACCTCTTCAAACCCCTCAGCTAAGGGTAATAACACTTTTGCCATTTTTATTCCTTTTTTATTATTTTTTATGAGATTATAGCAAATTTTAGATGATTTTAAATACAATATGGCTTGATTAAAAAGAGGAGATAATATGAACGAAATATTTACACATATCAATAGTTTCTTTAATGATATTCTATTTTTTGATATATTTTTTGGAAAAATAGATGGAATAGAGTTCCCTTTTGTTGTAGCTTGGCTTATTGCTGGAGGAGTATATTTAACATTTAAGATGGGGTTTGTAAATCTAAAGATGTTACCTCACTCTTTAGCAATAGTTAGAGGTAAATATCACACTAAAGATGATAAGGGATTAATTACCCCATTTGAATCACTCACAACAGCACTCTCTGCTACCGTTGGAATTGGAAATATTGCTGCTGTATCTATTGCCATCTCATTGGGTGGAGCAGGTGCTGCTTTTTGGATGATAATGGCAGGATTTTTAGGTATGACTCTAAAATTTACAGAGGTGACTCTATCTATTAAATATAGAGAGTTTTTACCCGATGGAACAATTATGGGTGGTGCTATGGAGTATCTACCAAAAGGGTTGGCTACTAAAAATTTAGCTACTTTAGGAAAATATTTAGCATATATATATGCAATATTTTTAATATTAGGTTCAATTGGTGCAGGAAATACATTTCAGGTATCTCAATCTCTAAGTCTTCTAAAGTCAGAAATTCCATTTTTTCAAGACTACCCTTATGTTTTTGGAATTATATTAGCTTTCATTACAGGGCTTGTAATTATTGGAGGTATTAAGAGAATTGCACAGGTTGCTGAATTTATAGTTCCATTTATGGTAATCTTCTATATCTTAATGGTATTTTGGGTCTTAATAGTTAACTTTTCTAAAATAGATGATGCCTTTATTCTAATATTTAAAGAGGCATTTCATCCAACTGCAATAGCAGGAGGTATATTTGGGGCAATGGTTCAAGGTTTTAAGAGAGCAGTATTTTCAAATGAGGCAGGACTTGGTTCAGCAGCCATTGCACACGCTCCTGCTAAGGTAAAATATCCAATTAGACAGGGTTTAGTCTCTCTATATGAGCCGTTTGTTGATACCATTATTGTATGTACAATGACAGCCTTAGTTGTAATTATTACAGGTGTATATACAGGTGGAACTCCAGAACTAGATATGGCAATCTCTGCAAAAGAGGGAACAGTTATAACATCTGCTGGATTTGGCTCTGTTGTTAGTTGGTTTCCACATATTTTAGTATTTGCTATATTTATGTTTGCATTCTCTACTATGATTTCTTGGTCATACTATGGGGAGAGAGCATGGGTCTATCTATTTGGAACAAAATCATCTATTATATTTAAAATTATATTTCTAATCTTTATTATTATTGCTACTATTGCAAATACAGCTCTTATGGTTGACTTTAGCTCTACACTATTTTTAGCTCTGGCAATCCCAAATATATTTGGACTCTTAGTATTATCTGGAGATGTTAAAGGGTATCTAAAAGAGTATATAAAAAGATTAAAGTCTGGTGAGTTAGATAGAGAGGTATTAAAGAGTTGAGTCCATTTGCAATAGAGCTAAAAAATGGTTTTTTAGAAGAGGATTTAGATAATGAAAATCAGGCCTCTTTTAGAGATTTAAAGAGTATGGGAGTTATTGAGAGAGTAGATAATCTATGGAGATTAAAGTCTCTATATAGAGTAGGAGAGCTATATATCAATAAACAGGGCAGAGGATTTATAGAGGCTATAACTCCATCTGCTAAAGATTTACTGATTGAGCCAAATGATATGAAAGATGCTAATGCAGGTGATACTGTAGTAGTAAGAAGAATTATTGCAAGAAGAGGTAGAGCATCAGCTAAAGTTGTTTTAGTTATTAAGAGAGCTAAGATATTTGATATTGTATATACAAATATTAATGAGAGTGGAGCATTTGAGATTTTAAATATTAAAACATCTCTTCCAACTACAGCTATTATGAGAGATTTTGATATAAAAGCTTTAAAGATTGGAACTGTTTTAAAGATAGACTCTCTAACCAATGAGGTATTAGAGATATTTGGTCACTTAGGAGATGCTAAGGTAGATGAGAAGATATCTCTAGCTCTATTTAATAGAAGAGATGAGTTTGAGCAGGAGTCTATAGAACAGGCTAAAAGTATAGATTTAGATATAGATGTATCTAAATATAGAGATAGAATAGACCTACGAGATTTAGATTTCTGCACCATTGACCCAGTAACAGCAAAAGATTTTGATGACGCAATATATTTTGATATAGATAGATATACTCTATATGTAGCAATAGCAGATGTTAGCCACTATATTGACTACTTTAGCCCAATAGATAGAGAGGCAAAAAAGAGAGGCTTTACAACCTATTTTCCACATAAATCTTTCCCAATGTTACCAAGAGAGTTAAGTGAAGATATATGTTCTCTAAAACCTTATCAAGATAGACTCGCTTTTGTCTGTAAGATAGAGCTAGATAGAGAGAGTTTAGAGCCTATTAGTGAAGAGTTTTTTGAAGCTATTATTCACTCTAAGAGAAGATTTAATTATAATGAGGTAGATAATATTATTAAGAGTGGTGGAGTTAATATTAAGAGAGGTAATGAGAAGAGAATATTAAAGTATCTACTACCACTATATAGAGTAACAACAAAACTAAAAGAAAAACGATTAACAAGAGGATTTGACTTTAGAAGTGATGAGGTCAAAATTACTATTGATAGTGAGCATAATTTACTATCTACTAAATTAGAGCCATCTACTCCATCTCACTCACTTATTGAGGAGTGTATGCTTTTAGCAAATCAAGCTAGTGCAAAACTATTTGATTATGGTATATTTAGAGTTCACCTACCTCCACAATTAAATAAGTTAGAGGAGTTACTTACAGAGTTAACTACTATTGGAATAACTATTAATGAGTATGAAGATACTCCATCTCTAATAAGAGCTATTCAGAGAGAGGCAAAAAAGATAAATTTAGAGAGTGAAGTTGATGAGATGATTATTAAATCTCTGAAACAGGCAACCTACTCACCTAAAAATGTAGGGCATTTTGGTTTAGGATTTAGCCACTATAGCCACTTTACTTCACCAATTAGAAGATACTCAGACCTTATTTTACATAGATTGATAAAAGCTAAATTAAAAGATAATAAAAAAGAGATTGATTATCTACTAAGAAATATAGAGCCACTATGTGCTACAGTATCTGAACTTGAGAGAGAGTCAACTAAGGCAGAGTGGGACTTTAGAGATAGAAAATTAGCTAGATGGGCAGACAGACATAAGCAAGAGAGCTTTAATGCTCATATAATAGAGGTTGGAGAGAGTGCAAAGGCTATATTAGATTGTGATATTCATGGAGTAGTAGTAAATCTAAAAGGAGATAATCTAATGCTATTTGATAAGATAGAAATCACTATAGATAGAGTTAATATTGCTACAACTAAAATAGTAGGTACTATATTAAAAAAATATTAAATTAATTATCTATTTTTATATAAGTAACTCAATATTATTTTTTTTAGATAGAATTTAATTATAAAAAAATAATAGGGAAATAAAATGAGAAAAATATTAATAATTTCATTGCTTATAGGTTTTATATTGCAAACAGCAGTAGCAAGAGATAGATATGATAAGACTTTTGACTCTATTTATGTAGCTCAAAAGATTTACTACTCATTAGATAAGAGATTAACTCAAATATATAAAAAACTAAAGAGTAAACTTTCAAAAAAAGGGAAGAAAGTTTTAATTAAGAGTGAAGAGAGATGGATAGTCGATAGAGACCATAGATGTGCTTATCCTGAAACAAATTCAGTCAATGTTGATTGTGCTGTATATGAAACCAAAAAAAGATTACACTTTTTAGAAGATAGACTTAGAGAGTGTGAAGAGATTGGTTGTAAAATTGATAGATTATAGAAAGGGTAAAATATAAAGAGAGTTTTAATTTTAATAGCTTTACTGTCTATAACAATAGATGCAACTATATACTGCAAAAATTTTAATACTCAAGCCCAAGCTCAAAAATACTTTAATGCTCATAGAAAACATGCAAAAAGACTCGATAGAGATAAAGATGGGGAGGCTTGTGAATGTCTTAAGGGTGGCTCTAGTTACAGTAAAAGTAGTTGTCGTAGATGGCGTAAAAGACATCATAAACATTAACCATATATAACTCTTATTAAAGATAGTCCATTATGTGGAGCTAGAGTTTAAGAACCTAAGTTCTACAAAAAAGAAGTCTAAAAGGGTAGTTACCTTATAATTTTTTCTCCTACTTTATACCTTTTTAGTTTTATTTTTAGTCACACAACAGTTAAGTAGAGTGAATAAATGCCCAAGAGGACAGTTATTCACTCCTATGTTTTGTTATATCTTTACGCTACTTTCTCAAGTGAAACTCTTAACATACTTTCTATACTTAAATGATAATCTAATGATTCCCATTCAATACCTGTATTTAAACAGATAAATTTATAATCTCTTAATTGAGATATAGTGGCTTTTTGTAATGGTTTATACCACTCAATAGGTGTAGATATAATTCTGTCATCTTCAAGTTTTACATGAAGATACTGTTCATCAAAATGAACTTCTTTTCCCTTAATTAAACCATTCATCCCAAATCCTTTCAAATTCATCTTTATTTTCTTTTATAATTTCAAGTGCTAACTTTAAATCTTTTGGTTTTAAGTAATTTTGAACTACCTTTAACTCTTTTAATTCAACTTTTGCAAATCCATCACTTCTTGCTACATGAATATGTTTTGGTTCATGTTCATTTGCATAAAAGAAAAACTTAAAACCATATTTATTTAGTGATGTTACGATAAACCCAAAATAGGGATTTCTTAAAAAGCTACCAAACTAAGCAGATTTCAACTCCATAACTTTTTGATAAGCTGTTTTTAAAGCCTCAATATAAATCTTCTCCTTAATGGCAAAATGGTTCATCTTATAGTTA
>WGAM01000060.1 GCA_015494795.1 Campylobacterota bacterium
GGTGACTTTAGAGGGAGGGTTATACCTAGCTCCATTCCGAACCTAGAAGTCAAGCCTCCCATCGCCGATAATACTTACTCTCTCTGAGTTGGGAATGTAGGTCGTTGCCACTTTGAATTTCTTTTTATTTTCTTATTTAATTTAAATTTTAGAGTTATTGATATAGAATAAAGTAAATCAGATATTCTCATTTGATGCTATAATGACTCAAGTTAATTTACTTAATACAATTAATAATATGGGATATATTCACCTAGTATAGAAATTTTTTGATATAATTTTAAAAGCTCTAACTGAGCATCATATTTATATATATTCTGGTCTAACTCTCTAATTTTTAGATTATTTGCTACTATTTGAGTATCATAATTTGTACTATCTCCTGCCTTCTCTAAATTTTGGGAGGTTAAAAGCATACTAGAGTAGTTTGATGCATCTTCAATAGATAGTTCAATTTTTCTATCTATAATCTCTAATCTCTTTTTAATTAGAAGATACTCATTAATTACCTTTTTTCTCTCTTCATCTAATGAGATTTGAGCATTAATATAATCTAATTTTGACTTCTCTATATCTCTATATGAGTTTATACTAATGGGTAAAGATACCTTAAATCCATAGGTATAATACTCTGTTTTTATGTGAGAGTTTTGATATAATGGATTTTTATCCCCATTTACATATCGTGTTGAGATAGATATTTCAGGTAGATATTTTGCCCATGTCATATATTTATAATGTTTTTTCTCCTCCACTCTAAACTTATCTCTTTTCAACTCTAGTTGAGAGTTAGTATATATATCTCTATCTATGAAAGTAAAATTTGGAAGAGTTATCTCATTAGGATTTTTATCACTTAATAGAGAAAAATCATTTTCTAATTTAGTTATCTTCATCTCTAATTCTAACTTAGATGTTATATCTTGATTTCTCTTAAGTAAAGCTCTATCAAGAAGAGTTCTATTTGTTACTCCTGCACTATAACTCTCCTTTTGGATTAAAATATCTAACTCATCATTTTTAATAAGAAGATTTAATTTCTCTATTTGTAAATTTAATTTTTTTATATTAAAAAGGATACTTATAGCTCTATAGATTAACTCTTTTCTTTTTAACTCTATATCTATACTGTTAGCTTTTCCTAGAGCTTTAGCATACTTTATAGCCTCCCATATTCCACCCATCTTGAATATAGGTTGATTAATTGCTATAATAAATTGTCCCGTTCCAATACTCTTATCAAATTGAGTAGAGTAATTTTTAGAATATTCTACTCTTATGGGGTTTATCCATGACTTTTCAAGCTTAGATGCCTCTACTTCTACCTGCTCTTTTTTGGTATCTATTAGACTATTCTGATTATAAGATAAAATATCTGCCAACTTATCAGAGGCAAATATAAAACTAGATAGTAATAATAGCTTTTTCAAACCGTTTAAATCCCTCATCTATCTCATCTTTAGTAATAGTGAGTGATGGTAAAAATCTTACAGTATTTCGTCCTGCCTTTAGGATAATTAATCTCTGTTTCATAGAGTTTTTCATAACTTTTGCTACTATATCCCCATTTTTAGCCCTAAGTCCTCTCATAAGTCCTAACCCTACCTCTTTATCAAAAAGATTACTATATCTTTTTGCTATATTTTTAAGTTTCTGCTCAAAATAGATAAAAGTATCATAGAGTTGCCCATTATCATATAGTTCACTTAAAATATCTAATACAGCAAGTCCAGCTGTTGTACTTAGATAGTTTCCTCCAAATGTACTCCCATGGTCTCCTGCTGATAGTATCGCTTTATGTTTAGTCATAACAGCACCAATTGGAACACCCCCACCTAAACCTTTAGCCATAGTTATAATATCTGGTTCTATATTATATAGATTACTAGCTAACATCTCACCTGTTCTATATATACCTGTTTGCACCTCATCAACTATGAGTAATATACTTCTTTGCTTTAAAAATTTTGATAACTCTTGAACTTTATCTCTACTAAAAGGTTGAACTCCACCCTCTCCCTGAACAAGCTCTAAGAGTACGGCTACTGTCTCATCATCAACACTACTATATATATCATCAATATCTTTAACATAAGAGAACCCTGCTGGATATGGAGAGAAGTTTGGTGAGTGAAAACTCTCTTGTCCTGTAGCCTTTACTGTTGTAATTGTTCTTCCATGAAATGAGTGTTCAAGTGTTATTACCTTATATCTCTTCTTTTTAAATTGAGTCTCACCATATTTTCTTGCTATCTTAATAGCACCCTCATTAGCTTCAGCACCAGAGTTTGCAAAAAATATTGCACCATTATAGTTACTAAGCTCACAAATTCTCTTAGCTAATTTGACTTGTGGCTCTATAACTTGAAGATTAGATACATGTATAATTTTTTGTGCCTGTTGACATATTGCTTCAACTAATCTAGGGTTATTATGTCCTACGCTATTTACTGCAATCCCTGAAGCAAAATCTATATAGTCTAATCCTCTATCATCAAATAGAGTTGACCCCTCTCCTCTTATAAAATTTGTATAATCTTTTGAATATGTTGAAAGTATAAACTTCTTATCTAATTTCTCTAAACTCATATAACTCCTTTTTAAATACTCTTTTTATTATCTTCATGAAGTGAAGGAAATTTCAGTTTAGCTCCACCAACTAGATGAAAATGTAGATGTTTTATCTCTTGCCCACCATCTTCTCCATTGTTTGTAATAAGTCTATAGCCACTCTTATCTAAATTTAAAACTCTTGCAACCTCTTGTATAAAAGGTGTCATTTTTCCCATAATCTCAGAAGTTACATCTTGAAAGCAATCTACATGCTCTTTTGGTATAATTAGAATATGAATTGGTGCTATTGGATATAAATCATGAAAAGCCATAAAATTATCATCTTCTAAAACTATATTACTTGGAATTTCTCTATTTACTATTTTACAAAAAATACACACGGTTTCTCCTTAGGTAAAAATTATGAAAAGATTATATCACATTCCAACGCACTCTTTAGTATATTTTAGCTAAAATCTCACAATATCTAAGATGATTGAATAGAGGTTATTTTGAAAAAGTTAGAAGATAGAATATTACAAGCTATATCGCTTGAGGAGTTGGAAAAAATTCGTATTGAAATATTTGGTAAAAAGGGAGTTTTAGCATCTAAATTTGCTATGTTAAAAGATGTTCCACCTTCAGAGAAGAGAGCATTTGCACAGGGACTTAATGAAAAGAAATCTCACTTGCAACAAGTTTATGATGAGGTTTATAAGAGATTAAAATCTGAAGAGATAGATAAACTATTAAAATCTGAAGCTATTGATGTATCTTTATATAGTAATTTAGAGACTAAAGGAGCATTACACCCTGTAATGGAGACTATGGATAGGATTATTGACTATTTTATAGCATTAAACTTTTCTATAGAAGATGGTCCTAAAATTGAAGATGATTTTCACAATTTTGAGGCATTAAATCTACCCAAAAATCACCCTGCTAGAGATATGCAAGATACATTTTTCTGTAGAGATGGAGGAGTACTTAGAACACACACATCACCTGTACAGATTAGAACAATGTTAACTCAAAAACCTCCTATTAGAATGATAGCACCCGGTGCTGTATTTAGAAAAGATTATGACTTAACACATACTCCTATGTTTCATCAAGTTGAGGGGTTAGTTGTTCAAAAAAAGGGAGAGGTTAATTTTGCTAATCTTAAATCTATACTATCTGATTTCTTACACTATATGTTTGGAGATGTAGAGGTTAGATTTAGGCCAAGTTTTTTTCCTTTTACAGAGCCGTCTGCTGAAGTTGATATATCTTGTATATTCTGTAAAGGTGATGGGTGTAGAGTCTGTTCACATACAGGCTGGTTAGAGGTTTTAGGTTGTGGAATTGTTGACCCTAATGTATTTGATGCAGTTAACTATAAAGATGTGAGTGGTTATGCTTTTGGACTAGGAGTTGAGAGATTTGCAATGCTTTTACATAAAATTCCTGATTTAAGAATGCTATTTGAGGGAGATATAAGACTACTGGAGCAGTTTAGATGATAGTTACTAGAAGTTGGTTAAATAATTTTATAGATATTAGTGGAATTAGTGATAAGAGACTCTATGAGACATTTAATAGTATTGGATTAGAGGTTGATAATATAAAAAAAATCACTATTCCAAAAGGTGTCGTTATTGGAGAGATTGTCTCATATCAAAAGCACCCAAATGCCGATAAACTTAGTCTATGTAAGATTAATATTGGAAAGAGTATTGAGCAGATAGTTTGTGGAGCTTCAAATATAGTAGATGCTAAATATGTAGCAGTGGCTACAGTGGGAACTAAGCTATCTAAAGATTTTGAGATAAAGCCTACTAAACTAAGAGGTATTGAGAGTAATGGTATGGTATGTTCTGCTGAAGAGCTAGGATTACCTAAAATAAATGATGGAATAATGATATTAGATGATAGTATCGGTAAGATTGTTATAGGTAGAGAGCTAAATGAGTATCCTAAAATTGCAGATACTATAATTGAATTAGAGTTAACTGCAAATAGAGGGGATTGTCTAAGCATTCATGGTGTAGCAAGAGATTTAAGTGCTTCACTAAATATACCTATTAATAGATTAGAGTATGAGAGTAGCGATGCTTTAAAGATAGGGTTAGCAAGAGTAGCAGAGCTTAAGACAATAGGTACAATTAATGGCTCTCTAAGATATACACTAGCTAATATAGATACTCTTCACACCTCTTTAGTAATTGCTTTAAGATTAGCTTTTATAGATAAGTTAGAAAATGATAATCTATCTAATTTAATAAATTATACTACTCATACAACAGGTGTAATTCTCCGTGCTTATGATGCAAGTAATATGTTAAAAGATGAAGATGATAAAATTACAATACTACTATCTACTATAGATAATATTACATATATAAAAATCAATGGAGAAGAGTTTGCTAAGTTAGGTATATCTCAAGATAGTAACTTTAAAGCAGATGATAACTCAAGTAGAGTTATATTTGAGGCTAGTTATATTAATCCTGATACTCTAATAGATACTGTTGCATCTAAAAATCTAAAAACTGATGAATTATACTATAATGCATCGAGGGGAAGTGAGCCTAATATACTATTAGGAATAAAATATTTGACATATCTCTTTGAGAGTTACAATGATTGTAGTTTCTTTGATGGTTTTTTAACTCTTGAGGAGGATTTTGAACCATTAATTATTACTGTAAATAGTAGAGAGGTATCAGAAATTATTGGGAAAAATATTGAAAAGATAGATATATTAAATATTTTAACCTCTTTAGGTTTTAAAGTTCATAGCTCATCAGAAGATGCTTTTGGGGTTATTGTTCCTCAATTTAGACATGATATAAAAAATATTTATGATGTTACTGAAGAGATAGTTAGAATTTTAGGCATTAATAATATAGAAGCTAGACCTATGAAATTTGTAGAAAAAACAAGAATTAATAGTATCTCTAATATATATTATGCCAAAAAAGAGTTACGACAGAGAGCTATAGCCTCATCTTTCTATGAGTCAATATCTTATGCGTTCACAGATAAATCTCTACTCAAGAGATACAATTTCCCTACTGTAAAAGAGGAGTTAGATATTATAAATCCTATTACAGAGGATTTAAATACACTTAGAACTACAATTTTATTAAATCTATTAAATGCAGTAAAGAGAAATGTAAGTTACTCTAAGAAATCAATTGCACTATTTGAGATAGGGACTATATTTAATGAGAATAGAGAGGAGAGAGAAGTATTATCATTAATATTTTCTGGTAGAGCTGAAAAAGAGAGTGTAATTAATAGTGGGAAACCTAAAAATATAGATTTTGATACATTTATAAAAAAGCTATCATCTATTATAGGTGATTTTGAACTGAGAGCAGGAATAGAGCAGAATAGTTTAGTTCACCCATACCAATTAGCTGATATTATTATTAATGGAGAGGTTTGTGGATTTGTCTCTAAACTTCACCAAAGTGTAGCAGATGAGTTTGATTTGAGTGATACATTTATTGCAGAGATTTCACTAAATTCTCTCTTTCCTCAACATATTAATGCCTCTAATATCTCTAAATTTCAAGGTGTATATAAAGATTTAAGTTTAGTTATAGATAAAAATCTACCATATAATCAAGTCTCAACAGCAATTGCTCATTTAAAACTACCTCTTCTTAAAAAGTATTACCCTATTGATATATATGAGGATGAGAGCCTAAAAGGGCATAAGAGTTTAACCGTTAGACTATTTATTCAATCAGAAGATGGAACGCTAGAAGATAGAGATATTGAAGAGAGTGTAAAAAGAATAGTAGATACTCTAAAAGAGCAGTATGGTGCAACGCTAAGATGAGAATAGTTAAAGTATTTAAATCTTCTAAAGCTTTTAATTTTGAGTGTGACTCTATTGCACCAGATAAATCTATATCTCATAGATGTGCAATGTTTTCACTATTGAGTGATAAAACTTCTACTATAGATAATTTTTTATTAGCTGAAGATACTTTAGCATCTCTATCTATAGCTAAACAGTTAGGAGCTAAAGTTAAAATAGATAAGTCTCATATAGAGATTAATCCTCCAAAAGAGTTAATTGAACCTAATAATATTTTAGATTGTGGAAATGCAGGTACAGGAATGCGTCTATATTCAGGACTTTTAGCTGGATTTGATGGTCTATTTATATTAACAGGGGATAAATACTTAAGAGAGAGACCAATGGGTAGAGTTATAAAGCCTCTTAGAGATATTGGAGCTAGGATAGATGGAAGAGAAGATGGTCAATTAGCACCAATTGTTATTAGAGGTGGAAAACTTAAACCATTTAGATATAAATCTCTAGTAGCTTCTGCACAAGTTAAATCAGCTCTTATTTTAGCAGGACTTAAAGCATATAGTAAGAGCTACTATAGAGAAGATAGACTATCAAGAGACCATACAGAGAGAATGTTAAATGGAATGGGAGCTAATATTAATCTTTTAGATAATGGTTGGTTAGAGATTAAACCACTAAAAAAACCATTAAATCCACTAAATATTAGAGTACCAGCAGACCCATCTAGTGGATTTTTCTTTGCTGTTGCCTCTGCAATTACTCCAAATAGCTCTATTATATTAAAAGATGTAACTCTAAATCCAACTAGAGTAGAGGCTTATAGAGTATTAAAAGAGATGGGTGCAGATATTGAGTTTATTGAAAAAGAGAATCTCTATGAGCCTATTGGAGATATATCCATTAGATATAATGGAGAGTTAAAGGGAGTTACTGTTAGCAGAAATATTGCATGGCTTATAGATGAGCTTCCAGCTTTAGCTATTGCAATGGCAGTGGCTAAGGGAGAGAGTATAGTTAAAAATGCAAAAGAGTTAAGGGTAAAAGAGAGTGATAGAATATCTAGCGTTTTAGATGGACTTAATAGGTGTGGAATTAAAACTATTGAGCGAGATGATGGATATGATATTATTGGAGGAGAGTTAAAGAGTGCTAGAGTCAATAGCTATGGTGACCATAGAGTAGCCATGAGCTTTGCAATAGCTGGAATTAAATCATCTATGGAGATAGAAGATGTAGCATGTATTGATACATCTTTTCCAAACTTTTTTGAGATATTATCAGAGATTACTGAAGTTAAATAGAGTTATTTAACTTCCTATATTCACTACTAGCTTTTTGAACAAAATATAATTCGCAATCCTCTTCCATAATCTATGATTTGGGAGAGTGAGGTTCGCTATTCCAGTCACTCATATCAACACCCAAAACCTCTTTGTAAAGAAACAATATAGCTAAATAAAATATAAGGGGTCAGGTGATAATGATATGTACTACATACTACAAGAACTTAAGAAAGCATCTTCTTTGGTAGAAGCACCCAATGTTGATAAAAAACCAGATATTGAAAAACTTACAAAAATGCTAACTAATCACAAAGATTTAAAAGAACGCAATAGTAAAATAGTCAAAGCCTATGAGCAAGGCTACTCTAAGCATATGATTGCTAAAGTGTTAGAAATATCACAACCTGCAGTGTATGGTGTGATAAAGAGGAGTAGGAAGTGAGTTCACCTGACCCCTACTAATCAGGTGCTCCAATAGAGCCAACAATAAAATATACATTTTTAAACTTTGTTCTTTCTCCATCTTTTAGTTTTTCTTTAACTAACTTTTTACCCTTGTCCATCCAAGCAATTTTTTTCCTATCAGTAGTTTTGTGATAATAATCTTTTGCATTAAGCATTGTAGCAATCATACTTATTGCTATTATTCCATAAAAAATTTTGTTCATATTTCAAATATTTAGTAAATTTTAAATAGCTACTTCAAATGTGAAGACAACGATTGACTTCACCGACAGGTTTACCTGTTTGGTGCTAAGTTTTGTTGTGTGATTAACCTAATTTGATTTTAAAATCATTAAATATTTCTTCTGTATAATTTTGCATATCTTCTAAAATATTGGAATTTAAAATTGTATCCACAAAATTTTGAATTTTATATGGTTTAATAAATATATTATATTTATCTGTTTTTGTTTTTACTATTTGATAATCTAAAAATTCTTTTGTATCTTGATGTATTGTTGGAGCAATAAATGATAAATATTTTATAAAGCCATTTGTAAATTCTTTATTTGAAAACAAATGCCTAATAACAGATGTAGTTTCATGATTTAATTGCTGTGTTTTGTTTCGTATCAAAGTTACTTCAATTAGCCAATATATAGTTTTAGAAAATACTTCAATATCACCAATATTACCTGGTGCATGTGAATATGGTTTTCCAATATGGTCTGCTTTATAGTTTGGTCTGATTACAAAATCATTTTTATATTTTAAAGCTATTAAAATTGAAATAAAAAATTCTAATTTTAAAGGTTCTGGTATCTCTTTAAATTCTTCTATAATGGTAGTTTTTGTACCAATTTTATTTATACTTTTAACTAATGTTACGATAAAACCAAAATAGGGATTTCTTAAAAAGCTACCAAACTAAGCAGATTTCAACTCCATAACTTTTTGATAAGCTGTTTTTAAAGCCTCAATATAAATCTTCTCCTTAATGGCAAAATGGTTCATCTTATAGTTAAGTCGAAGCCGTTCAAGTTTA
>WGAM01000061.1 GCA_015494795.1 Campylobacterota bacterium
ATGAACCAATAGAAAAACACGAAGTCTATATGGGCTCACGCATAAAGCGTGGATTATTTAGAACCTCAAAAGGATATTTGATTAATGCCGATGTAAATGGTGCTGCAAATATCCTATCTAAGTTCTTAAAAAGTAACTCTCAGCCCCTACAAAAAGTAGTAGCCAAGAGATATGGGTGCGTCAATTATCCGCCAAGATTAAAATTAAACGACTTAGTCGCTTAAAAATCTTCAAGCCTCACCCTTTAGGGTGGGGTAATTGACATATGCCACTCACTATTTTTTTCTGCTATTATATCAAGAAGAGTTAATAAATAAATTGGAGCTAATTAAAATTTCTATACTTAAAAATTTTAAAAAATATACTATCTACAAAAGCTCTTAACTTGTGCTTTAATTAACAAATCGTTAACACTTATATAGTTATACTTCTCTTAAATATAATAGGAGTATGGCAATGAGAATATATAGGATAAAAAGTACTATCTTAGTTAGTTCACTATTTATATTTATTGGGTGTGGTGGAAATTCAACCTCCTCATCAACAGATGTAAATAGTCAAAATAGTAGTAGTAACTCTACAACAGTGGTTAATTCAAATAAAACCAACTATATGTTAACAGCATGGAATGATTTAGGAATGCACTGTATGGACGGAAAAGATTTTTCAGTCTTTTCAATTTTACCACCATACAACAATCTACATGCACAACTTAAAGATAAAAATGGAAAGCTTATAACTTCAGGTGTTACTCTAACCTATGAGGCAGTAAAAGGAACTGATGGAAAGTGGAATACAAACTCACTTGAAGCAACAAACGGGGCATATAAGACAAATTTTTGGGACTATACAAAAGATTTATTTGGAGTTACTCTAAATCCAAATATTGGATTAACTGGTAATTCAACACCAACAAAGAGTCCAAGTAGTATGAGCTTTAATAGTAAATATGGTTGGTGGGAAGCCGAAGGGATACCAATAACTCCATATAATGATGATGGGAGTAAAAACTACTATCCAATGGTAAAAGTTGTGGCAAAAGATAGTAGTGGAAATATTTTAACATCAATAGATACAGTTCTACCTGTTAGTGATGAGATGGATTGTAAAAAGTGTCACTCTAGTGGTGCATCTTCTGATGCCAAACCTACAAAAGGGTGGGTTAATAGTGGTGATAGCGAAAAGGATTATAAATTTAATATTTTAAGACTACATGATGAGATACACCCTACAGCAGTTAGTTCACATCTAACAGAACTACAAGCAAAAGGTTATAATTATGATAAAAAAGGATTAGAGGCTACTGCAAATGGTGGAACACCTATACTCTGTGTCGCATGTCATAAATCAAATGCACTACCAAATATTGGCATTGGCTTAAAACAGCTTACAACAGCTATTCACTCAAAACATGCAGATGTGAAAGACCCAATAACAGGTATTAAATTAGGAGATAGTCTAAATAGAACTTCATGCTACTCATGCCACCCAGGAGCTTCAACTAAATGTTTAAGAGGTGCAATGGGAGATGCAAAAGATAGTAGTGGTGCAAATAAAATTCAGTGTCAAAGTTGCCATGGAGGAATGAGTAGTGTTGGTAGGAGAGGAAGAGATGGGTGGTTAGATGAGCCAAATTGTCAAGCTTGTCATCATGACCAGAAGAGAGAAGTTAGTGCAATAGACCCACTTACTAATACATTGAGAAATGCAGTAGATACAAGATTTGCAACAAATCCAAATACACCTATAAGTGGTAAGAGTCTATTTAGATTTAGTAAAGGACATGGAAACTTGCAGTGTGAAGCTTGTCACGGTTCAACTCATGCTATATATCCAGCACATGAGGCTGATAATATTGCATCTAAAACTATACAAGGACATATTGGAACTATAGCAGAGTGTACTGCTTGTCATACTACAGTACCAAATACTACAACAGGTGGACCTCATGGAATGCATACAGTAGGTCAAGCGTGGGTAAGTCGTCATGGAGGTATAGCAGAGAGAGATAACTCTCAATGTAAAGTTTGTCATGGAACAGACTATAAAGGAACATTCCTATCTAAAACTTCAGATAATCGCTCATTCTCTACTGAATGGGGAAGAAAAAGTATGTCAAGAGGACATAAAGTTAGCTGTTATGATTGCCATAATGGTCCAAATGGTGGAGATGATTAATCTTCACTAGTTAAATATAGTAGAGGAATATGCTATGCAGAGATATATTGAGTATAAAAGAGAATTAATAATAGATAGTATAAATATAGCTAATTTAGCATATATTATACTTTTTTTTGCAGAAACAAGCTATTATCTACTTATTTTACAGACAGGTATTATTGAGCATTTTCACTCAAATTTGTCCAAAATATGGATGATACCATTTGGTGGTATTTTAGGAATATTAAGTATATATATGATAAAAAATCGTTTAGATATTATCACTATAGCTCTTTCTATTCAAACATTAATAATGTTTTATTATCCATATTTTAATGGATTAACTCTTTTTATCTTGGGATTTTTAAGTGGACTTATTGCTCCATATCTTATCTATCAATTAAAGAGTTTAGAACAGGTTATTACTATTTTAGCTTTAGCGTATATATTTGGAACATTTAGCATAAATATTCCAGCAGATAATAGAGGTTATATAGCAATTTTTTTAAGTATATTGGCTCTATTATCATCATATTTTACTTCTCCAATAGAGAAGAGAGTTTTTAAAACAATATCTATCAAAAATTATATAAATATTTTTATATGGTTAGTTTTAGATGCAACACTATTTGAAACTCTATCAAGAAGTAGTTATCATATATGGGCAAATAGTAGATTTACTTTAATTATTGCTATTTTTCATACTATTGGTCTATATTTAGGTTATAGATTATCTAATTATAGATATACCAATAGGGTAATTATAGGCTTATTTATATTATCATACCTTCTCTTTATATTTAAGTTTTCATACCTATTAGCTATGATTTACCCTATTGTTATATCCTATTATAATGTTATTATTTTAAAATATTTTATGAATTTAACATTTGGATATTTGGTTTTAGTTTCGCTTGGGCTTTGGGGGTCTGCTGGTATAGGACTCTTTATAGCTCTATGTCATTATAATTTAATTTAAAAAGGAAAAGATAATGCGTTATCTATTTTTAATTTTAGTTACAACAGTAACAATATTTGCAAGTAACTTAGTTTTTCAAAAAGGTTATGTTTTAGCTCACACAACTGTATTTGGCGATAGTACAATAGACCCTTCCAGTTCAAATATAACCTCACATCTTAGCATAAATAGAGGAGATATTAGCTCTCTAAAAGGTTTTGTTAGAGTCTCTTTAGTAGATTTAAAGAGTGATAATAAAAAGAGAGATGAACATATGTATGAGGCTATCAATACTAAAAAGTATAAAAATACCACATATAAAATTAAATCGGTTAATAAAAATAGCTCAGGTTCATATACTATAAAAGGAACATTAAATCTTCATGGTATTACAAAAAATATTAATATGGTTGGTGATATAATTCAAAATGGTGATACATTAGTAATTAAAGCTAAAACTTCATTTAAAATGAGTGATTTTGGTATAGAACCACCTAAACTTCTATTTTTATCAGTTAGAGATTTACTTGAGATGACAATAGATACAACTTATAAATTGGAAAATTAAGATAAATATGTTTAAATCACTTATTTTTTATAAATATAAAACTATATTAATTTTAATTTCATCAATTACTGCAATTAGTTCTATATTTTTAATTACCTCTCTTAGTGGAGGTATTGTAACAATGTATTCTAATATGCTTAGAAGTGATGGAGATATTATTATTACTCAAAAAGGTGTTGCAGATACTTTTTTTAGTGATGTTAATAGAACAATAATACCTAAAATTAAAGATATTAACGGAGTTAAAGATGTATATGGAGTAATTGTTGGTGCTGGTGCGATAGGTACTCTACCAATTGCTGGTATATATGGAGTAACAGATAATCGTATGAGTAGATATAGACTATTAGAGGGTACTTATCCTAAAAATATATATGATGTTATGATAGGAAAAAAGATAGATACTATATTAAATCACCCAAAAGAGATAACTATATTTAATAAAAAATTTAGAGTAGTGGGTATATTTAAAAGTGATATAGGTTTTGAAAATGGTGGAGTTGTAATTACAATAGATAGTGCATCTAAGATGTTTCACAAAAGTGCCTCTTTTTTATTACTATCATTAAAAAAGTTAGATAATTCAGAAAGAATTATAGATAAAACTAAATATTTAAGTAAAGATATTGAGGTAAAATCTACTTCTGATTTTATTCAAAACTATAATCAGTTTAAAATTATTAAGATTTCAGGCTTTGTAATAGCATCTATATCATTTTTTATGGGATTTTTATCTATTGTTAGTATTATGAGTATAGTAATTAATGACCGTAGATATGAGTTTGGAATTAAGAGAGCAATGGGTATCTCAAAATTTAAAATTATCTTTAGCGTACTCTTAGAGGTTATTATCTTAATATTTATAGCATATATTATTGCTTATGGATTAAGTATCTTCTTATTAGATTTCTTACAACATATAGACAAATTTCAAGGTTATCTATCTGGTGAGATTACTCTTACTTTAGGAGTTACTATTTTAATAGGTTCTATTATTATGGGAGTAATAGGAGCTTTTATTCCTGCACTAATAGCTTCTAATATTGACCCAATTATTTTAATTCATCAAGGAAATTAGATGTTAAAAGTAGAAGATTTATCCCATTTTTATGGTAGAGAGAAGATATTAGATAATATTAATTTTGAGTTAAAAGATAAAAGTTTTACCATATTAACAGGTGAAAGTGGAAGTGGTAAGACTACACTTCTTAGTATTATATCTACTCTACTTAAACCAACTAAAGGGAGAGTAATATTTACAGATATATCTAAAAATAACTCTTTAGATACTATTAGAAATAGATATATTGGATTTATTTTTCAATTTCACTACCTAATATCCCATTTAACAGTTTTGGAAAATATTAAAATAGTTACAACGTAACCACTCACCTACCCAACCAAAGCAGGAACAAAAGCCTCACCTATAAAGACATTTTTTAACTCATTCATTACATTACAACCATTTTTTTTAACTGTAGAGATATACCCTTTAATCCGAGCAAATAGTTTACCACCTGTTTTGCTCATA
>WGAM01000062.1 GCA_015494795.1 Campylobacterota bacterium
ACCCTTTGCAAGAGATGAAGCTTTAGAAAAAGAGTATTTACAAACAGTGGCTAAGTATGATAAAAAAGATGTTGATATATTTCCTAAACTACTTAGTTTAGTTGTTATGGCTCTATCGGATAGAAAGGGGGATTTTTTAGGTGAGTGTTTTGCTGCTCTTGATTTAAGCTCTAAATATAAAGGGCAATTCTTTACCCCTTATCATATATCTAAATGTATGGCTTCTATCGAATCTTCCAACCCAAACCCCAACTAAACCCCACAAAAAAGGCATTTTTCAAAAAAAAAGTTGTAATTCCGTAACTACAACTTAGTTGGTAATTTAAATTTCATAACATTAAATAATCCCTGAATCTCCTTTCCTACAGCTGGTATAAAGTCAAAAGAGACAGCTCTATTTAACCTATTTGTTACAGTTTTGATAGATGCCAATTGACGAATAGTACTTTTGAAATCCAACTCCACTTCATTGATATACCCTTTTAGTTTTAGAACTATATTGTATGCCAACATAGAGACAACAGTATGACCAATAATCCTACTATCGGTTCTTAGATATAGTGGTCTAATCTCCAAATAATCGGTTTTAAGAGTTTTAAAAGCATTTTCCACCTTAATTAAAGTCTTATATGCACGGTGTATCTCCTCTTTTGTATCTTTTGATACATCTGTTAATGATGTTGTAACAACATAACAGCCATCTAACTCTTCTGCTTCTTTTCTAGCCTCTTTATCTATTAAAACTTTAACAGTTGCAATAGGTTTAGTCTTTGTAATACTCTTATTATCTTTTTTAACTTCACAATCTCCATCAATATAAGTTACCTCATAGCTAATAAATGAATTGAGTTTGAGGCTAGATAATTTTTTGTCAATATTACTTATCATTGTCTCTTTTTTAGCCATGAAATGGGTATTATAGTATTCCACTTTCTCGTTTATAAAAGCTTCTAATCTAACAACTTTACTCTCTCTAGTTGCTCTAATCTCATCTCTTCTGACAGGATTTTGTCTTACGATATAGCGTACCTTCTTCTCTTTATCTATCACCTCCTGCAAATTCTCATCAAATAGACTCATTTGAATAGGACTACTCTTCTCATTAATCAATTTCTTGATAGAGGGTTTACCAATAGAGGTAATATAATCATACCCCATCTCTTTAATCTTCTCTATATCATCAGATTTTATCATCCCACCATCACCCACAATGGTTATATTTTCAAGATTAAAACGATTTTTCAGCTTATCAAGTTGGTCTGCAAATGTCTTAACATCATTTGTATTTCCCTTGTATGTATCAATACTAATTGCATGACCATCCCCATCAGTCAAAAGTCCCATAACAATTTGAGCTTTCCCTGATTTTTTGTCTCTATTATAGCCATGAGCAACCAATTCACTATCGCTGTAATCTCCCTCTACATAAGAGCTTGTAACATCATAATATAGGCGTTTTGGAGGGTTTTTCTTATAATACGATTTAAACAGCTTATTCTCTATTTTCTCTTTATTATCATGGAGATAATCTAATCCCAAATAGATATTTTTATTATCAAGTTTGTCTGATTCTTCTTTAGTAAATCCCAAAATATCTAAGATTTTATCCTCTTTTTTTGCCCAATATAGTGCTTGTAATCTACTACTTTGTATTGCTATTCTTGAAGCAATAAGTAGTAATGCTATCTTTCCTTCAAAACCTTTCCCTATAATTTTCACCATTCCTAACAAGTTCATAATGAAATAGATAACCAAACTCAAACCTATAGTTTTTCCCTGTTTTAAATTCTTTGTTGAAACTTTTTCCTCTTTGTTGCCTTTTAGTGCTTCTGTAATTGCAATCACTTGCTCTTTGGGTTTGTTTGTAAGATTTGCTATTGTTCTTGTTTTTACTTTGCCATCTTCTCTGTAGCTCTCTCTCAATAGTATTTGCTCGTGATAAGTATCTTTATATTTTTTTCTAGTAGTGGCTATATACATTGTCTGATTCCGTTTATTTAAAATTTGGGTTATTATACTGTAAAAATATTAATATTTAATTAATTCCGTGCCTACATTTTTTTGATTTCTTAGGACTGAATGTAGATATTTAGGGGTTTATAAGGGGTTTTGGCTGGGAAGATTCGTTGTAAGTTAGCACTTACTACTAAAGCTGATATTGCCACAACAAATAAAGATACAAGATTTATTATGCCACGATTAGATACAAATGATATACCAAAAGATGAAAATGAACAACCTAATGATTGGTATTGTAAAGGTTAATTAACTCCCATAGTACAAAACAGCTTAAAAAAGAATACTTTCTCACAAAAATTATTTGATTAAACTATCAATTGAGGAGTTTGAAGAAGCTCCTCTTCATTAATAGTAATGGTTGGAAGTTAACTATTCTGTTTAAGTGTTGTACTTTCTATTTTATGGCTAGTTTGTAC
>WGAM01000063.1 GCA_015494795.1 Campylobacterota bacterium
ACTTGAAGTGGAATAGTGATGCAGGTAAAGAGTGGCTATCAAGTGCCACTCAAACGATGAAGAACGGACTTTATAGGATTATATAGGTTTTTAAAATCTATCTATATTTTTATATAGTTTTTTCTTGTCGGAAATTATCCAATATTTTAGCAGTCTCTATATTATAAAGCTCTGCTTCACTAATATCTCTATCTAACTCTTTTGAACTATAGTGCATAGGCTCTAAATCTTCTGGGGTAACCATGCATATTGTAGCTTTTCCACTCTCTCTAATATTTCTTAGACTATCTTTAGCTTCGCCACTCTTTTTATGTCCAATACTAACTATTATAGTGGGAGGATTACTAGATAGTCCTGTAAAGTAGCTAAATGGAGCTATATTTATCAATCCTTTTTAGTTCTCTGTCACTATCCAAGCAATAGGACGAGGAATAATAGTTTGTGACATAAGTTTATATCTCTCTAGAAAATCTCTATCTTTATATTCAATAATCATCTAAAAATCCTTTTTTTTAAATTTTAAAATAATATCATCTATTATTTAAAAATAGTCCCTCTAGCTCTCTAATAACCTCATCTATATTATATATCTTTCTATATCTAATACTATTAGCCTCTAAGTGAGAAAATACTCTATTATCATGCGCTTTTAATCTAATTTTATACTCATCTATTGCTCTTTTAGTTAGTGTTTGGTTTACTGCTCTATTTGTTCTTGGGTCTATAAGTTCACTATTTAACATTGGGGTCGGATTATCTTCAAATTTATCTCTAATAATAATAGCTACTACCTCATGTTTTTGAGATAATATAGATAAATCAATAGGCTCTAAGAAGTCACTAAGTATAAATATAAGACTCTTTTTATATACTCTATTTAGAAGTTTTGTAGATATTTGAGAGTAGTCTAAGCTACTACCTAATATATTACTGCTATATATATCTCTCATATATCTCTCTATAAGCTCAATATCTTTTATAGGTTCATAAAATCTATCTCTTTTAGATATTAATATTGGAGAGAATATATTATTTGCAATATATGCAGAGTAGTTTAATACTCCTGCTGTATAGGTTATGGTTTTCAGTTTATCTCCTACCATAAATCTACCATCAATTAGAGAGGCTACTACAATATTTAAATCTCTCTCCTCATACATCTTTTTAACATAAGGCTTACCTAATTTTGCTGTGCTTATCCAAGAGATATGTTTTATATCATCTCCATAGTTATACTCTCTAAGCTCTGCAAAATCATACCCTTCACCTAATATATTTGAGATATTACCACCATTAAGATAACCATATATATCTTCTCTTGCTCTAATTATAATCTCTTTAAGTTCTCTATCCACCATTATGGAATATCTACACTCTCTATAATATCTTTTATTACCATATCAGAAGTTAACCCCTTAGCTTTTGCCTCATAAGAGACTCCTAATCTATGACGAAATACAGGATATGTCATATCTATAACATCAACAGGTGTTACAAAATCTTTTCTATTTAGATAGGCATAGGCTTTAGATGCTCTATATAAATCTATTGATGCTCTAACTCCTACCCCATATCTAATATTTGGATTTTTCTCTCTTGTTTTAGTAACTAAATCTATAATATACTCCTCCACCTCTCTATCTATATGGACAGACTCTATCTCTTTAGAGATTATCTCTAAATCAGTAGATGATAATATTGCCTCTATCTTTTTATTCTCTCTATTTGCAATTCGTCTTACTATCTCTAGCTCTTCCTCTCTGCTATTGTGAGAAATTAGAATTTTCATCATAAATCTATCTAGTTGAGCCTCTGGTAATCTATATATACCCTCCTGTTCAAGTGGGTTTTGAGTTGCCATAACCATAAATGGAAAAGGGAGTTTAAAGCTTCTATCACCAATGGTTACCTGTCTCTCCTGCATAGCCTCAAGTAGAGCAGATTGTACCTTAGATGGACTTCTATTTATCTCATCTGCTAATAGAAGTTGTGTAAATATAGGACCCTTTTTAATCTTAAAACTACTACTCTTAGGGTCATAAATCTCTGCACCAATAATATCTGATGGGAGTAAATCGGGAGTAAACTGTACTCTTTTAAACTCTAACTTAAGTGCTAAAGAGAGAGCCTTAATAGTAGTAGTCTTTGCTAAACCGGGGACTCCCTCCACTAATATATGCCCATTTGTAAATAGTCCTATTAGTAAACCATCTACCATATTTTTCTGTCCAACTACAACCTTTGCTATCTCTTCTCTTATTAAATCAATCTTATCTATCAATTATCATCTCCTTAATCTCTTTTAGAGTTATACTCTTATCTCTATATATTACACCCTCTAAAGTAGATATAATATCTTTGTATCTATCTCTATCTTTTGATAATAGATATTTTAAAAGCTCTTTTTTACTCTTAATATCTCTTATCTCATCTCTAATAGTTTTCTCTCTTTTAATAAATCTTCTCTTTAAAATATCTCTAGGTGTTAAAAATCCTGCTATAAATATGGCTATATATGAGAGTAGCCAACCTATTTTAGATAAATCTATCTCTTTTGCTGATTTTGGATTATCTTCCTTATCTAAAATAGTTTTTTTATCTAAAGGTTTTACTTTAATATGGATTGGTGGAATAGTTAAATAGTAACTCTTTTCACTCTTTGGATTAAATGCTTTTAGGTTAACTTTTGGAGTAGTAAAATTCTTTTTAGATGATATTGCATAGTCCCAAATGATACTACCCTTTTTTATTTTTGGTTTTTGGGTAAATAGAAGATACTCTTTTCTATTTTTTGCAATTATATTAAATGGTTTTAGATACCCCTCTCCACTTAGCTCTATATGGAGATATATAGGCTCATAGGCTTTAGTGGTATTTTTATCTATATTATATTTTAATCTAAAATCTCCAACTAAAAAGCTATTTGTGGGAATTGGTTTAACACTTAATAGTATAGGCTTTAAATCTATTTTTATATCTGTTTTTACTAGAGCCTTAATATTATCTCTATCTCCAGATATAGCATAGGCGACACTCTCATCTGTAGTAACTGTTTTTATCATATCAAAATTAATATTAACCTTACCACTCTTTAGTGGATATATAATATATCTATATCTCTGTTTTAGGTTATGATACTCATCATTCTCTTTTAAATCTATCTGATGATACTCATAATCACTACTCTTTTTAGGAGTAAATTTAAAAAACATAACTCGACTATGGTCTAGTTGAGTTAGATTTACATCTAAAGTTATCGGCTCATATCTATATGGACTCTTTTTATTTAGATGAAAACTATACTCTATATCTTCTCCATTTAAAAAAATAGTAAATATAGATAAAATTATAAAAACTACCACGGTCTGCTCTCCTTAATATAACCTCTATTTATTAAATCATAGGCTTTAGAACTCATAACTCTCTTTGAGGAGTTTTTACCACTACTCTTAATCTCTTTTGTGGTTGAGTTTTTACTAACTTTAGAGCCACTTCCACCACTATTTCCAACCTTATCACTATTTTTTGAAGATGGTTTATCTTTAGTTTTAACATTATCTTTAGATGAGGTTGATGACTCTTTATAGCTAAGATTTGTAACTCCCAATTTTGATTTATATTTTTCTTGTAAAAATATAACTCTATTTAGATTATATAAAATATCTCTATCCTCTCCAAATGCTAAAGCTTTGATATAGTACTCCTTTGCTCTATTATAGTATGCTAGATTTGCTTTACAATTTCCTAAGTTATATAAAATCTCCTGTTTAAGCTTAGGATTGGTTGTTTTAATATTTTTTAGTATCCCTTTAGCTCTCTTATACTCTCTTATCTTATAGTAGCTATTTGCTAAGATTAGCTCTTTCTCTAATAAGTTATTTTTAATTTTAGATAATATCTCTATAGAGCTATTATAATCATTTGATATATAAGCACTATATGCTCTATTTAGATATATATTATCAAATAGACTATATGCTTGAAGATTAACTCCAAATAGAGATAAGAGTGCTATAAGATGTAGTAAAAATTTTGTAGATGAGAAAAATAGAAAGATTAGAGCCAATATTGTAGGGATAAAAAATAGCTCAAAATAGTTATATGTCTGATATTTTATCTTCTCTTTAGAGGTTTTACTCTCTATCCATTTTAATATACTATCTGCTGTCTCTTTTGGAGTAGTAAACTCAACTACTTTAGCAATCTTTTCTAACTCACTATTAAATTTAGATATAACAATATGACCCTTCTTATCTTTTAGAAGAGTATCTTTATCTAATTTAATTGATGAACCCTCACTAGTTGCCATCTTAATAGCTAAAATCTCTACTCCTCTACTCTTAACCATAGATACCAAATCATCATCAATAACCTCATCTCCACCATCACTAAATATAACTAGATATATACTTTTATCACTAAATTTAGATACCTTTTGAATTAATCTCTTAATATCTGTCCCTTTAGTTAATATATAATCATCTCTTAGTGTATCTAATGCAATAGAGATTAAATTATGGTCTGTTGTTGGAGGAGATAAGAGAAGTGGATTTGATGTAAATCCAATCAGTGCTATCTGGTCTATCTTATCTATATCTAAAAACTCTCTAATTACCTCTTTACTAGCTATCTCTCTATTTGGCTTAATATCATCTGCTCTCATAGAGGCTGATATATCTAAAGCTAAAATAATTGAGTGTGCATCTAAATCCTTTTTAACTAATGAGCCTCTAATAGCAGGTCTTGATATTGCAATAGTTAAAAATATTAGAGCTAAATATTTTAAATTTAGAGAAACTCCTCTTCTTCTCTTAAAGAGTATTATAATTATTGGAAAGAGTAACCATAAAAACCAAGGATATAAAAACTCCACTCTATAACTCCTCTCTATATATTAAGAGTGCTAATAGCATAGTGGCTAAAGTTAGAGGATAGATAAATAGCTCTCTTCTATTTAAATATTCTCTATCTCTAATTGGGCTAGGCTCAAGCTTCTCTATACTCTTATATATCTCTTTTAATTTAGAGCTATCTTTTGCAAAAAATGCTCTCCCACCACTCTCTTTTGCAATTTTAGATAGAAGCTCCCTATCATAATCATCTCCAATTCCAATAGTATATATCTTTACTCCATTTTTTATCGCCTCTCTAACTCCCTCTCTTGGAGAATTTGCACCCGAGTTATGTTTTCCATCTGTCAGTAGAATTAATACTTTTGATTTTGCTATACCCTTAGATAGACTCTTTACCCCCTCCATAATTGCATCACCTATTGCTGTATTTGTTCCTGCAATTCCTATGCTACTCGTTAAATCAAATATCTCAATTAGTGATTTCAAATCATAAGTTAGAGGTGAAGCAGTAAAGGCAAATGAGCCAAAGATTACCAATCCAACATTATCATTATGTCTATTTTTTATAAACTCTTTAGCTAAAGCTACCGATATATCATATCTACTAAGTTCGGGTTTTTCTCTATTAAATCCTCTCTCTCCCATAGAGCCACTTGTATCCAAAGCTAATATTAAATCTCTACCCCTCTTTTTTGAAGATATGGAGCTATCATAACTATATGGAGATGAGAGAGATATAATAAGTAGAGTAAATATAGATATTATTAATAGTAGGTTACTTTCCCATAAAAAAGCTCTGTTTGGCAACCACTCTGGTTTAGAAAAATATAATATATTAGATTTTAATCTACACCATATAAAGCAGGGGATTAGTAGTAGAAGTAGTAGTGTATATGGGTATGCTAATGAAAAATTGCTCAACTATTAATTCTTTTTTTAAATTATTATAATACTTTTTTATAAAATTAAAATTAAAAAAAAATGGATATATCAAAAATATATAAAATTAAAGTGTTACCAAAGGTTACCGTTGTATAATATGGTTACACTTTACTATTAGGATTGATATTGCAAGATATTACACTTATACTATTAGGTGCTGGTAGTGCCTCACGATTTAAACTCCCTCCTAAAAAACAGTGGTTATGGAGTGATAATAGACCTTTATGGTTACAAGTAGCTAATGAGTTTTCTAAGATAGAGAATTTTGCAGATACCATAATAGTATCATCTAAAGATGATATAAGAGTCATGTCAAACTTTGCTGATTACTCTTTTATAGAGGGTGGGGATAGTAGGCAGGAGTCCTTAAAAAATGCTTTAAAATATGTAAAAACAGATTTTGTTTTGGTCTCTGATATTGCTAGATGTTGCCTCGATATAGATATGATAAGAAGAGTAATTTTAGCAAAAAAACACAATAGCTGTGTAGTTCCTACACTTAATATTGTAGATACACTATATCTAAAAGAGTTACCTATCAATAGAGAAGATGTAAAGATTATTCAAACACCACAACTATCTTGTAGTAAAACTCTAAAAAAAGCATTAGATACAGATATAGAGTTTACAGATGATAGCTCTGCTATAGCATCAGAGAATGGAGAGATAATATTTGTAGATGGCTCTACTAAGGCTCATAAGTTAACAACAGTTGAAGATTTAGATAAGTTAGATTGTCTAAAAGCTCCATCAAAAAGAGCTTTAGTTGGATTTGGAATAGATATTCACCCATTTGAGAATAATAAAAAGATGTATCTGTGTGGAGTAGAGATAGAGTCACCATTTGGATTTAAAGCTCATAGTGATGGAGATGTTGCAATTCATGCACTAATTGATGCTCTGCTTGGTGCGGGTGGGCTTGGAGATATTGGAGAGTTCTATCCCGATACAGATATAAGGTATAGAGGAGTTGACTCTAAAATACTTCTAAAAGATACAGTAGATAGGTTAAATTCAATAGGTTATATTATAGGTAATGTTGATTTATCTATTATTGCAGAGACTCCAAAACTCTTAAAATATAAAAAGAGTATGAGATTTAATCTTGCAAAACTACTAAATATAGGAGCAAATTTTGTTAATATAAAGGCAACAACTGCAGAGAGACTAGGAGCGATTGGAAGAAAAGAGGGGGTAGCTGTAGAGGCTATTGCAACACTATACTATTATGATTGGACAAAAAGATGAAAATAACTATTATAGAAAATGAATTATATTTAGCTCAGAGTATATCGACTAAACTCAATCAGTCTGGATATGAGACTGAAATCTTCTCTTCTATAAAAGAGGCTATGAGAAACAGTTCGGGAGATGCATATTTGCTATCAACAAATCTACCCGGACAGAACTTCAACCCTATTATTACTAAGTTTAGAGAGAAGATTATTATTTTAATGGTAAGCTATATAAATAATGATACAGTGGCAGCCCCATTAAAACTTGGAGCAAATGACTATATTGTAAAACCATTTATGATAGAGGAGCTTCAGAGAAAGATAGAACACTATAAAGAGTATCAGACACTTAAAAAATATAAAAATTTATATAAGGAGTATACAGAGTACCTACTAAATGATATTAAGATAGATTATGATATTAATAGATTAAATCTTCCAGTAGTAATTTTGACTAATTATATTAAATTGGTTGATAAATTAGCATTTAAGTATGTGCAGAATAATGATAGAGTTTTAGTATTTATTCCACTTGGAGCAAAAAATTGGAAAGATAAGATATTAAAGGCAAATCCCAAACATATATTATATATATCAGAACTTCAGGTTCTAAAAAAGGGTGAGAGAGAACAGCTTTTTGAGCTAATATCAAGGCGAGAGTTTATAATATCAACAACGACAGATATAGAGACACCATACCCACAGATAGAGATAAATACAGATAATAAACTATATGACCAAAATGAGATATTGACAATTGATGATTATGTTAAGTTTATTGTTCATAGTTTTCAGTATCAATTTCCAGATACAGAGCTATCTAAAAAATTAGGAATTTCAAGAAAAAGTTTATGGGAGAAAAGGAAAAAATATGGCATCTTTAAGAAAAAATAGACAACTATATATAGATGCCGAAGCTCTATCTACTCTAGCTCTAGTTCAAGAGGGGCTGATTGCACCAGTTACTAAACTTATGAACAGAGAGGAGGCTTTAGAGGTAAACAAGACAAAAATGTATAAGGGAGTTCCATACCCTTTTGCTTTTATACTCTCACCTAGTGGTAAAAGAAATAGAGAGGTACTAAGAAAAGCAAAAAAGGGAGATACACTTGAATTAGTGAATGAAAATAAAGTTGTAGGAGAGTTAGTAGTTGATGAGACCTATGAGATAGATATAGAGCAGAGATTAACATGTATATTTGGAACATCTGACCCATATCATCCCGGAGTTAAAGATACAATAAGTAGATTAGGAGATATTGCTGTATGTGGGGAGTATAGAGTTGAGTATCCATTAATCTCTAGCAGTATAAAAAAAGTTAGAAATTTAATATCTGAGCAGAGTGCAAAAAATATATCTGGATTTATGTTACAGGCAAATCCATTAAATCGCTCTCATGAGAGAATGATAAGAGAGATACTTGACCACTCTGAGATAGTTGTCCTATTTTTACTAAAACCTTTTCATAATAGTGGTTGGTTAAGATATGATATTAGATATGAGGCTCTTATTAGTTTTATTGAAAATTTCCTTCCTAAAAATAGAGTTATAGTTGTTCCATTAGAGAACTCATATATCTTTGCAGGATATAATGAGTTGGTTTTAGATGCACTTGTTGCAAAAAATTATGGGTGTAATAGATTGGTAGTTACTAAAAATCATACAAGATTAGGCTCATACTATGATAAAAATAGACTTAACTCTATTTTTGATAACTCAAAAGGGATTAAGATGAAAATATCAACTGTTGACCACTATGTATATTGTAATAGATGTAGAACACTTGTAAGTAACTCAACATGTCCACATGGACAACATCACCATATACACTACCACTCAGCATCTATACTAAAGCTTATAGAAGCAGGAATGATGCCTCCAAGTATTTTAGTTAGAAGAGAGGTATCAGCTTCAGTTCTTAGTACACTATTTCCAGATAGATTTGAAAATATACAAGAGCTTTATGATGCTTTAGTACCTAATGAGGGATTAATGGAGGAGCATAGTGAAGAGGATTTCTATATTAAACTTATGGGGCTATATCAGACTAGCTCATTGACATAGGGATAAGATATGAACTTAAATAGACTCTTTATAACATTTTTTGGCTCAGGACTCTCTCCTATTGCTCCAGGGACTGCCAGTTCTCTTTTAGCTCTAATTGTAGGATTAGGGCTACTTCAAATTATACCAATGCAGACATTTTTTATGCTGACATTACTTATTACTATAGTAGGAGTATTTGAGATAGATAAATATGAAAAAGCTACTAAGACTCATGATGACAAGAGTATAGTTATAGATGAGGTATCTGGAATGTGGATTGCTATGATGTTTGCTATATCTGTATCTAAAAATATGAGTTTTAATTATGCTTATGAGATAGCAGTTATATTAAGTTTTATCTCATTTAGACTATTTGATATATGGAAACCATCAACTATTGGAGTTATAGATAAAAGAGTACAAGGTGGACTTGGTGTTATGGGAGATGATATATTAGCAGGAGTTGCAGGAGGTTTACTTACAGATATTATATTAGTTGGATTAGATAGAGTTTTATAGTGAGATATTATATTTTATCTATAATAACTCTAATTACAACTATTCTATTATATCTCTATGGAGATAGAGAGATTGCACTATACTTCTACTCTATTCCATCAGATACTACACTTAAAAAATTTTTCCACTTTATGACTAGATTTGGAAAGAGTGAGTGGTATTTAGTTCCATCTTTTCTACTATATCTCTATTTTAGAAAAATTGAAAATATAAAATATGCTAAGATGTCACTATATATATTTATCACAAATGTAGTGGCAGGTATTGGAGTTTGGTTTATTAAAGTTCCTTTTGGAAGAGCTAGACCTAAACTATATATATTAGATAATATATATGGATTTCAGTGGTTTGAGTTTAACCATAAACTAACATCATTTCCATCAGGACATACAATTACTGCTATCTCTTCAGCATTTGCATTAGGCTTTCTATTTCCTAAATATAGGTATATATTTTTAATATTTGGTATGATTATAGCTTTTAGTAGAGTTGTTGGGGTTAATCACTATATGAGTGATATTATTTTTGCATCTTTTTTAGGATATTTTGTAGCTTTAATAATCTATAAGAGATTTTGTAGATAGAGTTAAAACTCTATCTATATTAAAAGTCTCCAGTTGCAGCACTATCCATCATAGTGTACATAGTTTTACGAACATGTTTAGCCATATCTAGCATATCTTTAGGTAGAGGTTTTCCACCATATAGCATAAGCTCCATAGCCATTGTCTCAAGCCATAAGTTACCCTCATCATCTTCAACAATCATAACTCTACATGGCATAAATGCACCATACTCTTTTGAGTAGTTTATAAACTTTTTAGCAATACCAGGACTACAGTAAGATAAAATTCTTATATATCTATCCTCTTTTTTACCTGTCTTTTTAATACTACTGTTAATATTCATTTTAGAATCACCAACAACTAAAAAGTTATTCTCTTCAGCAATACTATTCATAGTCTCAACAATATCTTCTGGAGATATTCCCTCTTTGACTTTAACTTTTCTTGTCATAGCAGCCGCAGAGTTACCTGTCTCTAAAACATCGTTAAACATCTTCATATAGTAGCCCATTGCATCTGGATGAAGAGAGTTAACCTTTGTTCCAATTGTCAAATAACCAATTATGGCACCAACTACAGTAATCGCACCAATGATACTTAAAATCTTTTTAAGCATATAATCTCCTTTTATAATTTTAATTTATAGTAGAGTATTTTCTCTTTAAATATATTGAAATAAAACACTCTATATATAGAAAATACCACTAGTGGTATTTTTCTACTCAGAAGATACTAATCTTCGTTTAATATCTTTTTAATTGATTTAACCTCTTTTGTGAGTTTTGCTACCATATCTTTTAGCTCTGCTAATTGAGCAGAAACATCAGAACTATTAGAGGATACTTTTTTAGTAGAACTTTTTTCTACCTTTTTCTCCTCTTTTTTAGGAGCTTTAGTAGTATCCTCTTTTGGCAGACTATCCTCTCTTACAAAACCTAACTCAGTGAATGCCTTTTCAACACTTTTTGAGATTTTTTTCATATAGGCAATCTTCTTCTCATCTTTAATACCTGTTGTACTTATCCAGTTATCAACAGTAGCATATCCTACATGAAGCTCATTTTTACCTTTAGGAATATAGAAATATACTGAACATGGTGCAAATACTCCTGCATGTGGATCTCCATGGTTAAATACAGTATTTGAGAAACCGAAATGACAAAGAGAAGATACCCAATATGCATCATATTTATCAAATGGTAAGTCTAAATCGCCATACTCAAATTTTAAATCTAAAAAACCTGCAATAACAAACTCTTTTTTTGCAAATAGTCCATCATGCTTCATAACAAAACTCTCTACAAAATCCTCTATATCATCAGGTTTATTAAATTTCATAACCATTTTTAGAAGAGGTTTTTTTGGTAAATTACCACTATAAGTTAGCTTTTTCTCCTCTGTAGGCTTCATCTCAGAGATTACTAACTTATCTAATTTAGCAACCATCTCTTTAAACTTTTTAGCTCTAGCCTCATCTTTATCACCAATAATCTTTAACATAGTATCAGCGTCGAGATGTCCATACCATGTTGTATCTCCACCATCTTTTTCTAACTTTTTAAATGCTAAGAGATTAAAAGGGGCATAAGCACCAAAATCTGGATTTGCTAAGATAAGCTCTCGCATAGTTTTTTTATCTATAACAGGATAGAAGTTTAATAAATCAAGATTTTTCTCTTTATATTTATTATAATAGTGAGTCTCTATATGCTCATTCTTTCCAACAGCCTCAAAACCAATAGTGTTTAGTTTTTTAACCATTGCACCTAGCTCTTTATCTGGTTGCCCTTTTGTTCCATGTAAATCTACTAAAGTACCACTACTATAAGAGAGAGTTGCAACCATAATTAAAGATGCAACTACTTTAAAAATATTTTTAAAATTCATAATTTATATCCTACTCATCTGATGAGTCAAGCTCTTCAAGTACTTTTTGAAGATGTTTACCCATTTGATGGTCAAAAGCGTCCCATTTTTGGAAATCTTTCATCTTCTCAACAACTTTTGGTTTAATCTCATAAGCCTCCATATCATTATCTAATGCCTCTTTAGCTCCATCTCTTAAGAGTTTCATATAGTTTAAGAATGGGTCAATAGTCTCATGCATTTTCCCTGGTGCTCCATGTCCTGGTACATATAGAGTTAGTTCTGGAGCTTTCTCTACATCTTCAAGAATTTTAATATTTCCTAAAATACTTGATGATGGGTCAAATCCACCTAAACGACTCTTCATTAAGTTATCGCCTAAAAATAGAGTTTTACTGTTAGCATGAATAATCATAATATCTGTA
Source organism: Campylobacterota bacterium (assembly GCA_015494795.1). Taxonomy (GTDB): domain Bacteria; phylum Campylobacterota; class Campylobacteria; order Campylobacterales; family Sulfurovaceae; genus UBA1140. The sequence goes on from WGAM01000063.1 coordinate 12,454, forward strand.
TCAGTATGAGCTCTTTTTGGGTGATGAATATAGAATGTCTGTCCATCAATCTCTAATTTATCTCCATTTTTTACATAATATGTTGGAAATGCGTAAGGTTTTGTACCTTTTAGGTTATGAGATAGTCTATCTAATATTCCATACCACTTATCAGCCTCTCCAGCTTTTGATACATCTACCATATGTTTTAGAGCATATATTTTAACATTTGGATATTTTTCAAGAACTGCTCTGTTTGCAAACCAGTGGTCACCATGTTTATGTGTATCTAAGATAGCTATAATTGGCTTTTTACTAACCTTTTCAACTTCAGCTAAAATCTTCTTACCAACATTATAGTTTCCACCCGGGTCAATCATAATTAATCCATGCTCTGCCTCTATAATTGCAGGGTTATTCATAAAACCTTCATTCTCTACATTTGGCTCCATTGGAGGTCCAGGTAAGATATATAGATTGTCAGCAAATTTTTTAAATTCAAAATTTCCCAATTTACCTAAAGTAAACGCATTTGCAGAGATGCTTAAAGCACC
>WGAM01000064.1 GCA_015494795.1 Campylobacterota bacterium
CATAAAAACTTTCTATCTCTGCTTTAAAATGCCCTTTTCCAATGCTTCCTTTTTTACCAAAACCAACTTTTCCTATAATATTTAATCTCTCTATTATTGTATCTTCATCAAAAAACTTTTCATCAAACATCACATAAATTACAGGTTGATACAAAAAAGTTATCTCTTCCAAACTAAAAGGGTCAAAACCCTCTCCACCTGTACTAAAAGTTACTCTATTTAAACTGTTTCTTGTTCTAATATCAGTTTTATAAAAACTTAACTCTTTGGCTTTTAACAACTCTCCTTGTTGCAAACTCTCTATTGTTATCCAAGCTTTTTTTCTAAACTCTTTTTTCTCACTCTCATCTACATCAAATGCCTTTAAAGGTAGCGTAGGCTTATATAAATATCCATCAGGTAAAATATCAGAAAAGATAATCTTGGGCTTCTCATCAACATAGTTTTTAAAAACGGTTTTATCTTTTTCAAAGGTATGATAAGCAAAATGCCCAAAAATTGTATCTCCTTTTGGAAAAGTAACAAATGATGAGTGAGGAGTTATCTTAACCTTTATTAATTTCATTTTTAATCTTTTCATCTAACTCTTTAATACTCTCATTTAATTCAATAAGCTTATCATCTACTTTCAATTCGTCAAAACGAACTCTTCCATAACCACGACTTCCACTACCACCAAGGGCATCTAATTCAAGCAGTTTTAACCCTAGCAAAATAGTATTTTTAAATAACTCTTCTTCCTTATCCTTTTCAAAAACCCTAATACTCATATTAAACTTAAATTCAATAGCCGATGGAACTCGCTCTATTTGACGCAGTCCTCCACCAATAGTTGTACCTGTTTTTCTATCTATTACATTTTCATATTTACTCTCTGTAAGCTCTACTCTATTCTTTAAATAGGCTTTTCGTACCTCTTCGGTTATAAAGCAGTCTCTAAAAATAACCCTAGTTATATCTTGGCTATTTGCTCCACTCTCTCCAAATAAAAGGATTATTAATTTAGCTTTTTTCTCTATAGACTCTATATCTTTCATTGTATAGTTATTTTTATAGTTTAATACTTTAATAAATTCACTATCTATCACACCTCCAGCTTTGTATTCTCTTTCCTTTTTATCATCAGCTTCTTTATATTTTTTCTTATCTAATAGTTTTGCAACTCTTATTAAACCTAAACTATATTCTAGTAAACTTCTAATCTTACCTTTTAATGAACTCCCTGCAATATAAGGCTCTTCAATCTTTCTTTGATATCCAAATCCAACCTCTCCATCATTATTACAAAAAACTTCTCTCTTCATTACAGGAGAGTCAACTCCACCAATCTTCATACCATCATCAGCCCCACCAATATGTAGCCCAGTTACTAATGTTAATTTACTATCTATTGTTATCATCTGATCTTCTCCTTATTTTTTTGGCATATAACCAATAATTGCTTCTAAAAAGTATTTAAAGTTTTTTAACTCTTCTGCTGAATTTACTGCCTTTATAGATTTATCCATCATTTTTTTAAAATTATCTCCAGAATGTCCTCTTGAATGGGAATATTGCACCTTTGAATTTAATAACTTTACAAAAGGTAAAATTTTTATATTAAACTCATCTTTATTTAAACCTTGTGCTTTATCATTTAATTCTAAAATCTTTTCATAAAACTGTCTAAATTGAGTTGTAGATGTTTTTTGATTTTTCTTCTTGTTGTTTTTTATTATATAATCATTTACCATACTGGTGGCAACTTCTTGAGCAATACTACTAAACATCTCTACTAACTTTCCATCTTCCTCTTTAAAACTAATATCTTTAATTAATTTATCCATCTTATTTCTCCTTTCTCTTATCTCGGTTATTATAGATTTTTAAAAAGATAGAGGGTTTAAACTTCTCTCCCTTTTCAATTAAATCACTCAATAGTGTGAATATCTTGCTATCATTATCTTCTCGTTTAACATTGCGTCTAAACAGATAATTAAGTTTTGATTTCCACATTGCATCATTTGGATTAAATTTATAATCTTTATCTTCCTCTTTATCACTCATACCTCTATCTAAGCTTATCTTAATATCACAAAGCTCTATAAGTCTATAGTAAAAAGTTGTTGTATCTACTTTATTATCTTCAAGATATTTAACAACTTTACTAAAATCATCTTCTATCTGAATAAACTCATTATATTTCATAGAGACACCAAAAATATCTATACTATCTCTCTCCTTTTTTGCTCTCTTTTCAGCATCATCTGCCATTTTAGAGACAAAATTAATAGGTGTAGTTGGCTTAAACATTACAAGCCCCATGGAGATAGTAGTTTTTTCAAGTGAAAATTTATAGAACTCATCTCTAATCTCTTTAGATAAAGCAACTATCTCTTTATACTCTCCAATCAAAAAGAGGTCATCACCCCCTGCAAAAACAGTATATAGATTATCTCTTTTAGCTACCAATGAGGTAATATAGTCAGAAAAGAAAAAATCAACTTCACGAGAAAGACGATTATACTTTCTAAAATCCTCTTTATATAATACTCTAAAGGTCTCACCTAATCTATCTATATCAGCCTTTAGTGCCATAAGTCCAGAACTTATAGTCTTTTCACCCTCTTTAATAAAATCACTAAAAGTTTTAATAGAGTTATAATCTCCTTTAGGAACATAAGAGTTTAGAGACCATTTAGGCGTTTTATCATCATACTCCCTATCTGAAATATCAAATGTCTCTCCCCATGTAAAATGTTTTGGACTATTACTAAATCGTGCATAGTAACTTTTATTGCCTAGTTCTATGATTTTTATCATATTTTTATCAATCTTTTTATGACGAGTAAGTCGTCCAAACTGTATAATATTAATATAGTTATGAGTTGTTAATTTTTTACCTAAATTAATTTCATTAAAACATATCTCACAAGACTCTTCACCAAGACTTGTATCCTCTATCCTTTTATTACAAAATTTACAACTATTATTATCATTAATAGTTGCCTTTTCAAAAGGGTCAATTAAAATATCATCATCTTCCACATTTAAAAGGTCAAACTTATTAAGCTTTTTATTATCATTATCTGCACCCAAAGCCAATAAATCATCTTTCATATCTTTATCTTTTTGATTTAGTAGTTTATCTTTACTTGTAGTAGTAGAAGAGATAATAAACCCATTTTGACCAAAAAAGTTTTTTAAAAAATAGTTATCTAACTCTTTTTGAATTTCTTTTATTTTATGACTATTCTCATTTTTAGCCAATATCATAAACTTACCAGCCCCAAAAAGCAGAGCTTCACTGCCCTTAAACTCTTTTTTAACTCTATCTACTACAGCATAGGTTATAAGCTGAACCATAGCAGAACGACTTCGTAAGATTTTAGAGGCTTTAGAGGTGGTTACTCCATCAAAAATAAATTTTTGTATTCCCCAAAAATCGCCAGATATTAGAAGTAAATCATCTCCTAGAGTCTTAACTAACTCTTTTAGTTTTTCATCGTCATATTTAGAAATGATACTTTTATCTTTTACAGGATATAAAGCATGATAATATTTTTTTGAAAAATCATTATCTAATGCTTTATCTTCGTATCCACTAAAAGTATCATTATTAAAATAATGAATTTCAAAAGGTTGTATATCAATAAACTTATTTTTATAAGATTTTGTTGTATCTTTCGATTTAACTATATTGAATATATGTGCTATTTTTTTCATTCTATCTCCTCAACCTCAATCTTCCCAAGCCCCATAACCGTCTGTTTACCAACTCCAATAATCTCACCTAATTTTAGAAGTCTATAACTCTCTCTATCTAATCCCATAATTGCCATCTCTCCCATTATGCCGTCCATATTCATTTTCTGATTTTGTCTGCCA
>WGAM01000065.1 GCA_015494795.1 Campylobacterota bacterium
TCTTTGTAATATCTTTCTCTCCTAATATCTTTTTAGCTAATCTTCTTTTACTATACATTATTATAATTATATGTTCCATTTGGAAGAAGCGTACCTCTTATCTTTCCACTTTTTACATAATTATAGAGAGTGACTCTATGTATTCCTAATATTTTTAATACGCTTTTAGCTTTCATAGCTATAATTATATTTAATTTATTCTTTTGTATAGTTTATATTGTTTTTATGTCTATATAAATTGTAAGTTTATTATATAAGAGTTACTCAAAAATCTCCATTAACTCCTCTATATCTATCTTATTTTTACCACTTTTATATATATTCTCTTCTAATCTATTTAGAGCATTAGAGATAATCTTATCTTTTTTAGCATAAGGTAATAGAATATTAAATAGCTCTCTATCACTTTTAGCCTTTTTAATAGCCTTTACAATATCACTCTCTCTTTTTGTTACTCTATTTTTAATTAAAAACTCCACCTGAATCATAGTTTCTTTAATATTAATATACAATTATTAACTTTAGGTTAAATTAATAATTTATTGTAAATTAAAACTATATTAAAAAAAAATATGAAAATAGTTATAATAATTCATTATTAAAGTTTTAAACTATAAAAAAGGAAAATCTTAATGTTTATTAAAATTATCTTCTTGCTATTTTTATTTAGTATTCAGATTTTTTCTACATCTTGTTGTGATGGAAGTTATTCAAGTTCAACGGGTAGAGGAACATGTAGTCATCATGGTGGAGTGTGTAGTGGGGGAGGAACTACTTATACAAACTATTCACCAACTGCACCTACAAATTTATCAATAGAGTGTAAAAATAATTACAATATAAATCTTACATGGGATAATTCACCTTATAGCTTATTTTATGAAGTTTATTATTCATCTACTTGTAATTCATTCTACACCTATCTTGATAAAACATATTTAAATAATTATCATACAAATCTAAATACATGTAATGTATGTTTTAAAATTAAGTCATGTAACTCAACATCTTGTAGCAATTATAGTAGAGTTCTTGAGAGTAGAAATAATAATGATACAATAAATTCAGATATATCATCAAATACAATTAACAATATAGATAATAAAAATTCATCTATTTTTGATGGAGCAGGTTCACTAATTAGTCCAAATAAAAACTGCTATGGTTGCAATAAAGATGTAGTAAAAATGCAAGAACATAGTGGAAAAAATTCTACAGTAGTATTTCAATGGCGTTATGATAAAAATACCTGTAGTCAACTTGATATAACTTCTGAAGAGAGTATTGGAAATGTTATTCTTAAGTCTAAATCATGGAATGGAGATACAATAGAAAAATCTGAAAAAATAAGACTTAATGCAGGAATTCCAATTACAATTAAAAGACCTGTTAATAACAAATGGATAACATTTTCTATAACAACAACCAAACCATTAAAATTTTCAAATATGATATATGCAAATTGTAGAACTTCTGATGATATAGAAAAAGTTGGAATTCGGTCTAATATTGAAAAGGATTTAGTAGAAGTAAGTAATAATTATTTTTGGTCTGGAACAGGTTCTTTAATATCTTTTATTAAAGATAGAGGTTCAAATCAATTTGGGATAAATAAAGATTATGCTATTACTTTTAAAAAACATAAATCATTGACATCATTTCAATGGTATGCTTCATCTTCATGCTCTAAGTTAGAAATAAAAAATCTAGAAAATAATAATATAAAATCCTTCATAAATAAAGTTAGTATAAAAAAATGGGATGAAAAAAAATGGAGTTCAAATAAATGTTCTTCAACACTACCTTGTATTTTAAATGCTTATGAAGGGGAAGGATATTATATAATTAAAATATTAAGTGATATAAATTCAAAACAGTATGGAATTCTAAGTGCAGAATGTATTGAATAATATTATATCAAATATGTATATGGGATATTGGATTACCCCATATATTATATTACTCAAAAACCTCCATTAACTCCTCTCTATCTATCTTATTTTTACCACTTTTATATATATTCTCCTCTAATCTATTTAGAGCATTAGAGATAATTTTATCTTTTTTAGCATAAGGTAATAGAATATTAAATAGCTCTCTATCACTTTTAGCCTTTTTAATAGCCTTTACAATATCACTCTCTCTTTTTGTTACTCTATTTTTAATTAGATAGAAACTTAAAACTCCACCTGCACCTAAGATAAATCCTACTGCTAAGAATATATATTTAATATATGCTTTCTCTTTAACCTTTACTATTTTAGTTTTTGTAATAGTTTGGACTTTTGGTGCCTCTATTTTACTACTTGGACTAACCTCGATAGATGATTTACTTATAGATTTATCTCCACCTATAACTTCAATCTTAATAGGTTTTGTCTTAATAGTTTTAACTTTTTTTCTATCCTTATCAAAATATTTTAACTCCATTGATGGAATAGTAAAGTTACTATCTGCAATAATTGCTATCTTTTGAGTAAATGTTCCTTGATATGTTTTGTTGATAAGTCTTGAAGATATTTTTGGCTCATCTGCATATACAATAGCTCCCTCTATTGTTGGATTAAACTTTTTAATATCATCAATATTTCCTTTACCATCTATAGTTATAGTTAGATTTACAGGTTTATTTGCATAAACTTTAGTTTTATCTACTCTAGCATCTATCTTATAGCTTCCATATAGTTCAAGATTATCTGGTAGTGGGTGAACTGTTAGATTTAAATCATTTGAGTAAATCTTATGCCAATCCAAATCTTGAATAAATGAGCTAAAGAATGGGTCATTAAAAGCTCCTCCACTATTTTGAACTATACCAATTAGTGCTTCAATAGGAGGTATCTTAAACTCTCCAGCCTTTTGAGGGAATATCTGATAATATCTCTTCTCAAATATATAATCTTTTTCACTTCCATTCTCTACTCTATCTACCTTTTTTACCCAAAAGTTATCTAATTTAGGCTCACTAAGTTGAAGTTTATTTAGATGAGCATTTAATTTTCTCTTAAAAAAGATAGTAAGCTCTATAGGCTCTCCTACAAATGCCTCTTTTTTATTTAACCTCATCTCTAAGATAAAAGGTTCTCCATATCTACTAGCTTGAGGTTTTAGAACTTCTACCTTTAACTCTTTTGTTTTATACTCTTTTCCGTCAACTTTAACACTAAAAGATGGTATAGTTAAACTCTTATCTGGTCTAAAGCTATATGTTTTAGATATAGTTCTTGTTGTTGTGCCATTAATTATATTTATTGATTGAGCTGAAGATGTACCTATAATTGGATATTTATCAATCTCTCTAATCTTTGGGAAATCAATATTAGTTCCATCTGCACTTATTGTATAGTTTACAATATCTCCTCTATATACTGCTGGAGAACTAAGAGATACATCTACATTTGCAAATAGATTTATAGTTAATAGTAGTAGTGTTATACTACCAAGGATTTTCTTCTTCATTTTTCTTGCCTCCTCTACTTAATGGTAACATTAGAGTATTAACTCCTCTCTTATTTAACATCTTTTGCCACTTTCTCTCCTCCATATTGCTAATAGGAGCTTTTGTTTGATTTGCTTCATTTAACTTTCTCTCTTTATCTCTCTTATCTTTCTCTTTCTGTTTATCTTTTTTAGACTTCTCTTCTGCCTCTTTTTTCTTATCCTTATTCTCTTTAGAGTTTTTATCTTGCTTCTCTCTGTTTTGACTATTTTTATTATCTTTTTTATCTTGACTATTTTTTTTGTTTTGATTATCTCTTTTTTTATCCTCTTTTTTATTTTTATTATTTTTATCTTTTTGCTGTTTTTTCTTTTTCTTCTCTTGCTCTTTTTTCTTTTTTTTCAATAGTTCAAGATTAAATTTTGTATCTTCATCATCTTTTATCTTTAGTGCATCCTCATAACTCTTAATAGCCTCATCTATCTTATTTAATTTAGCATAGCTATTTCCAATATTATGAAGTTTTTTAAACTCTAAATCTTTACTATTTATAGAGTTATATATATCTATAGCATCTTTATATCTCTTCTCTCGATATAGAGTATCTGCTAAATTAAATTTAGCATTATCATTCTCTATCTTACTATATAACCTCTCTGCATCTTTATAATCTTTTTTAATATATGCCTCTTTTGCATCATCTAAATATTTAAAATCTAATAGTGATGATGCAGAAGTAAAAATAGTTAGGAGTAGAGTTAATAGTATATATCTCATTTTTTATCTCCTCTTTTAAATTTTGGAACTGAAAATAGTGTTGCAAAAAAGAGTAATATAGCTAATAGTAGTGGATAGTAGAATAGCTCTTCTCTATCTCTAATGGTGGAGTTCTCTTTATCTTCTGCTTTATATCTCTTCTCTATAGTATCTACTAATAGTTTTATATCATCTTTAGATAGAGAGTATGTCATAAAAGCTCCACTACTCTTTAGAGCTAACTCTTTTATATTATCATTTCGTTTAACTACTACAATATCCCCATTTTTATCTTTTACTACGCCACTCTTATCTTTTATTACTCCACCTTTAACTGTTCCAATATTATATATATAGATTGATATATTATGAGCTTTTGCATAATCTATCTCTTTTGTAAAATCTTTTTTATCTCCACCATCTGTAAAGATTAAAAGAATTTTTCTATTCTCATCTCCAAATAGCTCATTTGAACTCTTTAATAGATTTAATATATCTGTACCCTTTAGGCTTAAGTAGTCCATTTTAATATTTTTAGCTAAAAATCTAAGTGAGTAGTAATCCTCTGTTAGAGGGGAGACTAAAAATGTCTGTGAGCTAAATCCAATAATCGCTATTTTTGCCTTTTTAAAGAAATTTAGTGACTCAAGAAACTTCTTTTTAGCAAACTCAAACCTATTTGGATATACATCGTTGGCAAACATTGATTTACTCATATCAATAGCAGTTACTACATTAATAAAGCTAGATTTTACTCTTATCTCACCCTTATCTATCTGAGGTCTTGCTAATGCAATAATAGTAAGAGCTATCGTAGATATTAGCAGTATATTTTTAGCTCTTTTAGATAGAGAACTATTTTTAATTTGTATTTTATCTAAGACTCTTTTATTAAAAATAGTATCTAAATCATAAGATTTGGTACTCATAAAATATATGAGTGGAATAAGTAGAAGTAGTAACCATAAAATCTCAATATTATAGAATGTTATCATCTCTCTACTCCCTATTTTTTAAATAAAAATATAACATTAGTATAAAGAGTGCTAAAAATAGAATATATTGAAAATAGTATCTTTTTTTAACATACTTATTTGCTTTTATCTCACTCTTCTCTAATCTATTGATAGTTTTATAAATCTCTTTAAGTCTATCTACACTATCACCTACAAAATATTTTCCACCTGTCTCTTTTGCAATTTTTTGTAAAACTGCTGGATTAAAATCTATCCCCTCCTGCCCTACTCCAATAGTATAAACCTTTATTCCATACTTTTTAGCAGTATTAATAGCCACAGTTAGAGGAATATTTTGAGCATTATCCATTCCATCTGTTAATAGAATTGCTATCTTCTCTTTTGATTTACTTGTCTTAAATAGATTTGAACTTAGAAATAGAGCCTCATATAGTGCTGTTCTCTGTCGTCCTGCAATTCCAACATCAATTCTACTAAGTAGTCTTTTTATACTCTTCTTATCATAGGTTAGTGGGACAGCCACATAGGCAAAGTCTGCAAATATACTAAGTGCTAACTTATCATGTTTTCTCTCATCTATAAACTTATCTACAATACTCTTTACAATATCAAACTTATTATATTCAGCCATAGAGCCACTTGCATCTAATATAAGAGAAATCTCATACCCTTTATCATTTTTAACTACTACACTATCCTCTCTTATTGGACTTGCTAATGCTGTAACTAGAAGTATTACAATTAATAGTTTTAAAGTTTTAATTAAAAGAGTACTCTTTTGAGATACCCTCTGCAATAGAGATATATTTGGAAAATATATAGCTAATCCTCTAGCTCTACACCATCTACTGCATATAAAAAAGATAACTAATAGAGTAAAAGCCAATGGATACTCAAATGTTATACTACTCATCTAAGCTCCTTTATAAACTCTTTTACTCTATATTCTAAATTTTTATCTAGTGGTGGAACATCTTTTCTATATTTATATCTCTCTAGCTCCTCTACAAGATTATCAAATCCATTTCTATGCTCCTCATCTATTAAAACTGCACCATCAAGTGTAAATTTATATGCCACATCTTTTGGATTTTTATAATCTATTGAATTTATACTATTTAGTGCTATCTCTCTTTTAGATAGTTTTTTTCTTCTCTTTCGTCTATTTTTATAAAAGTATATAGCTAATATTAAAATAGTTAAAGTTAAGATAATTATGGCTAAAAGTATCTCAAAACTATATTCAGGAACTTCAACTATATCTTTTATATCTCTTAATTGCTCCATTATTAACCTTTTATAATTTCAGATAATCTAATATATATATCTTCATTAGTATATATCTTTCCATAGGTTATTTGATGTTGTAAGAAGTGTTCATAGAGCTTTTTATCTCTATCTTCAACTACCCTTCTATACTCATCTGCTATCTCTCTATTTAGAGTTATATCTTCTGAATTTAGACTATTGGGGTCAATTAGCTCATACTCTCCCATTAATAGAGGGTTCTCCTCTAATCTATCTCTAACAATTATGGCATAAACCTCATTTTTATGGGCTATTTCACTTAAATCAACATCTCCATAAAAATCTCCAACCATAAATATGAGAGATTTCTGCTTTACAACTCCATTTACAAAATTGCAAAACTCCTTATAGTTAAACTCTCTATTTAGAGTATCAAACTCTATAGCACTATCAACTAATTGATAGATAATAGCATCATTTTTAGTTGGTTCAAAGAACTTCTCCAACCGTTTATCAAAAAATATACTCTGAAGACGATTATCACTCTTTATTGAAGAGAAGGCTAATAGTGCCATAATCTCTGTAGCAACCTCCTGTTTTAGTTTCACTGAACCAAAATGGAGTGTTCCACTAACCATAAATACAATAACTATATTTAGCTCTCTCTCTTCATTAAATACATTTGTTTTTAGACTACTACTCTTAGCTGTTGCTTTCCAATTAATCTTACGAATATCATCACCATACTCATAATCTCTAATCTCTCTAAAATCTAGTCCATCACCTTTAAAGGTGGTAAGATAGTTTCCTAGATTTCCAGAAAATACATCTTTTTTAGCTCTAAGGAGTATCTCTTTTGCTACCTGTTGCATAAGAAGTTCCTATTATGGTGTCTCTATATTTTCAAGAATTTTTTGAATAATATCTTCTGTTTTTATATTTTTTGCCTGTGCTTTATAGTTTAAGATAACTCTATGTCTAAGTACACTAGTTGCTATATAGCTAATATCTAATGGTGTTACAAAATCATTTCCACGAATTAGAGCAATAGCACAACTAGCCTTATATAAATCTATAGAGGCTCTTGGACTTGCTCCAAAACTGATATAATCAGCTACCCCATCTACTCCATACTCTTTTGGATTTCTAGTAGCAAAGACAATCTTTATCATATACTCTTTTATAGCATCATCTACATGTATTTTTTTAAAATCCTCTTTTATTTTTTCTAAATCTTCAATAGATGCGACTGCCTCTATCTTTTCAAATCCACTAATTGCTACTCTATTTACAATCTCTAACTCCTCTTGTAGAGTATTATATCCCACTAAGACCTTTAACATAAATCTATCTAATTGAGCCTCTGGGAGTCTATATGTCCCCTCCTGCTCAACTGGATTTTCTGTAGCCATAACTAAAAATGGCTCATCAATCTTAAATGTCTTATCTCCAATTGTGACTTGTCTCTCCTGCATAACTTCAAGAAGTGCCGATTGAACTTTAGCAGGAGCTCTATTTATCTCATCTGCTAATAGTAGATTTGTAAATATAGGACCCTTCTTTATACTAAACTCTCCATCTTTAGGGTTATATATCTCTGTTCCTGTTACATCACTTGGTAGTAAATCTGGAGTAAATTGAACTCTTTTAAACTCAACCCCTAAAGCTTTTGAGATGGCATTAATAGCAGTTGTCTTTGCAAGTCCAGGGACACCCTCAACTAAGATATGTCCATTTGCAATAAGTCCAACGAGAAGTGAGTCGATTAGCTCATCTTGTCCTACAATAATCTTTTTGACCTCTTTTCTTATATTATCTATCTTATTCATTTGTCAAATTTGTCCTTAAAATAAATATTTAATATATTATATAGCTACTTTATTAACAATCAGTAAACAGTTTAATTATCTTTAGTTAATAATACTTAGTCTATATAACTAAGAGTTGTAATTATAGCAGAGTTATCTTTAGGAGAAATATCTAATAGAGGCAAACCCTTTTGCACCAACCTTTTTACAATCTTTTATCTGTTCTTTAGTTAAAATACCACCTAGAGCAATAACAGGAATGGTCACTCGTGAAACTATCTCTTTAAGTACATCTAAACCTTTTGGTTCTTCTTTATTTGGTGTTTTGAAAATAGGACTAAAGGTTATCATATCAGCACCAAATTTTTCAGCCTCTTTAACTTCTGATAGAGTATGTGTACTTACAATAGTGAATAGTTTAAAAAATTTAGCTTTTTCTACTAGATTTAATTGTGATGAGGTTAAATGTACTCCATCTGCTTTTAATAGACAAGCTAAGTCTATATTTTGATGAAGTAAAATTTTATTAAATTTATATTTTCTAGCTTCAGTTATAAATATCTTCGCATTAGATGAGTAGTCACTATTATCTTTATCTCGGTAGAGGATTATATCAGCTTTTTGAGAAAATTTTTTTAGGTCTGAAGATAGGTTTTTGAAGTTTAGAGTTGAGGGGTCAGTTATAGCATAGCTAATCATAATATCTCTTTAATATTATAAATAGATGTATTAAAATACATCTATAGAGCTTTTTTATAAAGCTTCTGAGTGCTCTTCATCCATCAATACAGCACCTGCTAGATATACATAGATTAAAATCATAAATACAAATGTCTGAAGTAGTGCAGAGAATGTTAATAGTAGATATGCTGGAAGAGGTGCAATATATGGAACTAGCATTAAAAGAACCCATAAAAATAGGTCATCACCCTTAATATTTCCAA
>WGAM01000066.1 GCA_015494795.1 Campylobacterota bacterium
TATGAGCAAAACAGGTGGTAAACTATTTGCTCGGATTAAAGGGTATATCTCTACAGTTAAAAAAAATGGTTGTAATGTAATGAATGAGTTAAAAAATGTCTTTATAGGTGAGGCTTTTGTTCCTGCTTTGGTTGGGTAGGTGAGTGGTTACATAGTTTTTTATATTTTTATATTTTCAGGCTGTATGGGTAATCCAAAATTTTCTCAAAAAGAGCAGAATATATCTATGCCATTTAATAATAAAACCTATTTTTATGATGCATTTCAAAAAATGAATAGTATGATTATTGCATTTAATAGACCAGTATATAAAATTCAAGTAAAAACTATAGAGAATTTAACTTCAGCAAAAGGTGCAATGCCTATGGATAGTAGCTCCTTTATTAAAACACCTCTTATTTTAAATATGAACCATATTAAGGTGGTTGCCTATGAGCCAATTTTTAATAAGTATGAGACTAAAACAACAGGTTTTGTATATTTTCCAGAGATGAAAAAATCTATGCCTAATTTAGTTATTAATGGAGCAATTACACAATTTGATAAAGGTATTATTTCCACTAGCAATAATTTTGATATAGATGCAGAGTTTGGGGGTGACCCATGGAGAAGTGATAGTAGATTTAACCATGATAATAGTGATAGTTTCTCGCAAATTGCACTAGATTTAAGCATATTTAAATATAAAGATAGAAGTTATCTATCTGGAGTAGCTACCACAAATAAGATTGAGATACATAGAAAAAGAAGAAAAAATAGATTTGGACTATTTCTAAATGGTTCTGGAATTGGATATAGTAAATATTCAACACTCCAACAGTCAAAAGATGAAGCTCTTAGAATACTATCTGAATATAGTTTAATTCAACTCTTAGGACGACTATATAATATTCCATATTGGAAATGTACTACACCAAATATGAAGAGTGATAGTTATATCATAAATAAAACTCTTAAAGAGTTTATAACAGCTAATAATAGTACTAAGATTAAATTAATAGAGAGACTTCTATCTTTTTATGGTTATAGTTCAAAAATAGATGGGAAAATATCTAAAAGAGAGTTAAATATGCTCTCTATTATTAGTAAAAAATATAACTTTAAATCTAAAAAAATTTTTACTGTCAATTTCTATAAAGAGTTATATCTATCTGCCCCATTTTTTAAAAATAATATTTAAAAGAGAATTACTATATCTTCTCTATGTCATTTTCACATAAAGTATTTTTATTAGGACTTTTTTGCCATAAGAAGTAATAGCCTTAAAGTTGATGGCGATGTGATACCTTGTACCACAACTTAATTTCTAATTCTACGTTTAAAACCTATAAGGGAGTATATTTAAACAGCAACTCGCTATATTTTGGTGTTCTCTTAATAATCCCTCTAACCGTATAAACCACTTAACAGCACTATTTTATGGAACTTTATAAAAAAAGTTTGTAAACTCATAGTTTAGAATAGACCAACTTAGCTTATTTTTCTCTTATACTAAATTTTTTATTTAAAAATGATAAAATAGAAATTAAAAAATAGTGGAGAAAATCATGAGTAATATAGTTCAAGAGGTATGTAAAGAATTAAATATTAATCAATCTGAATTAGCTAAAAAATTAAAAGTAAGCAGGTCAACTATAACAGATTGGAACAAAGGAAATATAACAAAAATGACTCAATATGCTTTAGAGTTATTAAAGGAGAATATACAACTTAAAACTCAACTAAAAACAATAAAAGATTTTTATGATACAATGGGAAAAATAAAAATTTAGATTAAATTTGTTTATTAAATCGAATAAATTAAGTTATTTTGTAAGCTTTGTATATTATAATCCATTTATGGCTTTTGCCATGAAAGTATTTAAAATGTTTAAAATTAATTATAAACATTGTGGAGATATAAGATGAATAATCAATTTTTCTACAATGCAAGTATAGAACAGGCTATTTTATCAGCTATAATATTTGAACCAGAGATATTTCAATATGGCGCAGGAAAATATTTAGATAGCTATCTATTTAGTAGAGAAATAACTCCTGCATCAACAGAGGTTCTATTAACATTTAAAGATAGTAGAATATCGAATATGCCTATTTTTAAGTGAGTATAAGATGAACTATATCAGCTTAAATATTCCAACAGATTATATAAATAGACTTATAAATGGAGGCGTAAAGGGGAGATTATTATACTTGGGAGAGATTATAAAAGGAAATAATATCTTCTAAATATTTTTGGTGTAGATTACAATTTAGCCAATTTACGATACTCATTACAGCTATTTAATAGATTTTGATGAGTATCACTACAGATAATTTTGCCATTTTTAAATACTAAAATCCTATCAGCATCTTCTATTGTACTTAATCTATGGGCTACTGTAACAGTTATTATCTTATCTCTTATACTCTCTAATGCCCTTTGAATAAGAAGTTCACTCTTATTATCTAATGCAGATGTAGCCTCATCAAGAATTAATAGAGATGGATTTTTATATAATGCTCTAGCTAGTGCAATTCTCTGTCTCTGTCCACCAGATAGATTATTTCCACTCTCATTAAGTATAGTATCAATCCCATTTTCATATTTTTCTATAAACTCTAAAGCATAGGCTTTTTTTAGTGCTTCTACTACTCTTTTCCTATCTACCTCTTGTCCATATGCTATATTATTAGCTACAGTATCATTAAAGATATGTACTCTTTGAGTTACAAAAGCTATCTCTTTATGAAGAGAGCTAAGAGTTAACTCTTTTATATTAACACCATTTATAGATATTACTCCCATATCTGCATCATAAAATCGAACTAATAGATTAACAAAAGAGGTTTTACCAGCTCCACTATCTCCAACTAAAGCTATACTATCTCCTCTCTTTATATCAATAGATACTCCATCTATTACTCTCTTATCTTCATAGTTTAAATATACATTTCTAAATACAACTCTCTCTATTCTATTATTTAAAACTATATCTCCAGATACTACTTTAGGCTTCATATTTAAGAGTTGATGCATTCTATAATTTGCAATAACTGCATCTTGAGCCTTATTATATAGTTTAGATACTCTCTTTATAGGATTATATAACATAAATAGAGCAGCAGAGAATGAAAAGAATGAGCCTACACTCATTCTATCTTCAATTACCTCTGTTCCACCAATATAGATTACAACCCCTATAGCAATTGAGCCTAATATCTCCATAATAGGAGTGGTAAGTGCATTTACTTTAACCTGTTTTATAAGATATTTAAAGACACTATAGTTCTCTTGTGAAAATTTATTACTCTCTATAGTTTGAGTAGAGTTTGATTTAATAACTTCAATATTGGAAAATATCTCACCAAGCCTAGATATCATAGTAGAGGTACTCTCTTGTGATAGTTTTGAGTATTTTTTCATCTTTTTTGCAAGTCTGCTAAGAGGTAAAATTGCCAAAGGCATAATAACTAAAAAATATAGAGCCAATTTTGGACTCTCATATATTACATAGATAGTAAGTGCTACTATAGTTAAACTCTCTCTAATAAAATTTGGAATTATTGTTGTTACAACATTTTGAATACGAGTTATATCATTTGTTATCCTAGATAAAATCTCTCCAGAGTGCATATTATTAAAAAAAGCTATATCTTGATATGTTAAGTGAGTTACTAAATCATCTCTTAATTTTCGCACTACATCAAGTCCAATATATGACATATAGTAGGTTTGAATATATTGTCCTACACCTTTAATTGAGAAGATAACTATTAAAAAAAAGGGGATAATAGATAACATTGTAGCATCTTTTGCCACAAATACATTATCTAGTGTAGGTTTTATAATCTGTGCAGTTCCAGCCGTTCCAATGGCAACAGCTAACATTCCAACTATAGCAAATATAAACTCCCTCTTATAATCCATTAAGTAGGGAATATATTGTCTAAATAGCTTTTTCAACTCTTACCACACTTAACTTGAACTATCTTAGGCTCTTTTGTATCTAATCTAGCTCCTGTTAATGCTCTACCCCAAAGACACCCACTATCCAGACATAAAACCTCTCCATTATAAAAATATCCAAGAGTTGACCAGTGACCAAATATAATTTTTAATTTTATAGGCTCTCTAATAGAACATTCAAACCAAGGGGTTAATCCCTTATTAGTTTTATAATTAGTCGGTTTTCCCTTTTGATAAAAATCTAACTTGCCATTTTTATCACAAAATCTCATTCTAGTAAATGAGCTTAATATATATCTATCTCTATCTAATTCAGATAAATTTCTATCAAAAAAATCAGAACTACCTTTAAGCATACTACTAAGCCAAGATTTTGCACTAGAGGACTGTAACTTTTTCTCAATAGAAGAGGCATATTTAACTGCCATTTTAAAATTAAATTGAGGAGATATACCAGCATGTGACATTATGTAATTTAATTTACTATCCCATATTAAAAATGGTTGGTTTCGTAGCCAATCTATTAGTTTTTTAGCATTTGGAGATTTTAATATAGGTTCTATTGTAGGATTTGATTTCTTAATCCCATAGTATGATGCAATAAGTGATATATCATGGTTACCTAAAACTATCTTAGTAGATTTTCTTATAGAGTATAGATACTCTAAAACCTCTAAAGATTTATCTCCTCTATTTACTAAATCTCCTGCTAACCATAGAGTATCTTTTTTAGGGTTGAACTCTATCTTTTTAAGTAGTTTTTGTAGTGAGTCATAACACCCTTGAATATCACCTATTGCCCAAACTGCCACTATAAATTCTCTCCTAACTCTCTACGATATATTTCTATTTTCTTTAAAAGTGA
>WGAM01000067.1 GCA_015494795.1 Campylobacterota bacterium
ATATAAAAGGAGTAATTTCATTACTACTATTATCTGTATCTAATAGAATAAAATTTTTATCATTAAATATAAATAGAATATATATAGATGAGATATTTCTGTTTAGAAACTCTTTTAAATAGTTCTCATTTTTTTTTCTTAAATTAGGATTTTTAATATTTTTTTTTAAAAACTCTCTATCATTATTTACTATTTTATCAATAAGTTTATCTGAAGCTGCGTCAATACCATCAATAGATTGACTAAGAAGTGTAACTCTCAATCTATTTTCATAAGATGGAATATTTCTATATATATATATAAATGTATAACAGATAATTATATATACTACTATGCTATAGTAGTATAGTCTATTTATACTATAAAATCTAAACCTATTATACAATATAGAACCCTTATTTTTTTATATAGGGTTATTCTAACATAAAATAGTGCAAGATTGTGAATATAGAAGCACATTTTAGCTTAAATTTAAATTAATATTTTATTTTAATAAGCAAAATTCATTTAAATAACACTCCTTTATAATATATTTATTATATCTATTAGATAATTTAAGAGCATTATTTTTCATTCTCTCATCTACAAATATTATCTGTGTTCTACCTTTTTTAACATATATAGCACCTATATTACTACTACTTAGTTTTAACTTATCATAATTATCTACAATATACATCTTATCTCTACTATTTTTTTTAGGAAAAATTATAATATCTGCACTATCAATAGATTGAGCTTTTTTAACCTTTAATTTACTAAAAAAACTCCTATTTTTACTATAATAGGTTATAGGATTATTATTAAGTTTTATAGAAGATAAGACATTATCTATTTTTTCTATATTTAAATCTGAAAATAGAAATAGTGGTAAAAATAGTAATAGATATATACTTGGTTTCATCCTAATATTAGGCTCAAAGCTATTTTATAACGGAGCTATTCTCCCATCATTTTAATTTTAATATAGTATAGTACTATTTGTATATAATTGTTATATAATAAATATATTAATTAGATAATTTTATATAGAGCTTAATATAATAATCCAACAAGATATATGAAGCACTACAGCAAAGAGTACAGCAGTAGCTCCAATATCTTTAGCAGATTTTGCTAATGGTTTTATCTCTTTAGTAGCTAAATCAACTACATTTTCAATAGATGAGTTAATAAGCTCAACTATTAATATTAGAGTAAATGTGATAATAAGAACTAACTTATATATTAACTCTAAATCTAAAAAATAGATTAGAGGGAAAAATATAAGAGCTATGGCTAACTCTATCTTAAAAGAGGTCTCATGTTTAATAGCATGAATTAACCCCTCTATAGCATATTTTGAATTTTTAAAAAGAGTATATTTAGGTTTATTATTCACTCTATAATCCAAAAGTTAAAAATACCTGTCCATTACGAACATCTATACCTTTAATAAGTCCCGAAGCTAAAGTTCCACTCTTAATATTATATATAGGTTTCTGTGCAATAGTCTCTGCTACTATCAGACCAATAGCATTCTGTACTCCATTAGGAAGTTTCTGTAAGAGTGACTCATTTTGAAATTTAATTGTATCTACCATTGGATTTTTTAAATATAGATTTCTACTCCCTGCATCATATTTAATCCCTGAAGAGAGATTAATCTTGCCTGAAATTCCATCTGGAATAAGGAAGTTTGTAAACTTAAACTCTGTTCCAACTCCTAATTTATCTTTTCCTTTTTGACCTAAAACATTTGGATTAGATATATTGAGATTTCCACTTATTATCCCATATTTTAGTTTTCTATCAACTGGAAACTTCTCTGCTAGGGTTGAGTTTATAACTCCAATAGGGACAGCAATAGAGTAGCCTCTACCTTGTGGGTCAACAGTTACACAACCACTAAATAGTCCTATAAATAGAGCTATCATCAATATTTTTTTTATCATATTTTCTCCTTTAAATTTTTAATCTCTACTATCAATAGTAATTACGGTATGAACATTACCTCTTGGATTGAAATCTGCTACAACTCTTATCCATTTTGGCTCTAAATTTCTCTTTAGAGTATCAAAAATCTCATTAGCTGAATTCTCATGAGATATATATCTATCCATAAAGCTATTAATATATAGTTTAAGAGCCTTTAGCTCAATAACTCTCTTATCTGGTGAATAGCTAAGTTTTATATTTGCAAAATCAGGATATCCACTTCTAGGACATCTACAGATAAATTCAGGCAACTCTATATCTATAACATAATTTTTAGGGTGAATATTATCCCAATAGTGTTCTTCTAAATCTATATCAAACTCTCTTATCTCTTTTTCGCCATATTTCATCTAAACTCCTCTCTATACATCTAAATGTTTAACATCTTTAGCATGTTTCTCTATATAAGCTCTTCTAGGCTCAACCTCATCTCCCATAAATAGTATAAATGTATCATCTGCAATCTCATCATCATCAATAACAACTCGTAATAGTCGTCTATACTCTGGGTTCATAGTTGTCTCCCAAAGTTGCTCTGGGTTCATCTCTCCTAAACCTTTATATCGTTGAATATAAGCACCCTTTTTAGCACTCTTCTCTACCCTATCAAGAAGTTCTAATATATCTCTATCTCTAAACTCATCTGTTAATCTCTCATCTATCTTTTTATATATATATGTAGCTTCATTATAGTATGGAGAGCTAAATAGAGTATCATCAACGACTAACTCCTCTAAACCCTCATTTGTCTGAACAAAATATTGAATATACTCATCATTAATACTCTTAGTCAATATATTATATCCTAAATCATCTATATACTTTTCTAAATGTTTTGATAACTCTTGATTACTATCTCCAATAATATCTGGATTTTCAACCATATATCTTATAACTTCTGATAGTGCAAATCTCTTCTCTATTTCAGATAGAGTCATTTTATAATAGGCTACAAGTTTAAATAGCTCTGTTAAATCTTTTTTACCCATACTATAAGAGTTTAAAATATCTATTCCATTCTCAATTAAAAAATCATTTAGAGCCTTATCATCTTTTAGATAAGTTTCATTTTTACCCTTTTTATATCTATATAGTGGAGGTTGAGCTAAATATAGATACCCCTTTTCAATAATTGGTTTTAAAAATCTAAAAAAGAATGTCATTAAGAGAGTTTGGATATGACTTCCGTCAACATCAGCATCAGTCATAATTATAATTTTATGGTATCTAAGTTTATCTTCATTAAACTCATCTCCAATACCACAACCAAGAGCTGTAATCATATTTTTTATCTCATCAGATTTTAAAATCTTATCTAAACGAGCCTTTTCAACAT
>WGAM01000068.1 GCA_015494795.1 Campylobacterota bacterium
AGCTCTTTGCACATTCCTGCTACTAAGCCTAGATGTCCTAATTTTTTTGTTTTTATTTTATTTACTTTTGTGAAACAGATAGTTTTTCCCTTATTTTTGAATTGGTTTGGTATTATATTCGTTTAAGGTTATAGGTTTGATGAAAGTCGGTCATAATTATTTTAACTTTTAAATTATGCTTAACTCTATTTCTAGTTTGATAACCATACAATTTTCTATCTATTTTTCTTGCCTTATTTATAAAAATATTGTATAATATAATATTATTTATTCACATATTTTAAAGGATTTTATTATGAAAAAATTAAGACTATTTTTTAGTACTACTCTCTTAATGATATTTTTTATTGGCTGTACACCAAAAACAGCAGGTATGGATTCAGCTTATTTAAATAGAAATCGTGGAGCAGCAGGAGCTCAAATTAGTGCAGCAGAAGCAGAGCAGTATCATAGACAACAAGCATTGACAGCAGATGAGATTAGATTAGAAAATATGAAAAGAAGACAGACAACAGATAGCATAGAAGAGGGTGCATCTGCTGCTAGTTCAACTGCTGGTGCTATTAATGATAGTGTTAGTGCAATTAGAACACTAAAAGATTTATTTAATTAAAAATGAAATATAGTATTATTATATATATACCATTATTGTTAATAGGGTGTTCTAATTCACCTCAATTCCCTACAAATAGTATCCCTAATAAAGGAAAAACTTTTGTAAAAGATGAAAATATAACCTTAAAAAATTATAAAAAAGATATTTATAAAAATAGTTTTGGTGATGAGTTTGATTTTTTTAATGAGTATGGATACTTTTGTAATGGAAGATACTATCCTTATAATGATAGATATATCTATGAAGATAGACTCTATCATAGAGGCTACTTTAGACCAACTGTAAGACACATTAGAGTATATGAAGAGAGTGAAAGTGGAGATGACTACTACTATCCTATATATAACAGAGTACCTAAGAGAAGAGTAATGCACCCTGAATATATTGAGGAGAGGCATATAGGCTCTGGTGGATATAGAAATCTAAAATATTAATTCATACAAGGATCAATAACTGAGTTATGATTAGGGTATAAATATACTTCAACTCTTCTATTTAATGCCCAATTTACAGGGTTTGTATTTGGTGCTATAGGTTTAGAGAATGAACACCCTTTAGAGTATATAGGATTAGCAATTCCACCATTTTTAAGTATATTTGCAACAGATACAGCTCTCTGCTCTGATAATCTTAAATTATATTCATAACTACCTCTATTATCTGTATGCCCTACTGTTTGTATTATCATGTTTGGATATTTTCTAAATACAGGTAACATATGTTCTATCTCAGCTCTAGCTGATGGTGTTGGATAAGCAGAGTTTGTTGCAAACATTCTTCTTGAACGAAACATAATCTTTACAAATTTATCTGTATTTGATACAACTAAATCTTTATTTGGATTTTTTTCTGCTGTTGGGCTATTATCTACATTTGTATGTAAAACTTGTGCTACCTCTTTTGCCTGTTGGTCTAAACTATATCCAATAGCAGCACCAATAGCAGCACCTGATGCAGCACCAATTGCAACTCTTCTGCCTCTATGTGTATGTTTAGTATCAGTTGCCCCACCAACAATAGCACCAAGAACAGCACCTCCAATTGCTCCCATTTGTGCTTTACTCATTCCACTATTAGCTCCTCCCTGATTGGTTGCTGTACAACCAACTAATAGTAAAAGAGTTATAGATGATGATATAACATCTGTTAATAATTTTTTTCTAATCATATATTTTCCTTATTTTTTATTAATTATAGGAGATTTTTGTATATTTTTTGTGAAAATTAACTCTCTCTACTACCTGGTTTTATAGCTTGGCTACCACTTTTACACATAGGACACTCATTAGGAGAAAACATCTCAAATCTAAAATCTGCTAAAGCAAAAAATGGTATATCTTTTGGAAGTTTACACTCTTTTTGTGACTCTATAGAAGTATTTTCTCTTTTGCAAAAACCCCTATTAGCTAAAGATGCAAAGGCTACAACCTTGCCACCAAGCTCTTGTACTACCTTAGATGCTTCCATTGCAGAGCCACCTGTTGTAATAATATCTTCACATATTAATATTTTTTCTCCATCTTTTATATCAAATCCACGACGAAGTTGCATAGCTCCATCTTTTCTCTCTACGAAAATAGAACGAACTCCTAATGCACGAGCAAGTTCATATCCAGCCAATACTCCACCTAATGCAGGGGCACATATTGTATCTATCTCTATATTACTATCTTTTATCTGTTTAGCTAAAGCAGAAGCTAAAATTTCTGCTCTTTTAGGCTCTTCTAAGACTTTTGCACTCTGGAGATAACGATTTGAGTGATTTCCACTAGATAGAATAAAGTGACCCTCTAATAGAGCATTAGCATCTCTATAAATAGCTTCTATATCCATTTTAAACCTTTAATATATCAGCTTGTTTTGTTGAAAAGAGTCTATCAACTTCAGCTATACTACTATCTGTAATTTTCTGAATTTCGCTATGAGCTTTTTTTGACTCATCTTCAGTTATCTCTTTCTCTTTCTCTAACTCTTTAATATCCTTATTGCTATCTTTTCTTATATTTCTAATAGCAATTTTAGCCTTCTCACCCATTGCTTTTGCCTGTTTTACAATCTGTTGTCTCTGTTCACTTGTCATTGCAGGGAAATATAGCTTAATAAAATCTCCATCATTATTTGGATTTACACCTATATTTGCACTCTGAATTGCCTTTTCAATTGGAGAAAGCATACTTTTCTCCCAAGGAGTAATAGATATAGTTGTAGCATCTAAAGCTATAACATTTCCAACTTGATTTAGTGGTGTTGGTGTTCCATAGTAATCAACTCTAATGTGGTCAACAATATTTGTTGTTACCTTACCTGTTCTAAGTGTAGAGAAATCTCTCTTTAAAGCCTCAATACTCTTTTTCATCTGCTTTTTTGTATTATCATAGATTTCATTTAACATTATAATATCCTTACTGTTAAGTTTTAGTAGGGAATTTTACCTTTTTTTTGCTTGATAAAGAGTTTAAAAAGATGGAGGAGTTAGACCTCCAGAAGTTATTTTGCTATAGCACTATTACTATCTACAGTTTTAAGAACTTTTGAATTTATTGGAGAGCTATTATTATCTATAGTTTTAGGGACTGCTGTTGAAGTTGATATTTTATCAGCTACAGATTTATTTTTATCTTGATTATATAGATAACCCATCGCTAATGTATTCATTACAAAAAGTAGTGCCAATACAAATGTAGCTTTTGCTAAAAAACTAGCAGGACCTTTAGCTCCAAACATCGACTCATTACTGCCACTATATGCACCAAGACCAATACTTGAACTTTTTTGTAATAAAACTGCAATAATAATAGCAATTGCTAAAATAACTTGAATAACTAATAGGGTTGAAGTCATCTGTTTCCTCTTAATAGTTGGAGATTTATCTCCAAATTGGGTATAATTTGGGCGATTATACCCTAAATTAATTGAAATAGAGATTATGAATGTAATAGAAGAGTTTTCAAGGTTTGCAGACCTTTATGATAGATATAATACTATACAGAGTAGAGTTGCAAAAAGGCTTACTTCTAAAATAGATATTAAAGAGTACAATAGACTCTTAGATATAGGTTGTGGAAGTGGGTTAATATATAAAAATATAATAAAAAAGATTAAATTTAATAAGTTTATAGCATTAGACTTCTCTAAAGAGATGTTAGACATTCATCCAACTTCTAAAAATATAGAAAAAATATATTTTGATTTTAATAGTAGAGAGGATTTTAAAAAATTAAATAGGAATAGTTATGATTTTATCATATCGTCATCTGCACTTCAATGGAGTAGGGATTTGGATATGACTCTAAAAGAGATAAGCAAACTATCTAATATATTCTATTTTTCTATCTTTACATCAAATACTTTTAAAACACTACATAAAATAGCAGGTCTTAAATCACCAATATACTCTAAAGAGGAGCTAGAAGATACTATTAAAAAATATTATTATATTACCTCTTTTGAAATCATTAATTATAAGTTAGAGTTTTCTAGTGTATATGATATGTTAAGATATATAAAAAGAAGTGGAGTGAGTGGTGGCAAGAGAGAGTTAAGTTATATTCAGATAAAAGATATTATTAGAAACTATCCTCTCAACTATTTAGAGTTTGAGGTGCTTTTTATAAAAGCAACCTCTTAATTTAACTTATATCTAACATTCTATTTAGTGCTAAATTTGCATATTTAATAGTATTTTCATCTACAAATATCTCATTAATTGGATTATTATCTTCTATTGATTTTAGAGTTAGATATAAATCTTTTAGTGTAGTCTCATTCATAGTAGGACACTCAGGTTTTGTAGAGGAGAGTACAAAAGTATTTCCATTTGGACGCATTCTATTTACTAAATTATACTCTGTTCCAACTGCTACTTTCTGCTCTGGGTCAAGCTCATTTACATATTTAATAAGTTGTGAAGTAGAACCTGCAAAATCAGACGCTTCTACTATTTTGGGGTCACACTCAGGGTGTACTGCAATTAATATATCAGGGTATCTCTCTCTATAGAACTTAATATCATCAAGAGTAAATAGTTGATGAACAGAACAGAAACCATTAAAACAGATAATATCAGCCTCTTTGGGGTCACACTCCCCCTCTCCAATTACACAAGATTTTAAACCCATAGAGTTTGCAAAATTTTGTCCTAAACATCTATCTGGAACAAATAGTATCTTTTTACCACTCTCTAAACCCTTCTCAATTATCTTATAAGCATTAGATGAGGTACATACCATTCCCCCCATCTCTCCAACTTTTGCTTTAACTGTAGCATCACTATTAATATATGTAATTGGTAAAATATTCTCTTTTGGAATACCTCTCTCTACCATATAGTTAACACTATCTTCGAAATAGCTACTATCTATCATTCTAGCCATTGCACAACATGCAACTTTTGGCATAAGAACTCTCTTTTCAGGTGCAATAACCTTTACACTCTGTCCCATAAATCCAACACCACAAAATACAACCCATGGATTATCATCAGCTTTACATTTTCTAGCTAACTCTAAACTATCGCCAGTAATATCTGCCATCTCAAAGACTTCATCTCTTTGATAAAAGTGTCCTACAACTGTAACTAGCAACTTATCTTTTAATCTCTTAATCTCTGCTCTATAATCTATACTCAAACTATTCACCTATTTTTTAATCTAAAAATAACATATTTTTATTTAAGCTTATCTAATTTAGAATTTTGAGTATTAAACTTTTTTACAATTGTTTATATTGTTTATTTTTCTTATTTTTAATATTTTTTCCTTAATAATAACAAAAATACAATTAAAGATATGCTATAATATTAGTAATTTAATTTTTTAAAGGATATAAAATGAGAAAGATTAATATATTAGCATTTATGTTAATAATGACTCTATATACTACAACTATATTTACAGGGTGTGGTGGTGATGATAATAACTCTACTGCATCAGATGGAGAAACCCCTACTATAACTCTTCAGGGAAGTACCGATATTGAAATTCCATTAGGTACAACGCAAATTCCAGAAGATGGTTATAGTGCTTTTGATTTTCAAGATGGAGATATAACAGATAAAGTTGAAAGAAGTAATAATATAGATTTTAATAGAGCAGGAGATTATGAGGTTACATATAGTGTAACAGATAGTGATGGAAATGTAGGTAGAGCTGTTAGACATGTAAGAATTGTAAATAGTAATAGTGATTCTCTCTATAATGGAGGTGGAACTAATGGAGTAGATAATAGTGGATATGATAATAATTATCAAGGCTCTGCTCCTGTTATATCTTTTAATCAAGATACTGTATATCTAAGTCTAGGAGAGAGTTTCCGTACCTCTATTTACTATAATGACTATAGAGCTACAGATGCTGAAGATGGAGATTTAACAAGAGAAGTTTTAATTGATACTAGTGGATTAAATATTAATAGTCCAGGAACTTATACTGTTGTATATAGTGTAACAGATAGTGACGGGAACTATGTTGTTAAAGATAAAATAGTCGTGGTTCAAAATAGTTATAATAATAATTATAACGATAATAACTATAATAATTATAGTAGTGAGTTAGATAATTTTAAGTCATGGTATAGAAATACTTGTGGAGGTATATTTAATGATTCACTATATAATGCTTCAACTCATAAATATCATGGTAAAATAGACTGTTCTCATAGAGGATTAAGTAGTATTGATTTATCTCATTTAAGCATTTTTGATGGAATTGATGACCTTGATTTAAGCTATAATAACCTTAGCGATATTGACTTTAGCCCTATTAGAGATATACATGAGATGTGGGGACTTCATATAGACCATAATACACAAACTTTAAAAAATAGATATGATACTGTATCAGAAAGAAACGCACTCTTTAGATTTTTTACAAATATTCATGGAGGGAAGGGTAATACTGGTGACAAAGACGCAGGGCTATATATATACTTTAAACCACATCCGATTATAAAAATCTTTTTTTAATAATAGTGAGTAGATTAATTTCTACTCATAATATATTTTAATATTAACCAACTGTTAATTTTTGGTTTTCCATCTGTTTATAAAATAGATATATAATACCATTATGAAAGATGCAGATAGATATACCTCCTTTTTCATATCTGCTTTGAAATCTTTGTAGTAGTAGATTTCAAAATGAGATTAGTTCTTTATAGTAGATTTTATATAATAGTAAATATTTTTATGAATAAAACTCCCCCTCCCTTACTCCTTTTACTTTAGAACTATCTTATATCTTTCTAAATCTTTACATATAAATTTTTTATTATTAGGAGCATAGAAAAATAGCTCTATCTGCATCATTCTCCATGGAGAGAAGTTAAAAAAAGTATAGTTTTCCTTGATTTGAGGAGTAACTTATATTAGACACTTAAAATCCTATTTTTACACGAATTATATTATAATATATGTAAAAATTGGAGATTATATGATTAATAAAAATATAATGAGCTTTATAATCTTATCTCTTATTGATATAATAGTATTAATTTTACTTTTTTATATAACTGCCTTTATTAGAGATAATCTATATATTAGTAATATTCCTCCTTTTAATAAAATAGAGTTTATAGACTTCTCCTTTGCTATTATTATAGCACTATTTCTCTTTTTTAATGAAAAAATATACTCATTTAGATATGATTTTTGGCAAGAGTCTAAAAAGATAATTAAATCTCTATTTTTAACATATCTACTAGTTTTAACTATATTAGCTCTAATGAAAACAAATCAAGAGTACTCAAGACTATTTATAACTATATATTTTATACTAGCAATATTTTTAATTCCTATTATCAAAATATATAGTAAAAGAGTGTTATACTCATTTGATTTTTTAAAAAAAAGAGTTCTTATTATTGGAGAAGAGAGCGAAAAAAATAGATTTAAAAGAGAATTTAAAATAAACTTCTATTTAGGAGAGTGTTATGATGAAAAAAATTATGATACAGTTATTATTATCTCAAAAAATATGAGAGTTGATAGATTAAATAGTTTAATATATAAATATAGAGATATTAGTGGTGGAGTCTATATTGTTCCATATATTACAGATATAAATTTTGCATACTCAACTATTATGGAGTACTCAAATATTCAATTAAACTCTATATTTATTGAGAATAGACTACTTATAAAGAAAAATATAATTTTAAAAAATATTTTTGATAAGCTTGTAGCTATCTTAATTATGCCTATATTTATACCAATTCATATAGTTATATCTATCTTAATAAAAGTAGATTCAAAAGGCTCTATTTTATTTAAACAGCCCCGTTTAGGAAAAGATAATAGCACTTTTTTATGTTATAAATATAGAACTATGTATGAAAATTCAGATACCATACTAGAAGAGTATCTACTTAAAAATCCTGATGAGATAGACTATTATAGTAAATATCATAAATATAAAAATGACCCAAGAGTCACTAAAATTGGCTCACTTCTTCGCTCAACCTCTCTTGATGAACTTCCACAGATTTTAAATATATTAAAAGGGGAGATGAGTCTAGTAGGTCCTAGACCATATATGTTAAATGAGGCAGAAAAATTAGGAGAAGATAGAGATTTAATCTTAAAAGTGAAACCTGGGATTACAGGACTTTGGCAGGTTAATGGAAGAAACAATCTAACCTTTAAGCAGAGAAATGAGTTAGAGGTTTGGTATATTAAAAATTGGCTATTTTGGGATGATTTTATTATTTTAATCAAGACTATTAAAGTAGTTATACTAAAAGTGGGAGTTAATTAATCTCTGTAAAATAGGATATAATTATAAAAAAATGACAAAAGAGTTTTTATGATTTTTCAGATATTATCTAAATTTATCCCATCACTGCTATATAGTATTATCTTTTTAGGATTTTTCTATTGGCAATTTATATATATATATAGCTTAATTATTAAACACTTTTCAACATATAGACTATTTATACTATATGGATATATGTTTATATATCTTTTTGGAGTACAAATAGTAACAGTATCACTTATTAATCTAATAGATAGATATTTAATAAAAAAAGCTAGTTTTACTATCATCTCCATATCAACTATGATTATCTTTTATATACTCTCTTTTCATAATTTTTATCATGTTATAGACTATTTTATAAAATATCCACTATCATATAGTGCTATAATAGGTATAGTGTTTTTCATACTATTATCTTTTGGATATAGTATATATAGCATAGTTCTAGCCATATTAAAAAAAACTATTCCACTGTGGCATATATCTGTTTTTTTAATATTAGCAGTGATATATAGTATTGGATTTATCTATTTTTATTCTATACCACTTGTTTAAAATATGTTAGAATATAAGAAAAAGGTATAAATTGGATAAAATTCTTCCATCATATAGTGACCCTCTATTTAGTATTTTAATAATTACAATACTCATACTTATAGTTGCTCTTGTCTCATATTTTTTAGGTAACTATAAAGAGGAGAGAGAGAAAAAAAATTTAAAAAAATTTTTAGGAACAATTAATATTGATAACTCAATATTAGATATTAATAAGTTACCATTTGAAACATCATTAATCTCACCTCTATCTATGGTTGCTAAAAGTTTTGCTACTAATGGTGAATATCAAAAAGCTATTAGTATATATCTATATCTTATTAATCATATTCAACAATTTTTTCAAAAAGAGTATCTACTACAGGAGTTGGGAGAGACATATTTTAAAGCAGGTTTTTTAAAACGCTCAGAGTCTATATTTTTAGAAATTTTAAAAAAGCACCCAAGAAATAGAGAAGTTTTATACTCACTAGAGATTATATATGAGCGTCTAAATGAGTATAAAAGAGCTAAAGAGACTCTTATTCCTCTTGAGATTATGGGGGAGAATATTGAAAAATTAAGAGTAAATTTAGAGTTATCTACTCTTCTTAAAGATAGTACTATCTATAAAGATGAGAGAGTAAAAAGAGTAATAGAGTTTATGAAAAAAGAGCCATTTTTATATAGAAGAGCAATAAGAGAGCTTTTCAAAATAGATAGTAATATTGCTTGGAATAATTTAGATATGGATAAAATTGATATAATTATTGATATTCTATGGTTATTACCCTCTTCAAACCTCAATTTTGATATAATCTCATCTAATGAGATACTAAAGAGTATCTACACTGCAAAGGGGATTTTACATATAGAAGATAGTCTGCCTAATATTGGTATATTTGTTATTGATACTATTAACTCTGCACAGAAAGGAGGCTCTTTTAATATTGATTTAAACTTTAGTTATAGCTGTAGTAGATGTAGAGATAGTTTTCCTATATCATTTGATAGATGTCCTAGATGTTATGCTATAAATTCAATAATATTAAATAGTACAATAACAGAAAAAAGAGCATATAGAGGCTACTCTCTATTTTAATTGTATATAATATAAAAATTTTAATAAAGGAAAGAAATGAGCAAATTTAAAGCTTTAGAAGATGCTTTAAACTATAGTTTTAAAAATGAAAATCTCATCACCGAAGCACTCACTCATAAAAGTTATAAAAAACCCTATAATAACGAGAGATTGGAGTTTTTAGGTGATGCTGTTCTTGATTTAATAGTAGGTGAGTATCTTTTTAAAAAATTTGAAAAAGAAGATGAGGGGATTTTATCTAAAATTAGAGCATCTCTAGTCAATGAGAAGGGTTTTACAAAATTAGCACAAAATATAAATTTAGGAGACTCTATATTTATATCTTTAGCTGAAGAGAATAATGGAGGTAGAACTAAACCATCTCTACTATCAAATGCATTTGAGGCTGTAATAGGGGCTATATATTTAGAGAGTGGATTGGTTACTGCATCTAAAATAGTAGTAGAGCTTATTGAAAAGAGCTATGATAATATAGATTTAAACTCCCTCTCAAAAGATTTTAAGACAGCACTTCAGGAGTTAACACAAGCTGATTTTGGAGAGACACCAAACTATAAGATGATTAGAGCATTTGGTCCAGACCATAAGAAGGAGTTTGAGATAGCAGTTGAGTTACAAAATAAAATAATATCTACTGCTATTGGAAGAAGCAAAAAAGAGGCACAACAGAAGGCTGCTGATATTGCATTAAAAAAGCTTAAGGGAGAGAGTATTGAATAGATTTGGAGAGAGATTTTCAATTACAACTTTTGGAGAGTCACATGGTAAGGCTATTGGGTGTATTGTTGATGGAGTTCCTGCTGGATTAAAGATAGATGAAGAGTATATTCAAAATGAACTAGATAGAAGAAAACCGGGTAAAAGTAGATTAGAGACAGCAAGAAAAGAGGATGATATAGTAGAGATACTATCTGGTACTTTTGAGGGAGTATCTACTGGAACTCCTATTATGATGATAATCTATAATAGCAATCAAAAGAGCCGTGATTATGATAGTATTAAAAATCTATTTAGACCATCTCATGCAGATTTTACATATCATCATAAATATGGAGTTAGAGACTATAGAGGAGGTGGTAGAAGTTCAGCAAGAGAGACTGCTAGTAGAGTAGCAGGGGGAGCTATTGCTAAACTCATCTTAAAGAGTATTGGCATAACTATAGAGTCTGGTATATCTGAAATTGCAGGAATAGAGGCTAAAGAGTATGATTTTAATCATGCCAAAAAGAGTAAATTATACGCATTAGATAAAAATATAGAGCCACTTCAAGAGAAAGCTATCTTAGAGGCTAAAAATAGTCATGACTCTGTTGGTGGAGTGGTTGTTACTATTGCAAAGGGAGTTCCTATTGGATTGGGTGAGCCTATATATTATAAGTTAGATGCTATTTTAGCAGATGCAATGATGAGTATAAATGCCTCAAAAGCTGTAGAGATTGGAGATGGTATATTATCTACTAAAATAAAAGGTAGTCAAAATAATGATGAAATTACTCCAGATGGATTTAAATCTAACCACTCAGGAGGTACTCTTGGAGGTATATCTAACGGAGATGATATTATTGTAAAGACCTACTTTAAACCAACTCCATCTATATTTAAACCACAAGATACTATAGATAAAAGTAAGAAACCTGTAGTATGTGAACTAAAAGGGAGACACGACCCATGTGTTGCTATTAGAGGCTCTATTGTATGTGAGGCAATGATGGCATTGGTACTAGTTGATATGTTACTCTTAAATATGGGTAGTAAAATGGAGCATATTAAGGCTATATACCAATATTAACTATATAAACTACCCGATTGAACAATCAATGACTATTTTATAAAAGTAAACTTTTGTAAAAAAAAAGATAAACCCCACTATTTTAAATAGTGGAGAGTAAAATTATATTATGCTACAGACTATTTTTGTAACAATAAATCCACCAATAACAAGCCATACAAACATACCTAAAGCTGTATATACAGGTGCTAAACCTAAACCTTTAAATTTAGAAAATCTAGTTCCCATACCAAGTGCTGTCATTGCCATAGTTAAAAGAAATGTATCTATGCTATTAATAATATTTACAATATTTTGAGGAATTAAATGGAATGAGTTAAATCCTGCTACACCAATAAAGTAAACAGCAAACCAAGGAATAACAAGTTTAACAGCATTACCATTTCCACCCTCTTTTTTTGCACTATAACTTAGATAAATCCCTAATATAATTAACATAGGTGCAATCATAATAACTCTAGTCATCTTTACAATAACAGCATTGTTTGCCATTTCTATTGGAGAGTTTGGAATAGAGAACGGAACAGCAACAACTTGTGCAACCTCATGAATTGTTCCACCAACATAGATACCAAACTGTGAAGGAGTCATGTGAAGAAAGCCTTTAGCTGGTTCTATAATTACAGAGTATAAAACAGGATATAGAAACATAGAGATAGTTCCAAATAGGACAACCATAGATACAGCAATAGCAGTCTTATGTCCTTCTGCTTTTAGTACAGGCTCTGTAGCTAAAACAGCTGCAGCTCCACATACAGAAGCTCCTGATGCTGTTAACATAGATGTATCTTTCTCCATACCAAAGATTTTAGTTCCAAGCCAACTACCAAATATAAATGTAGTTGAGAGCATTATTAGAGATACTAAAAATCCCTCCAATCCAACATCCATTATCTGTTGAAATGTAATTCTAAATCCATATATTACAATAGCAAAACGGAGGATTTTTTTTCCTGAAAATGTAATACCTGTATCCCATGCATCTGGAATATGGTTATGTAGTATATTTGCATAAAAAATACCCATAACAATACCAATAACAAGTGGAGATAACCCCAAAGCATGAATTGGAGCTAATCCTGCAATATATGTAGCTGCTGCTGAAAATATAGCAACAAATAGGATACCACTCATAGTACCTGAACGATTTTCTGGTGAAAATGCCATAAAGTTCCCTTTATATTAAAATATTTGATAAAATTATAAGATTTTTATATTTAAAAAGAGTAGATAAGTTAATTTTATTAATATTTTTTTTTTAATATGTTTCATTTATTAAAGGGGTAAAGATGTCTTTTAAATATGCTATTGCTTTGACTGGTGGAATTGCTACAGGTAAAAGTACAGTTGCTAAGAAATTTATAGATTTTGGATTTAATCTTATAGATGCTGATAGGATAGCTCATATAATATTAGATAGGAATTATTTAGAGATAGCTAAACTATTTGGACGCAGATATATTAGAGATAATAGAGTAGATAGAAAATTATTAGGTAGTTTAATATTTTCAGATAAAAAAGCTAAAAAGTCTCTTGAAGAGTTACTACACCCTCAAATATATCAAGAGATTAAGAGATTATCTATAGAGCAGGATAGTCTAAAGAGACCCTATTTAGTTGATATTCCTCTATTTTTTGAGACAAATCGCTATCCTATAAAAAGAGTCATAGTTGTATATACACCAAAAGATATACAGCTAAAAAGATTAATGAAAAGAGATAATATATCATTAGAAGATGCTAAAAAAAGAGTTAATTCACAGCTAGATATAGAGACTAAAAGATTAAAAGCCTCATATTTAATAGATAATAGTAAAAATTTAAAATCTCTTCAATATGAGTGTGATAAGGTTAAGGAACAGATTTTATTAGATTTTAAAAGGGGATATTATGTTTAGATGGATAATCTTTTTAACACTTTTTTATACTTTATTGGGAGCTACTGAGCTATATAATACTATAGCAGATAAGATTATTATTAAAAAATCAACAAGAATGTTATATCTATTGGCAAATGGAAAGGTATTTGCTAAATATCACATCTCTTTAGGAGCAGTTCCAAAGGGTGCTAAAGAGAGAGAGGGGGATATGAAGACTCCAGAAGGGGCTTATATTTTAGATTGGAGAAAGAGAAGTAAACTATATAATATGTCTCTTCATATATCATATCCAAACAAGAGAGATAGAGCTAGAGCAAAAAAGTTAAATGTTAATCCAGGAGGTATGATAATGATACATGGAACTCCATCTAACTGGTCACTATCTCCTATCGGAGATTGGCTTCCAATGCTTTTAGATTGGACAGAGGGGTGTATAGCTTTAAGTAATGATGATATGGAAAATGTTTGGAACCAGACAAGAGATAAAATACCTGTATATATAATACCTTAATATTTTTTTAAATATTTATGTTAAAATATCACATGAAGCAAAATAGTAGTAAATTAGATAAGAATAGTATTGTAAATAGTTTAAATTGTGCAACATTAGATGGATTGAATGCAAAACCTATTGAGGTTGAGGCGACATTTACAAAAGGGTTACCAAATTTTTTAATAGTTGGATTAGTAAGTAGTGATATTCAAGAGGCGAAAGAGAGAGTAAAATCTGCACTTCTTACAAATAGTTTTAAATTTCCTCCATTAAAGGTTACTATTAACTTAAGCCCTAGTGATATTAAGAAGAGTGGAACACATTTTGATTTAGTTATAGCTCTTCTTATTGCATTATATGAGAAGAGAATAGAATCAAAAGATATATTTATCTTTGGTGAGCTTGGATTAGATGGTAGAGTAAAATCAAGCTCAACTCTATTTCCTATTATTCTCTCACTTAAAGAGCAAGGATTACTAAAAAAAGCAGTAGTTCCTAAAGAGGCTATGGAGTATCTATCTTATATTGCAGGAGTTGAATTTATCCCTGTTAGCTCATTAGATGAAGCGATTAATATCTTTAAAACTAACTCTTTTACATATATAACTAAAAAATTTGACTATAAAGCAAAACATTTTATTATCAATAAAAAAAGATATTTTTATGATGATACTATTGAGATTGATTTTAAAGATATAAAGGGGCAAAGTGTTGCAAAAAGAGCCTCAATAGTTGCATCTGCTGGTATGCATAACTTTTTAATGGAGGGAAATCCAGGGTGTGGAAAGAGCATGATAGCAAAAAGATTAAGAGATATTTTACCACCTCTTATGGAGAGTGAGATGCTATCTATTGCAAAACATCAATTTTTAGATGGGACTACTCCAGACTTTAAAGCAAAAAGACCAGTTCGTTCACCACACCACACAGCCACATTAGCATCAATCTTTGGAGGAGGCTCACATAGAGCTAGAATTGGAGAGGTAGCTTTAGCTCATAATGGTGTCTTATTTTTTGATGAGTTACCACATTTTCCTAAAAATATATTAGAGGCACTAAGAGAACCATTGCAAGATAGAGTAGTGAATATCTCTAGGGTAAACTCAAAAGTAGAGTATGATGCAGATATTATGTTTGTTGGAGCTATGAACCCATGTCCATGTGGAAATCTATTATCTAAAAAGAAAACTTGTAGATGTAGTAAAAGAGAGATAAAAAGATATAAAAATAGACTATCTGACCCATTTTTAGACCGTATTGATATTTTTGTTGTAATGCAGGAGATTACTCCTACAGATAGAGGTGATATTAGCTCAAAAGAGATAAAAGATATGGTAAACCTAGCATTTAAGTTACAAAAGAGTAGAGGACAGATTAGACTTAATGGTAAATTGGAGACTAAAGAGGTAGAGAAGTTTTGTATATTATCTAAAGAGGCAGAGAATACTCTAAATATAGCAGTAGAGAAGTTTGCTCTATCTCATAGAGCTATAGAGAGTATCAAAAAGGTATCTAGGACTATTGCAGATTTAGATAACTCTAAAAATATAGAGAAAAAACATCTATTAGAGGCACTATCATATAGAAGAAGATAAAAATAGTATATTTTTTTACTATTAATTTAAAAAAAAATATAAAATCTCTTGACATAATATTTTATTTTGACTATAATTGCACTCCTTTTTAAGAGAGAGTTACTTTTAAAAAGTAAACGGAGTGTAGCGCAGTCTGGTAGCGCACCTGGTTTGGGACCAGGGGGTCGAAGGTTCGAGTCCTTTCACTCCGACCATGATATTTAAAAATATGATAGTTAAATCAAAGATTTGATGGTAGGCGTAGTTCAGTTGGTAGAGCACCTGTTTGTGGCACAGGTTGTCGCGGGTTCGAGCCCCGTCGCCTACCCCATTTTGGTAAGTAGGTGTAACCTAAAATGACGAAGCGCTAGTGGCTCAACTGGATAGAGCATCAGACTTCGGATCTGAGGGTTAGGGGTTCGAGTCCTCTCTGGCGTACCACTTGATTTAATTATTCTATTAATGCACTCGTAGCTCAGCTGGATAGAGCACTCGCCTTCTAAGCGAGTGGTCTCAGGTTCGAATCCTGACGGGTGTACCACTTAAATTATGCGGATGTGGTGAAATTGGTATACACGCTAGACTTAGGATCTAGTGCTTCACGGCGTGGAGGTTCGAGTCCTCTCATCCGCACCATAAATCTATTTAACTCTTTTTCCCCATCTAAATTTATCTTTATACCAATCATCTAAACTAGATACTGTTACAGAGTGAGCTTTTCCACTACTTGCATGTATAAATCTATGATTTCCGATATATATGCCAGAGTGATTTACATGTCCTCTATGTGCTGTATCAAAAAATAGTAAATCTCCATCTCTTAACTCATTAATAGAGAGTTTTTTACCTCTTATTTGAGATTGTGCAATAGATGTTCGAGGTATATTAATCCCTGCCTCTTTTGTAACACGATATACAAATCCAGAGCAATCAAAACTATTTGGTCCTGTTGCTCCATATCTATATGGTTTTCCTAAATACTTTTTAGCAATATTAACTATTTTATCTCTACTCTTAATATTATAATTTGTTATCTTATGAGGTCTCTTTAGACACCCTGTAAATAGAGAGTATAAAATTACTAAAGAGAATAATCCTCTCATTAAAAATACTCTTTTATAATATGTGGAAATGTATCAATAGTTTTTTTAGCTTTCTTTATCTTATCCTCAAATACTACTTTAGAGTGTGGAAAAGTCTCTTGAAGCTCCTCATATATCTCAATCTTCTCCTCTATATGAGCCTCCATAGCATCTAATACCATCTGCATTCTCTCTTTGCTTACTGCATATTTCATTAGAAGCTCAAACATTCTTTTTCGTGGGTGAATTGCCATTGAGTCTCCTGCTGTATTGGCAATATCTTTAATATCCCATCTTGATAGATATATTCCACTTACACTTGGTGCTAAAATCTTTGCATATAGTGCCTCTGTATAGCTTGGATAATCTTTTAAATCAACCTCTTCATTAGTAGAACAGCTATTATCAATACAGAAATCTTCACTATTTTTCATAGCCTCAAACTCTGCTCTTAAATCAGATAAATCCTTATCTAACATATATTCTCCTTTTTTTAGTTTAAATAATAGTAGGTATTAAATCGAAATCAACTTTAGCTCCATACCATCTATTTGCAAGTAACATCATTCTAATTGCTAAAATCATATTTTCATCAAAAAATTCAGGATTTTCAACTAAATTATCTATAGCTACATCAAGATTATATCCCATGATTTTACCATTAACCACTTCAACAAATCCAACTAATCCCCTAACCTTTGAGCGTTCATCTAAAATATCACAATACTCTACTGCACTCTTTTGAAACTCAGGTTCTATTATCATTCTATCTACTTTTGAGTTAGCTAGATTTTTCATAGTAAAATCAAAATGTTCATCTTTAATATTTAGTGCTATTGCTGTAGCATTTATACCATTTAATTTTAATATTCTATTGAAATAGCCTCTTCTTTTTCCCGTCTGTGCATTATATCCTATAATGGTGCATAGTTTTGTATCTGGTTTTATCTCTTCTGGTCTCATTATAATCTCCTTTTTTAGTGCGAGATATTATCTCTTTTTTGTAGAGAAATTGTTATGAGTTTATCTTTTTTGCATTCTGATGTAACTCCATAGCCTCTTCTTCCTCTATTTTACATCTATCACACTCAACTAATCCACCCTTATATGTAAAATAGTTCCCACACTCATTACATCTTCTAATATTAAATGATGCTAAAGTTCTCTGTGTTGGTTCAAAAAACTCTTTTATCTCAAAACCTCTCTGAAGTTGAATAGAGTTTGGCTCACAAACATCATGACATAGATGACACTTTAAACACATCATAGCATCAAAGTTAATAACAGAAAATTTATTATCACTACTCAAAGCACCAGTAGGACATATACGATAGCAGATTTGACAATTTGTACAGCTCTCATCAATAAACTTTTGAGATGTAAAACTTATATCCTCTTGGGCTATAATATCATACTCTTTTGGTCTCTCTTGTCGTTTTAAAATAGAAAATAGAAGTT
This sequence comes from Campylobacterota bacterium, assembly GCA_015494795.1. Classification (GTDB taxonomy): domain Bacteria; phylum Campylobacterota; class Campylobacteria; order Campylobacterales; family Sulfurovaceae; genus UBA1140. Next base: position 18,283 of record WGAM01000068.1, read on the forward strand.
TTCGCTTATCTGGAATTTTCTTCTCTCTTATACCTGCAATTACATCAATATCTATACCAAACTCTTTAAGCTCATCTGCCGTAACTGCTTCATCAAACTCTCTTTTACTCTTTACTGCACCCTTTAGAGATAGAAAAGAGCGTCTATCTGGTATATTATCTTCTACTTTTTTATCTCTATCATCTATAGATTTAATAACTATCTGCTTATCTGATATACTAGATAGTATAAAATTTGCCTCTTTTATATTCTCTATAAGATGTTTTTGTAACTTATTATCTCCACACTCACATGAGTAGGCATCTATAACAATAGGTTTATCTTTTGCTAATGCTAGAGAGATAAGATGTTCTACACTTAAAACAGATAGACATGAGTATAAATCTTTTTGACATACTAGTGAAGAGTTCTCCTCCTCTAAAAATTTAAAAAAGAACTCTATAGATGAAAATCCTGAAAGAGAGAAAGCCTCTGTTGGACATACTCCAACACAACCACCACAGTTAATACACTCTGCTGGAGTAAACGCAGGAATATTATCTACTATTTTAATGGTATCAACAGGACATATATCAACACATTTACTACACTCTGAAAATTTACTACTAGCTCTTACACAAGAGGCTACATTAAACTCTAAATGCATCTACTCTAACTCTTCTAACTTATTAGATATATACTCAAAATCACTGAGTAGAAACTCTAATGCTAACTCTGCTCCATCATGATATAGTGCTGTTCTTGCCTCTCTTTTCATATTTATTAAGAACATAGGTGACCAATCTAATAGATGCTCCTGCATAAACCCCTTTTGAACTTGTAAAATCTCTCTCATACCATCTTTATCATCTGCTCTAAAAGCCTTTTTTAGTGCTGTAGTCAACATATAGATAAACTCTAGCTCAACACCAATATGGTCAGGACTTACAACTCTTGCCTTATCTAGCTCAACTCTAAAATCTAAGCTATTATATAGACTAAGTACAGGATTATCTCCTCCACTCTCTATCATCTGGTCATCTCTCTTATAGAAACTCTCATAAGGTACTAAATGTAATAGAAAAAGGTTAGCATAATCTACATCTAAATATCTCTCTTTTAAAATCTTATTGCTAAACTCTTTTCTCTTATCCCACTCTTTATAGTTTGGAAATAGCTCTAAGATATTTTGATTTTTCTCAATAAACTCTAAAAACTCCATATCAACTTCTATAATCATCAATCTTGATATAAGAGAGTAGAGTGTTATTCTATTATCTATCTCCTCTTCTGTAATGCTCATAATTATCCTTTTTTATATTAATTGGGATATTTTACAACATTCAATTTAAATATAAGATATAAAAATTTTAGAGGATAAGTTTTTATTTATATTTTCTCTTAAACCACTCAACTACTAAGAGTCCAACTACTACTAATATTAAAATAAATATTATAGAGCCTATAACAACCTCATTACCTATAGGCTCTCTTAGATTAAACATCTACTACCTTTTGACATCTATCACATAGAGTGTTTTCTTCTTCACTTTTATATCTCCAACATCTTGGACACTTATTTTTATCTACTAATGAGATAGTATACTTAGAGTTATCTATAGTAAATTGAGCTAACTCTTTACCTGATGTTGTTATATCTACTCTACTAACTACAAACCAATCTTCTAAATCTTCTCTATTTTTAATAGGGAATTTAGATATATCTCCAATAATCTCTAACTCTAGTGTTGATTTAATAATCTTCTCTTTTTTAAGTCTATCAACTATTTCAGAGAAGCTATCTCTAGCTTGTAGAAGAAGTTTATCATCAAAACTAGCCTCAACAGTAGGTATCTCTTCATATATTAAATCAAATACACTCTCCATATCACCTTTTAATATAGCAGGAGCATAATCTAATACCTCATCAACTGTATATGTTAGAGTAGGAGCAATTAATCCTAACATAGATTTAGTAATTAATAACATAGCAGACTGTGTAGCTCTTCTTGTTTGACTATCTTTTTCATCACAATAGAGTCTATCTTTTGTAATATCCATATAGATACCACTCAACTCATTAATAATAAAATTATTTAAGATAGAAAATCCTCTTAAGAAGTCATACTCATCAAAGCTACTCTTAACTGAACTAAAAACATCTCTAGCTTTAGTTAAAATCCATCTATCAAGCTCTCTATACTCGTTAATCTCAACTAAACTCTCTAATCCATCTATATTTGCCATAAGAAATCTAAGAGTATTTCTAATCTTTCTATACTGTTCTGCTGTCTGTTTTAGGATATTATTAGATATTTTAAGGTCATTTTGATAATCACTTAGTGCTACCCATAATCTTAGAATTTCAGAACCATACTGTTTTATTACCTTATCAGGTGCTATTACATTACCTTTAGATTTACTCATCTTCTCACCCTTCTCATCAACAGTAAATCCATGAGTGATGAGGTTTTTATATGGTGATACTCTATTAATAGCAGAGCTTAATAGTAGTGAAGATTGAAACCACCCTCTATGTTGGTCACTCCCCTCTATATATAGAGATGATGGATACTCTCCTGCATCATAGTTTCCACTCTTTAATACTGCATTCCAAGTTGAGCCACTATCAAACCATACATCTAAAATATCATTAATCTTCTCTAACTCATCTGGATTATATTTTGACTCTTCTGGTAGTAACTCCTCTATGCTCATATCATACCAAGCATCAGCACCTCTATTTTCAAATATTGAAGCGATATTCTCTAAAATATCTCTATCTAAGATTATCTCTTTAGTAGATTTTTTTCTAAAAAATGCAATAGGTACACCCCAACTTCTCTGTCTTGATATACACCAATCGGGTCTCCCCTCTATCATAGGTTTTAATCTATTTTTTGAAGTAGATGGATAGAATTTTACATCTTCTAGTGCATCTAAAGCGACTTCTCTTAAACTCTTATCTTCACCTTTTATCTTATCATCAATGGATATAAACCACTGATTTGTAGCTCTATATATTAGAGGTTTTTTTGTTCTCCAACAGTGTGGATAGGAGTGGGTGAATTTAGTAACCTTTAAAAGATTTTCTCCTAATAGCTCTAAGATAGGCTCATTTGCTTTAAAGATATGCATACCTACAAACTCTTTAGGATTTGGAATTAGATTTAATCCAACTACCAACTCATCAAAACAGCCTCTCTCATCAACAGGCATAATAACATCAAGATTATATTTTAATCCAACTCTATAGTCATCTTCTCCATGACCCGGAGCTGTATGAACAGAACCAGTTCCACCGTCCATTAATACATGCTCACCTAATACTATGGTGGAGTTTCTGCCATTTAGTGGATTTATAGCAGTTAGATTTTCTAAATCTTTAGAGTTAAATCTTTTAATAATCTCTCCCTCTACTACACCCTCTTCTACCATAGCACTATATCTAGCCTCTGCTACAATATAGCCATCACTACTTAAGATATATATCTCTTCAGGATTTAGAGAGATACCTGTATTTGATGGGAGTGTCCAAGGTGTAGTAGTCCATATAATTACTCCTGCTTCTCCATCTATATCTAATCTCTCTTTAGCCTCATTAGATAGCTCAAAATTAACATAGATAGAGTAGTCCTCTTTATCCTCATACTCAACCTCTGCGTCAGCTAAAGCAGTTCTTGCTGCCCATGACCAAAATATCGGTTTATGTCTCTCAACTAAGAGTCCTTTCTCTGCAATATCACAGAGAGTTCTATAGATATTTGCCTCAAATTTAAAATCCATTGTTAAATATGGATTATCCCAATCTGCCATAATTCCAAGTTGTTTAAAGCCTTTTTTCTGTCCATCAATAGCTTTCTGTGCTGTAATTCGACAAATCTCTCTAAATTTAGAGATAGATAGAGACTCTTTTTTAGCTCTTCCCATTTTATCTTCAACTTTCTGCTCAATTGGAAGTCCATGACAATCCCAACCGGGAGTAAAACGGATATTTTTGCCATTAAAATAGTTATATTTTGTAATAATATCTTTTAAAATCTTATTTAGTGCATGTCCAATATGAATATTACCATTTGCATAGGGTGGGCCATCATGTAGAGTAAACATCTCTGCACCCTCTCTTTTTGCTTTCATCTTCTCATATAGCTTCTCATCATACCATCTTTTATATCGTTTTGGTTCACTGTTTGGTAGATTTCCACGCATTGGAAATTTTGTTTTTGGAAGTAGTAATGTATCTTTGTAATCCATATAAATAACCTTATCTTAATAATTGGCGTGATTATATCTAAAAGTTAGTTTGGATATAATTATCAAAAAAAGTGTAGCAAAGTATGGTAAAAAAGGTTATAGATATATTAAGTAGTAGAGGGCATAGCTTAACATTTGCAGAGAGTTGTACTGGTGGATTGATAGTATCAACATTCACAGCAGTAGCAGGGGTATCATCTATATTAAATGGTGCAGTAGTGAGTTACTCTAATGAGATAAAATCTAAATGGTTAGGAGTAAAAGAAGAGACTCTAATTAAATATGGAGCAGTTAGTAAAGATACTGTTAATGAGATGTTAGATGGAGTTATTAAGCTATCTAATGCTAATGGAGCTATAGCTGTTAGTGGAATAGCAGGGCCTGATGGAGGAACTAAAGATAAACCCATTGGAACTGTTTTTATTGGAGTTAAATATTTAGATAGAGTTATAATTAAAAGATTTAATTTTAGAGGTAGTAGAGTAGAGATACAGAGAGAAGCAACAACTACAGCAATAGAGCTTTTTATAAAAATTTTATAAAAAATTATAAAAACTCTTGACATATTATCTCTCATAGGCTATAATTCCGTCCACTTATTTAAAAATCTGTGACCCGTTAGCTCAGTCGGTAGAGCAACTCCCTTTTAAGGAGTGGGCCCTAGGTTCGAATCCTAGACGGGTCACCACGAAAAATTGTTGTAGGTCAAAAAGATGACCCTTTCATCTAGTGGCCAAGGATATTGCGTTTTCATCGCAAAAACAAAGGTTCAAATCCTTTAGGGGTCGCCAAAGTTTTTTATCTAATTAAACAGTTTATTTAAGGTCGATTAGCTCAGTTGGTAGAGCGCTACCCTTACAAGGTAGATGTCACTGGTTCGAGTCCAGTATCGACCACCATCTATATAGGTGCGGCGGTAGTTCAGTTGGTTAGAATACCTGCCTGTCACGCAGGGGGTCGCGAGTTCGAGTCTCGTCCGCCGCGCCATCTTTACTATTTAATTTTTACTTAAAAATCCATAATAATAATCTTTTCTTTTATAAAACTCTTAAATTACAATCAATACACATTTATGTTATAATATAACTATTATAAAAACAAAGGAATAGAGTATGAACCAAAGAACTATTCGTAAACCAGTTGAAGTTACAGGTATTGGACTTCACAAAGGTGAGCCGATTAAATTAAGACTTGAACCTTTAGGTGAAGATGCAGGTATTATATTTTATAGAGAAGATTTAGCATTAAATATACCACTATCCCCAAAAAATGTTATTGATACTAAAATGGCTACTGTTATTGGTAATAAGAGGGGTTATATATCTACTATTGAACACTTTTTATCTACTGTTTATGCTTATGGTATTGATAATCTAAGAGTTATTGTTAATGGAAATGAGATGCCAATTATGGACGGTAGTGCAAGTTCATTCTCTCTACTTTTAGATGAAGCCGGAATAAAAGAGCAGAGCAGTCCTAAAAAGATTATGCGTATTAAAAAAGCTGTTGAGGTGAGAGATGGAGCTAAATTTGTAAGATTAGAGCCAAGCAAAAAAGCAACATTTAATTTTACAATAAATTTTAACCACCCTATTATTGGAAGAGAGACTCAAAAGTTTACCTTTGGAACAAAAGAGTTTATAAATGAGATTGCAAGAGCTAGAACATTTGGATTTGCTAGAGATATTCAATATCTACAGAGTATAAATTTAGCATTAGGAGCAAGTTTAGATAATGCTATTGGTTTAGATGATAATAGAGTATTAAATCCAGAGGGGTTAAGATATAATAATGAGTTTGTAAGACATAAAATTTTAGATGCTATGGGTGATATGATGGTTATAGGGTATAATATATTAGGTGCATATAGCTCTTATGCAGGAAGCCATAAATTAAATCATGAGTTGACCCTTAAACTCTTAGCAGATGCCTCAAACTATGAGATAGTAACCGTTAAAAAATCAAAAAGTAGAAGTTTTGAAAAAAGTTTTGCCTAAATATGAGATAGTTATAGTATCTATATCTTCACCACTTCTTATTGGAGTCTATAGAGATGGAGTTTTAATTGAAGAGATAGAAAAAGATGAAAAGACCTCTGAAATCTTATTAAAAGTTTTAATGGATATTCGAAGTAGATATGATTATGAGCATATTATATATACTAATGGGCCGGGTTCTTATATGGCAATAAAATTGACATATATTACACTTCGCTCATTAGAGATTTTAAAAGATATAAAATTTAGTAGTTGTGATGCCTTTTCACTTAATAATCAAAATCCAATAAAAGCTATGGGGAAACTCTATTTTATTAAAGATAAGGGGAAGATAGTTACTAAAGTATTTGATGAGGTTTTAAAGCAGGAGTTTAAACTTCCAAAAGAGCTTAGTGAGATTACTCTATTAGATAGTAATCTACCACTATATATTATACCAGCAGTTTAATGCAAGAGTATCTATATTTAACTAAGACCGATACAACTATTGGTTTTGTATCTAAAGATAGCAGTAAAATAGATATAGCAAAAAATAGAGCAGATAATAAGAAGTATATTAGAGTAGTAAAAGATTTAAAGACTCTAAAATCTTTTACTAGAGTCCCTAATAGATATAAAAATCTTGTTCGTCGCTCTACTAAAAAGACATTTATTATGCCAAATGGAGACTCTTTTAGAGTTGTGAAGGATACTAAACATAATTTACTATTAGATAGATTAGATTATGCTTTTAGCTCTTCTGCTAATCTTAGTGGAGAAGTTTATAATAGAGAGTATGCTATTAATCAAGCAGAGGTTATTATAGCTGAGCCAAATAGTAAAAATCTTAATCCATCTAAGATATATAAATTAGGGGTGGAGAGTATAAAATCTATTAGGTAACTATTGAGGTGTTATAGTTATTGGTTCTAGTTTAATCTCTTGATTACTCTTAGCAAGTTTAGCATACTCTCTTGCATGTGGATAATCTCCCATTGTATAGTATAGTAGTGCTATATTTTTATAACTATTTTGAGTAATTGGATGGTTATCTCCAAATATCTTCTCATTAATTTTTAGAGATTTCATATAGTTATCTAGTGCCTTTTGATACTCTCCTAGCTCTTCATGAAGTACAGCTAAGTTATTGTAGCTAACGGCTGTCTCTTGTAGCTCTTTTTTAATAATCGCCTCTTTAATCTTAACTGTTTTTTCAGTATATTCTAATGCATTTTGGCTATCTCCCATTTTTGCATAGAGTGTTCCTAAATTGTTATAACTCTCTGCTGTTTGACTATCATTTTGTCCTAAAATATCCTCTCTTATCTTTAGAGAGGCATCTATATATGCTAGTGCCTTTTTAAACTCTCCAACTCTTTTATATGCAAGTCCTATATTATTATAGGTTGAAGCTAAACTTAAATTCTCTCTATTAAATACTCTCTTTTTTATTGCTATAGATTTTTTATATAATAGTATTGCTTTTTCATAATCTCCATTATGATATGCTCTCACTCCTTGATTGTTTAGAGTATTAGCTCTTTTTAATAGAGTTCTCTTTTCTACTATTGATATATTATTAAAAATACTATTATTATAAAAATCTATACTACAACCTGATATAAATATTACTAATATAGTTATTACTATGTATCTCAAATATCTCTCCATAATTTTTGCTAATGTTATCTAAAAATCACTTTAAAGTTCTCTTAGCAATCTCTTCTAAAAATGTAGTTGCATAAGAGCCTTTTGGAAGATAGAATTGAAATCTAAGTTGAGCCTTTTTCTCATTATAACTAAATGATAAATTTTCTGGCCAAATCCAAGCAAATCTTCTATCTCCTTTTAGACAATAGAGTTCAGCATCATCAAATTTTGCCTCTAAATATCTAGCATCAGATAATACTCTATCTGTCTTTGCTCCACAGATTAGACCTGTGGGACTCTCTAATCTTGCTAAGAAACGGCTACAAGAGAGATTGAAATCTTGAAGAGGATATGATTTCCCATCAGGATAATATCTCATATCATCACCAATAAAGAGCTTAAAAAAATTTGGTTGTTGTGCTAAAACTTTTATTAACTCTTTAGGGTATGAGAGGAGTTGAGAGGCTCTATCTAAACTATTGTTGTCTATTATTTTAGATATTGATATTCTAGTTGATAACCACTCATTAAATAGATGACTCTGATATGCAGAGACTAATAGTTTCTCTTTAGCACCCTTTAATCTCTTTCCAGAGTGTGCTATCTCTTTACCTTGAATATAACTTTTATTATCCTCTCCAAATCTCTGATAACCATAATAGTTTGGCATTCCTCCTTTATGTATATTCTGTGCTACTTCTCTTATCCTTAAGTTTGCTTTGGGAGTAACTCTATTTAAGATAATAGCAAATTTATTTCCTTTTAGTTGACCAATTTTAATTGGAAATTTACTATAACTCTTTTCTAAAATCTCTATCTTTTTAGTAGTAATATTTGATATGGTATCTTTCTCATATTCTCTAGGAATAGATATATATTGAATAGTAGTGGCATTTTTATCTTTTAGTCCTGCATATCCAATATCTCTATACTTTAAGTTAGTAGCTTGTGAGATTACACTAATAAGTTTAAATGTACTCATATCACTCTTTTTAATCTTAAGAATTAAATATGAGCCATGATTTATAAAGTTAAAAAGAGGTATCTCTTCTACAAAAAATCTCTCAACAGTCTGTTTAAAATCAAAATATATAGGTTGATGGTTATAAGCATAAATTTTTTTCATGACAAAATTATATCATTAATCCTTAGATTATTGATTTTAATCTCTATTTAAAGCAACTAATAAGCCTGAAGTAATAACTAAAACTATGCCTAATGTAGTTAAAAAATCTGGAAAATCATCACCTAAAGAGACACCTATAATGGTAGCAAATACAATATTTGAGTAACTAATAGTTCCTACAACTCCTGCTTTTGTATGTTCATAAGCTTTTGTCATCATAATTTGAGAAAATGTAGCTGATAATCCCATCATAACTATATAAAACCACAATATTCCATCTGGCATAATAAATTTAGAGAACATAAAATCTAACTCTTTAGGTGGATTTATATATGGAGTAATTATCATTAAAAGAAGAGGAGCAATAGTTCCAACTCCCATAAAACTCATTACAATTGCTCTTGTATCATAATAGACTCTAAGCTCTCTAATAGATGTATATGCGAGTGCTGCACCAACTCCTGAAAATATCCCTAAAATATCATACTTATCAAATGAGCTATTTTGAGGTTGAGCAATTAAAATAATGCCAATAAATCCTAAGATAATTGCAAAAATAGCCCATATATTTAACTTCTCTTTTAAAAAGATATATGCAAATATAGCTACAAATATTGGTGAAGTCTTATTATATGTTACAACTTCAGCTAATGGTATATATGCAATAATATAAAAATATGCTAAGAGTGCTAAAAATCCCATAACTCCACGAAATAGAAGTAGAAGAGGTTTTCCTCCAATCTGTTTAAGAGGCGATTTATAGATAGCAAATCCTACTATTGCTACTCCAAAAATATTTCTAAAGAATGTAACTTCAACTCCCGGTAGAGTCTGACTAACAATTTTTGCAAATCCTCCCATAAATGCAAATGATAGAGATGCTAAAAGCATAAATATAATGCCTCTATCTATACTTAATATATATTTTTTCAATAATTTTCCTAATTTTTTATGGAAGTTTAGCATAATCTATATATTAGATTAATAGTCCATATAATATAATATACAAAATATAGGAGAAGTTATATGATATATTTAAAAAAACTTATAAAGATATTAATACTATTAGCACTTTTTTATATTGGATATGGTCTTATTTATGGTAATTTTCATAAATTAGATAAAAATAGTTATCGTTCAGCACAACTCTTTAGTTTTAATATGCCTTATTATCTAAAAGAGTATAAGATAAAGACAGTTTTAAATTTAAGAGGTGAGCAGAGAGGAAAATCGTGGTATGAGAATGAGAAAAAGATTACAGATGAGCTTAATGTTACTCTAATTACCTATAAGATGAGTTCAAGAAAATATTTAGATTTTAATAAAACTTCAAAATTAGTAGAGATATTAAGAAAATCAGAGAAACCAATTTTAATTCATTGTGAAGGGGGTGCAGATAGAACATCTTTAGCTTCAGCTCTATATAGATATACTATTTTAAAAGAGTCTAAAGAGGAGGCTATCGAGGAGTTTAGTTTTATATATGGACATATTCCACTTATTCGTCCAAAAGTTATTGCAATGGATAGAAGTTTTAACGATTATATTAAAAATATTGAGAAAAAAAGATAATTTCATATTTATTACTAAATTATATATTAAAATTTTATAATATAATTTAAAATAAAGGATTTTAAAATGAAAACAGTATCTTCTCTTTTAGTACTTATACTTTTACAGTCATCTTCACAATTTGCATGTAAAACTCGTCGTTATATACAGAAAAGTATGATTGAATACTTCTAATGACAAAAATGCTACTACTGTACCTCAGTAGTTGTCAATTTTAATCTTCTCTCATCATTTATTGAACTTACTATTTTTTAAAATATATCCATACTAATATCTAAAAACATTAATATATTAAGATAAATTGATATATCTTTTAAAAATAAAGATAGAAGATTTATTAACCTTTATCTTCTTCTAAAACTTTTAACTCCTCTTTTCCTAATTTAACATATTTTTTAAACATAGTTAATAGAATATCTCTAGGCTGTTTAAACTCTTTAATAAAAAATGCTGTTGGGTCACTCTCATCAATAGAGCTAGTATCAGCAAGATTATCAATAAAACTATCAAAACTATGTCCTGCCATAACAGCACAAGCGTGTATCATCATTGCATCTTTTAACTCATCATCTTCTATTGTATAGTGTAGAACTAAAAATATCTCTTTAGCACCCTTTATATCATTTTCACTATATCTCTGAATACCATGCTCATATATAGCTCTAGCAGTTGATAACTCCTCTGGATTATCTAAACTAAATCCTTTATGTTCTGTAAGATACTCTGCAAGTCTATCAAATGCTTGATTGACGATAAAAGTAAATAGTTCATCTATCTCATCTTGTGAAGCCTCTATTGCTAACTTTGTGCCTAAGAGTCTATAGGCTTTATCTATACTCTTTTCACTCTCTACCTCATCTTCTAACTTTTTTAAATCTTTAATAAAATTCTCATCTTTCTTTAATGCCTCTATATCTATCTCTGGCTGTTTCATTAAATCTTTTCCTTATTAAGTGCTTTTTTCAATCTATTTAGTGCTTCTCTTGTCTTATCTTCATCATATACTAATGCTAATCTTATAAAACCTCTACCCTCTTCATCTCTTCCTAAAAATGAACCCGGTATAACTTTTAGATTATACTCTCTATATAATCTTTTAGTAAACTCTATCTCATTATTAACCTCTAACCATATATAAAAAGTGGCTAATGGTGGATTAACGCCCAAAATATTTTTTGCTATTTGAAAATTTTTAATATATTTAGCTCTAAACTCATCTACATGAGACTGGTCTGCCCACGCTTTAGCTGAAGCATATTGAAGTGGAAGAGGAGAGGCACACCCTACATAGGTTCTATATCTCATATACTCTTTTAATATATTCTCATCTCCTGCTATAAATCCACTTCTAAGCCCCGGAGCTGATGAGCGTTTAGATATGGAGTTAACAACTAATATATTTTTAAAACTACTATTTCCAACCTCTATACTAGCATTTAGTAGTGATGGGAGAGGTTTATCTAAATATAGGTCAATATAACACTCATCATTTAGTAGAGTAAAATTATATTTTAGTGCAAGTTCTACCCATTTTTTTAGCTCATCTATTAACATAACTGATGAGGTTGGATTATTTGGAGTATTTATTATAACTAGGTGGCATCGACTAAGCTCTTCTTCATCTATTTGAGGTTTAAAAGAGTTTTGGGGAGTTAGGTTGAGATAAATAACTTCTGCTCTGCTAGCAATTGATGCCCCCTCATATATCTGATAGAAAGGATTTGTAAATGCCATTTTGGGATTTTTTATATTATGGAGTAGAAATTGAGGAAAATTAAACAGAACCTCTCTTGTACCAAATATTGGTATAATTTGCGAACTATCTAAATCTAAATCAAAACGATTATTTAGGTAGGTTAATATCCCTTTTCGTAAAATAGGTTCACCTGAACTCTTAGGATACTTGTTTAATAAGTATGCTTTACTATTTAACTCATCTAAAATAAATTTTGGTGTGGAAAATTGTGGCTCTCCTATAGTTAGGCTAAGTGGCTCTAAATTTGGATTTGGGGTAATATCTTGTAGTAGATTATTTAATTTTTCAAATGGATATGTTTTAAAGTTCAATACAATCCTCTTTTTTAAAAAGGATTATATCAAAAGAAAGATATAAATATCTTTCTTTTTCTACTCATCACCTTCACAACTTCCATCTGTTTGAGTTGTAGGTAACTCTTTATAGTTATAGTCATTAAGTTTTGCAGGTTTTAGTTTTTTACAATCAACTTTATCACATGGTACAGTTTTAGCCATAGGATAATCAACAAATACCTCACCTTTAGCCTCTTCTAAATCTTCACACCCTTTACCCTTTTTAAGTTTAGGATTAGTTGGTGCTGACTTATCTACTTTTAATTTAATAACAGGTAAATCAATATCTGTTTTTGCTTTTTTAACTTTTGATTTGGTATCTGCTTGACAGTTTACTCCTAACCCAACAATAATTAATACACTCAATGCAATACATTTTGATACTACATCTCTCATATGTTCTCCTTTATTAATAATTATGCTTAATCGTATAATACACCATTTTTGTTTAGTTAGACATAAATTTTAAAAATAAACTTAATATTATATAGTATATTTAACATAAAAATAATAGAATTTCATATATAATTTAATAAAAACTAAGAAAAGGGAAAATAGATGAAAAATTTTCTATTGTTACTATCAATTCCAGCTATACTAATCTCAGGAGGGTTGAAAAACTCTCTTATTAAATCTAAAAAAGAAAATAGACCTGTTATGGTACTTGTAACAGCAGAACATTGTAAATATTGTGCAAAGATGAAAAAATATACTCTAAGTAATCCAGATGTTAAAGCAAATTTAGAGGGATTTATATTCACAAAAGTTGATAAAAATAGCTTAGATGCACAAAAGTATCTACCATATACTAGATATACACCAACTGTATATTTTATATCTCCAAAATTTCATGTTGTAAATACTGTAAAAGGGTATCTTAATGCTTATGATTTTAATATGTGGATTGATGATACTAGAAAAAAACTTGGAATGGGTACACTATCACATATTGCAAAAACTGATACAATAGAGAGTTATGTAAAACCTGAAAAGGACTCGATATGGATGTATGATATTGCATCTGCTATTGATTTTGCTAATCAGACAGATAAAAATATTATGATTTTTGTTGGCTCTACAAAATCTAAATGGTCAAAAAAGATGGAGACTACAACTCTAAAAGACAAAAATATAATAAAAAAACTAGATAAGTTTGTTTGGGTAAAACTAAATCATGGAGATAAAGATGCAAAAACTTATGGTATAAACCCTAAACATGTTCCAGTAGTATATTTTATGAGAGCTGATATGAGTAACATAGCTACAGCTAAAGGGTACTATAAGAGTAAAGATTTTGAAAAATGGATAAAGTATGCAAAATCTAAAATTTAATAATTTTTAAAAGAGAGTTAATCCTAACTCTCGCCAACTATATACTCCACCCCTATAGTATAAAATCTTGTTTTTAGGATACCCTATTTTAATTAGACTCTCTATCATTTTAGTATCTCTATTATCTAAAATACCATTATCAAAAATAAGAAGTTTATATACATATTTAAAGTACCACCCCTTTTTTAATTTTTTAACACCTAATAGTTTTAATATCTCTTCTCTATATTTACTATTGGGAGTTAACATACTATATGGAATATTTACAGCAGTTGGAAGAGTGTTTTTTTTATACTCTATAGAGCTTCTAGCATCAATAAGCAGTCTATTTCTACTTTTTTTTAAAGATTTTATAAACTCTATAGTCTCTAATTCACCTATAGTTTTAATATTATCAATTTTTATTGGAGATATGCAATATGGAGGACACTCTTTATCATCAATTCTCTCTATTAAAAACTCCTTTTTTTGAAAAGTAACTATAATAGATTTTAAATCTTTGGTTATTTTAACCTTTTTAAATTTCTCTTTCTTCTGTTTTGTTATAGATTTGGTATTTAAATCTATTAATGGATTATCTCTACTACACTCTTTTTTAATACTATCAAATTTACAACCTAACTCTATGCCATATAGATATAGATTAAATAGGAGTATAATAATTAATCGTATCATATTATTCTTTTAACTCTTCTCTAAAGAGTGCATGATGCATAAGTTCAGATAGATTATAAGATTTTACTCCAACCTCATAGGCCAAAATATTACCTTCTTTTCCTAAAACAATAGTAAGAGGAATTAATCCACTCCAACCATAATTACTCTTTAAGTAGTCATAAAATCTCTTTTGATTATTGCCATTTACTATATCATAATTAATTCCATACTTTTTAATATACTCTAAAGACTCTTCATTAGTATGCTTCTCTGCCTCTATTGCAATAATTCTAAAAGAGTCATCTAAATTTTTCTTTAAATGTATGAGTTGTGGTATCTCTTTTTTACAATATTGACAATCCCAACCAAATACTTTTAAAAAGATTATCTTATCCTCTAACCCTTCAACTATCATCTTTTTTTTACCTGTCTTTAGTTTAAATACTCTATTATCCACTGTTTTAAACTCAAAACTATTATCTAATGGAATAGGTATAGTAGGTTTTTCCCCAAAATATACCTTTGTTCCAACTTCACGATTATAAAAGTAATAACCTAAAAATAGTAATAATACTACTACTAAAAAAGCAATAATTAAATTTAATATCTTTTGCATATATTTCCCTCGTATAAAATTAAGCTCTTAGAATATCAAAAAAATCATTTAGATATACTTTTAAGCTCTTCAAGAGGTCTAGGCTTATCAAAGTAATAACCCTGCCCATATTTAATATCAAAACCCTTTAAAATATCTAATATATCTATATTTTCTACAAACTCTGCAATAACTTCTATATTGTTCTGTTTACAAAATAGCGATAGTGCAGAGATTAGAGTATGTGATTTTTTATCTTTATGTATATTTTTAATAATAGAACCATCTATCTTAAGATAATCTATAGATATATTTAATAGATGACCTAGATTAGAGTATCCAGAGCCATAATCATCAATACATATCTTATATCCAAATAGTTTTAACTTCTGTATTGAGGTTTTAACTCTATTAAAATCAATATTTTTTGTCTCCAAAATCTCTATAAACATTCTATATGCTATATCCGAATTTTTAATTAGAAGATTAATAATAGACTCATTTAATAAATCATCTGAACTAAGATTAATACTAATAGTAAAATTACTATTATCTCTTAAAATCTTTACATTATACTCTATTATTTTCATACTAATTCTACTATAAAAGTAGCTATCTTCAAGTTCTGGCAAAATCTCATCAGGATAGATAATATTATCTCCATCTTTTAATCTTAAAAGTGCTTCATAATGATTAGTCTTTTTAGTATATAGATTTACAATAGGTTGATAGAAACAGATTAGCTTATCTTTATCTATCATATCTTTTAACTGCTCACGATATAATATTTTACTTTTAGATATATCAAAATATGATATTGTATTTCTTCCATTATGTTTACTCTCATATAGAGCTGAATCGGCCTTATGTATAACATCTTGAAGAGAAGTTGAGGTCTCCGTTTGAATAAATCCTCCAATAGATACTGTTATCTTGACTATATCTCCTCTAATTTTAATATTTAAATTCTCTATCATTTTACGAATTTGTTCTAACTTATCTTTAAAATCTTTTATAGTTATATTTTTTTTATATATAAAGATTAAAAACTCTTCACCACCATACTGTATAAAAATATCTCTATTTAGTAGTGTGGCTGATATTCGTTTTATAACTCTATTTAATACTCTATCTCCAATATTATGTCCATATATATCATTAATCCTTTTAAATAGGTCAATATCTATTAGTGCTACATAATAATTTGAAAAATTTATTTTTTCATAGTTATCAACTAAATAACTTCTATAAAAGGTCTCTGTCTCTGGATTTATATACATTCTATATCTAATATATATATTTTTTAGATAGAAAAATATAAAAATTGTAAATAGTATTATTAAAATAATAATAGATGTCATAATAAGCTTTGTACTTATATTAAGAAGGGAAAATAGAGAGTTATAAGTTTTTTGAGTATAATCAATCACTAAAAAAGCATCAATATGACCATCTATTATAATGGGTTTAATAAGAGTAAATCCTAAATCTTTAATACTATTTTGAATATATACCTGTTTTTTACCAGATTTTTTTACTCTATTAAAGAAGTTTAAATCTGTATCATCTAATATAAAAGGAGTAATTTCATTACTACTATTATC
>WGAM01000069.1 GCA_015494795.1 Campylobacterota bacterium
AAAGATTTTACAGAGATAGAGTTAGATATAGATAAAAATAAGGCTCTAAGCTACGGATTAAGCCCTTATCAGATTGCAATGCAAATTCCTCTAAAGGGTCAAATTATAGGACTTGGGGCAGATTTAGAGTCCATGAATACACAATTTGTGCGACTCTATCTAAAAGGGAAATTCTCTAAAAATATAGAGACTCTAAAACTACTACCAATTAGCTCAAAGTTTGGAGAAATTCCACTCTCATCTATTGCTAAACTAAAACGACACCTAACCTTTGCAAAGATAGAGAGAGACAAACTTCTCTACTCATTAGATATTAATGGATATAGAGCAAAAAGACCAGTAACCCACCTAACAGATGACACGCTAAAAGCACTAAATGATGCAAATATTAGTGGTATTCAGATGGAGCAGTCTGGAGATATTGCACAAATCCACGATAGCTTTAAGCGAATGTTAAAAGCGATTGGACTTGGAGTTATTATCTTAATTATGGCTCTAATTGCTATCTATAAGTCGGTTAGAATGGCGTTTATTATGATTGTTGTTTTACCTCTTTCACTTATTGGTGCTAGTTGGGGAATGCTACTCTTTGGAAAACCTAGCTGTATGCCTAGCTTGTTGGGGATTTTACTTCTATTTGGGATTATTATTAAAAATGCTGTTTTGCTTATTGACTTCTACCAAGAGTATAGAGCAAAAGGAGAGACTCCATTTGATAGTGCAAAAGAGGCTGTTAGAGTTAGATTTAGACCTGTTATGATGACTGCCTTTGGAACGATTGCAGGTATGGTTCCTATTGCTCTTGAACAGGCTGTTGGATTAGAGAGATTAAGCCCTTTGGCTGATGTGGCTATTGGGGGGCTTTTGGTTGGGACTTTGCTTACGCTGATTTATGTTCCTATGTATGCTTATATTTTTGATAGGAAATAGAGAGTTATATACACTTCCACGCAATAATACGATGGAAGTGAAAAGAAGATTTTAGCTATTTTTGTGAGTTATTTTTACTCATATACTCTAAGAGTTCTTCTTTTTTGATATTAAGTTTTTTAACAACATCATCTATTGCTATTTGAAAATCTTTTATCATAATCATCGCATTTTCAAAAGTAGTCTCTCTTTTAGCATTTTTTGCACCAAGTTTCATACCATCTTGAAAAAATGGTATCTTCTCAATATCTACAGTTAACATTTCAACTCCTTGTTTTACATTTTCTTCTAAACCTCTATTGGTTGAATAGAGGGTGACTATTTCTAAATACTTTTCAAAAGCGTTATCATCATTAAGTTCTCTAAGCTTTCTTAAAATTGTATTTATAACAGTCTGTTTATCTTTTCCTTTAAAATCACAAAGAATAGATAACGCTATAGCCGAAGGGACATTACTTTGAATTAACTCTTCACACGCTATATTTCTCATGTCTATTATATCATAAGAGTAGTTCATTTTATCTCTTTGTATTTGAGATTTCATATAACACTTATCTTTACCAATATAAACCATATATTGAGAGACTTTATAATCTTCATACAAAAAGAGTATATCTGTATAATAGCGACACATTCTTAAGTGCATTTGTTTATGGTTATTGTTTTGTATCTCAATATGAACTATCTCATCACCATTTTGAAAGAGTAAATCACTCTCTCGTGACTCCACTCGTGTAAACTCTTGGTTAATAATTTCCATGTCATCTTTTATATCAATATGCAAAATGTGTTTAGATATATCTCGTGCTATATTTTTGAGTATCTCTTTACTGATTACATCTTTTTTACCCATACTCAAAGCCTTTATTTTGGATTTTTGGTATTTTAACATAAAAAATGTTTTTTTGTTGTGAATATTTCAAATTATTACGGGTTTATATTATTTTAAGTTTTGTTATCTATTTGGGGTCAGGAACCTTTTCTTTGTCTTAATATTTAATTATTTAAGCTTAAAGAGTATATACTATATTATATTAGAAATACTTAGGTAAGTTTATTAGTTGGAGAAATTATGGATACTAGAAAAATTATACTTGGAGTAGTCGTTTTACCAATACTATTGGTAGCAGAAGTAAAAACTGTTTCTGATGATGATTTACAAATTAGAAAATATGATGTTAACATCAATGGAATATCTTCTTCAATGGTTGAATTTGGAGGTCATCAAACTCCCTTATGTAAATTAGCAATTAGTAAAGATGGGGAAAATTTCTTTTTTAAAAAAAATAATAATCCCTGTATTCAATTAAC
>WGAM01000070.1 GCA_015494795.1 Campylobacterota bacterium
GCATTATTATTAAAATAATATTGTCTAACACTATAAAGACCTACATTATAAAGTCTCGCAGAGTAATAAGATAACTGTTTAACAATTTCAAGTTTGGTGGAACTGAGTTTTAATCGGTTCTTTTGAGTTAGTATCATAGTTTTCATATAGCAATTGTATACAAAATATGATATGATGTCAAGTGAGAATTTTCAGCAGAGCTGATTATTTCTCCTCACCGCCATCAATGGCGATGTCTCCGAAATAAGGAAAAATTGATGAAAGCAAATATTCAAGATTTTAGAGAAGATGAGCTATCTAAAATTATAAAACCAAAATTTAGAGCAAAACAGATATACTCATGGCTATACCATAAATATGTTACATCTTTTGATGATATGAAAAATTTGCCAAAATCTTTAAAAGATGAACTAAAAGATAGATTTGAGATTACTCCACTAAAGATAAATAGAGTAGAAGAGAGTATAGATGGAACTAAAAAATATCTATTTGAGCTAAAAGATGGAAACACGGTTGAAGCTGTTTTACTTTTAATGAAGAAAGCTGAGTATCATAGTGATGGAGCTATTAAGCACAAAGAGAGATATACAGTCTGTATATCATGTCAAGTTGGTTGTAAGGTTGGCTGTTCATTCTGTTTGACAGGTAAGAGTGGATTTTTAAGAGATTTAAGTGCAGGTGAGATTGTAGAGCAGATACGAATAATTAAAAGAGATAACAGTATAGAGGCAAATAGAAGATTAAATATTGTATATATGGGAATGGGTGAACCATTAGATAATTTAAATTCTGTTGTTCAATCATCTAAGATATTTTCTGAGCCTAATGGTTTAGCAATAGCCCCTCATAGACAGACAATCTCAACATCTGGACTTAGCTCTAAAATACTAAAACTTGGAAAGATGGAGTTGGGTGTAAATTTAGCAATATCTCTACATGCTGTTGATGATGAGTTAAGAGAGAGATTAATGCCAATAAACAAGGCATACAATATAAAATCTATTATAGATGCAGTAAAAGAGTTTCCTATTAATGAGAGAAAGAGAGTAATGTTTGAGTATTTAGTTATTAAAGATCTGAATGATGATATAAAATCGGCTAAAAAGCTACTCTCTCTACTTAATGGTATTAAATCTAAAGTAAATTTAATATATTTTAACCCTTATGGAGAGAGTGAATATAGAAGACCAGATAAAAAGAGTATGTTAAGATTTCAGGAATATTTAACCTCAAGAGGATTACACTGTACTATTAGAGAGTCTAAAGGACTAGATATTTCTGGTGCTTGTGGACAGTTAAGAAATCAAGAGATAAAGGATTAAAATGGGTATTTTAGATTGGATTATGGTTGGATTTATAGTTATAGTTGTAATTATTAGTATTATTGGAGTATATAAAGCTCTTAAAGATTAAAGGTATATTTATTAAGTTGTAAAGTTTTAGTTATAGATGATAGAATTATATAAAAGAAAATCATTTCAAAAACTACTTATAACCTACTAGATGGGCAAAAAAGAACCAACATATAGAATATACAGTATATTGAAATTTTTAAAAGTTATATTTAAGTAATAAATTAATATTGTATTATAAGAAATATATAATATTGGAAGCAGAATATGATTTTTTATAGAATATTAATGTTAATAAGCACTCTATTTCTACTTATTGGGTGTGGTACTTTAGAAGTTAGTGATACTAATAGTAGTATTGTAACTACTAATCAAGATGTAAACAGTACTCTTGTCTTAGTTCAAACGCCAACTCCAATTACTCCAATATCTACAGTAGATGAGCCATTAGATAATAACTCTTCTACACCTAGAGTAGAGGATATAAATAGTAGTAGTAATAATAGTATTTCAGATGAAGATAGTAGTTCTCCTATTGATTTTAATGAACATATTATAAGTAGTGGTAGTTCTACTCAAATAGATTATAAATCTAAATATATAAATAGTAAAAAATGTAATCAGATAGTAGATAAAGAGTTTTTAGAGATATGTTATGACTATAGATTAAAAGTGGCAAGAGCTGTATTTTATAGATTAGATGGTGATTTAGTAAATGAGTTAAATATTAAAGAGAGACCAAAGTTTTATGAAGAGGAATTAATAGATAAGCAGTATAGAGCAAAATATAGTGATTATACAAATTCAGGATATGATAGAGGACATCTCGCACCAGACGCATCTTTTGATTGGAGTAAAGAGAGCTTAGAGGCTACCTACTCTTTAGCCAATATTATCCCACAAGTTCCAGAGGTTAATCAAAAAACATGGGTTAAAGTTGAGAACTATGCAAGAGATAAGGCTGTTGAACTTGGAGAGGTTAATATACTAAATTTAGTAAAATATAGCTCTAATCCTAAAGTTATTGGAGAGGATAAGATAGCTGTATCTATAGGATTTTATAAAATTTTATATAATAAGAGTCAAAATTATAATGAGTGTTTCTATTATTTAAATAGTAAAAGTGATTTAGATGAAAATATATCCTCTCATAAGGTAAATTGTAGTGAAATTTAGTTTAAATTTATGTATAATTTCACAAAAAGAGGAGATAGAATAGATGGAGTTTTCAACAGCAGATTTATGTGACAAATATAGGAGTAGTGTTCAGGTATTAGCTACACCGTTAAAATCTTATGGTGGAGTTAATAGTTTTAGTGGAAAGATAGTAACTATAGAGTTAAATAGAAATAATCATGATTTAGTAAGGATATTAAGAGATGAAAAAGGGGAAGATAGAGTTGCCGTTGTGGATGTTAGGAAAGATTTTTACGCAGTTGTTGGCGATACTCTTATGGGTTTCGCTTATAAAAATGGTTGGGCTGGTATAGTCATCAATGGATATGTAAGAGATACTAGCATAACAAAGAGTATTCCTGTTGGACTACTTGCAGTTGGGACATGTCCAAGAAAGAGTTTTGAGATAAATCGTGCAAGAAGAGGTGTTGATTTAGAGTTTGGTGGAGTTACCTTTAGAGATGGAGAGTATATATATATTGATGAAGATGGAGTAGTAATCTCTAAAGATATATTAAAATAATTATTTTTAAACTTTTTTAGAGATAATAGCATACTTATTAAAAAATAGGAGTTGGAATGAATAGAATATTTAATTTTGGTGCTGGTCCATCAACAATACCATTAGAGGTTTTAGAAGAGGCAGAGAGAGAACTAATTGATTATAAGGGTGAGGGGCTTTCAATTATGGAAGCATCTCACCGTTCAAAACTATATGAAGATATTCATAATGAGGCAATATCTCTTATAAGGGAGTTATATAGAGTACCTAATGATTATGATATACTCTTTTTACAAGGTGGGGCATCTCTACAGTTTGCAATGATACCTATGAATTTATCTATAGGTGGTGTAGCTGAATATATTGATAGTGGTAGTTGGTCTTCAAAAGCAATTAAAGAGGCTAAAATTCAAGGGATAGATTATAGAGTTGTAGCAAGTTCAAAAGATACTCTTTATGATAGGATACCACAAAATATTAATTTTAGTGATGATGCAGACTATGCCTATATAACATCAAACAATACAATATATGGAACAGAGTATCATGAGTTTCCAATAACTAAAGCTCCATTAATTGTAGATGCCTCTAGTGATATTTTCTCATATCCAATAGATTGGTCAAGAGTTGATATGTTATTTGCAGGAGCTCAAAAGAATGCAGGAGTATCTGGAGTTACTATTGTAATTATTAAAAAAGAGTTAGTTGCAAGAGGTGGAGAGAATGTTCCTACAATGTTAAGATATAAGACTCATGCAGATACAAACTCTCTATTTAATACACCTCCAACATTTGGAATATATATATTAAATCTTATTTTACACTGGATAAAAGATAGTGGTGGTATAGAGGAGATAGCAAAAAATAATAGGAAAAAGGCTCAACTTCTATATGATGCAATTGATGGTAGTGGTGGATTTTATGTAGGACATGCTAAAAGAGAGTCTCGTTCACTTATGAATGTATCATATAATATTAAAAATAGTGATGGAACAAATAACTCTCATCTCGAAGATAAGTTTATAAAAGAGGCAAAAGCTATTGGAATGATAGGACTGAAAGGACATCGCTCTATAGGTGGACTTAGAGCATCTATATATAATGCTATGAGTTTAGAGGCTATTGAGGCACTTATTAATTTTATGGATAAATTTCAAAAAGAGAATAGTTAAGAATTGAATAGTCTAAAAGTTGCACTCTTTGGTGGAAGTTTTGACCCTCCACACTTTGGACATAGGGCAATTATAGATAGTGCTTTAAGAGAGCTATCTATAGATAGATTAATTATTATTCCCACATTTTTAAATCCATTTAAGAGTAAATCACATCTATCAGCAAAAGAGAGATTAGCTCTTGCTAAAGAGTATTTTAGCAGTAAATATGTAGAGATTTCAGATTATGAGATAGAGCAGGGAAAAGCCACCCCTACAGCTATAACTTTAAGATATTTTCAAAATATATATAGTGTAAAATATATTATAATTGGAGCAGATAATCTAAGTAGTATTGATAAATGGCATGATTTTAAGTGGTTAAACTCTCAAATTACTTGGATAGTAGCTACACGAAATGGTTATTGTTTAGATACTTCAAAGTTAAAAGATTTTAAAATCTTACAAGTTAATGCTAATATTAGCTCAACAGAGATTAGAAATAAAACTATATAATTTTAGACAATAGAGTGTTGTTATAAATTTAATCTATTTAAATATATAAAATAGATATATTAGGTTGGAAAATTGAAAATAGATAGAAGAAAATATAGTGTTATAGAATTATTTGCAGGAGCAGGTGGTTTAGCTTTAGGATTAGAACAGGCAGGATTTGATACTAAACTTACAGTCGAAATTAATAAATGGGCGAATAGAACTCTTAAAAAAAATAGACCTAATTGGAATATTATACAAGAGGATATAACTCAAATCTCTAAGCATGGAATAAAAAAATATCTAAAAGATAATCAAGAGATAGATTTACTATCAGGTGGTTACCCTTGTCAATCATTTAGCTATGCAGGTAAAAAATTGGGATTAGAAGATACTAGAGGTACACTATTTTGGGATTTTGCAAAAATTTTAAAAGAGATTAAACCAAAAATGTTTTTAGCTGAAAATGTAAAAGGTTTAGTTACTCATGATAAAGGTAGAACACTACAAGTAATGTTAGATGTATTTAGAGAGGTTGGTTATTCTGTCACTTATAAAGTTTTAAATTCATTAGATTATGGTGTTGCTCAAAAGAGACATAGAGTTTTTATAATTGGAATACGAGATGATATAAGAGAAAAAATCAATGAAGATTATACTTTTCCCTCGCCATATAAAAAAAAATTGGTCTTAAGAGATGTTTTAAAAGATGTTCCTACCTCTCTATGTGCTGTATATAATGAAAAAAAGAGGGAAGTTCTAAAATATGTACCTGCTGGTGGTTGTTGGAGAGATTTACCTGATGATATTGCTAGAGAATATATGAAAACAACCTATTTTATGAATGGTGGTAGAACAGGAATAGCTAGAAGATTATCTTGGGACGAAGCAGGACTTACAGTTCTTTGTACTCCATCTCAAAAACAGACAGAGAGATGCCACCCTGATGAAATAAGACCATTTAGTATTAGAGAAAATGCTAGAATTCAATCTTTTCCTGATGATTGGATTTTTGAGGGTTCAATGGCAGAGCAGTATAAACAGATTGGGAATGCTGTACCTGTAAATTTAGCAAAAGAGGTAGGATTATCAATAATAAACTATTTAGATAAGTTAGAAGGGAAAAAGAGAGTGAGAAGATATAACTTAAGTTTTATAAGTGATATAAATATATTTAACCATGTCAAAGAGACTATAGAAAAACCGACTTTCATCAAAGCTATAACCTTAAAATAATATAAATCCACTAACAATAAAAATTCCAATAATCATCCCCTAAACAATCCAAAATAACCTCATGATTCTCATCAAAATAGTCCAGTTGTCTATCCCCATCAAACAAAATTAAGA
>WGAM01000071.1 GCA_015494795.1 Campylobacterota bacterium
CATAAAGCTAAATTAGAAGATGAGAAAAATAATATTATCAATTTTCTTTTAAGAAGAGAGATACGAAAATGGAAAGTAAAAGAGTTTAGTCAGGCAGATAAAAATAGTAAAGTTAAAGTTTATGATATTAAAGTAGACATTTAAAAAATTTAGTTCTTTTATAAAAGAACTAACCTTTACTTAAGATTATATCATGTAAAATAACCCCATGACAAATATGTTTTGTTGACTAATTGTAAAATATAAACTATATTAGTTACATAATGTCATATATATACAACACAACACAGAGACATAAACACAAAGGAGATGTTACTATGTATAAAAAAAATAAGATGTTATCTGCTATTGCAGCAGTTGCTATCCTCTCAACAGGTGCAGTTGCATTTGATATGAACAAAGCAGGAGAGATTTTTGCTGTTAAAGGTGGATTTGATGGGCAAATAACTAATGACGATACAAAAGATATCAATATAAGTGATAATAATGCTTATCCAGTTGATTATAATGAAGATGTAGATACTAATGGAGCTCAAAAAAGAGTTGCTGGTGCTCCGGTTGTTAAAGCTACATATCTTGGTGGGGTAGAAGCAAGTGAGCCGATGAAACTTAGCTCAACAGGAAAAGGTGATGCATTAATCTATCCTGCTTTTAGAACAGGGGATGGTTGGAGTACAGAGATTATTGTAAGAAATACACATAAGACAGCAATGGTTGCTAAAGCTGTACTATATGCAGCAGATGACTCAAGAGAACTTCTTGACTTTAATATCTATCTTTCATCGCATGATGCATTTAGATTTAATATTAATGAAGATGGAACTATAACCACTAGAGATGGTTCATATGCTAAGGGTGTAGATCCAACTTATGAAACAGACAAGGTAGAGTTTGTTAATCATGAAAAAGAGACTTGGCAAATTGGTAAACTTGATGCAAATCAGAGTGGATATGTAGTTATATATGGTATGATTCAAGCAAGAACTCAATCTTATCATAATAACCATAAAAAATTATATGAAGATTATCGTTCAGCACTTGACTTATGTAGAGATAGTGATGGAATCATACTGAATAATCTAAGTAGAAATGGTATTCCAATGCCTCAATGGAGAAGAGCTTATGTTGAAAATGGTGTAGTTAATGGTACATTAACACTTCCTAGTGGTGTAGGTGCTCCAAATGTTGATGCAAACTGTACAGATGCAAATAATACAGCTAGTTTTAAAAAATATATAACACTTAAAAAGAGTTCACAACCTATAGATCACTTTACAAGCCCTTCAAAAGATGCACTATTTGGTTCTGTAAGAATTCAACATAATGCTAGTGTAAATAACCCAAATAATAGAGATCTATTACTCCCTGCAACAGCAATTGAGAATTTTACAACAGGTAAAACTATGATGTTATGGGCAACTGGTGAATATGCATCTATACAAGATAGAAGACTTCAACAACCAGCAGGAAAAAGATTCTCTGAATATAATACAACTGGTATTCTAAGAGATGCAGATACATTCTTAGTTAAGAGTGCATATTATACATTTAATAAAGATGAAAATAATATAGAGAGAAATACAATTCTTGTTACTCAACCAATGAAGAGACCTCTTGTTCAAATTGGTGACCCAGCTGGTTATTGGGATAATGAGGGAACAGCAGATAGTCCTTGGGGCGATTTTAAATTACAATATAGATTATATGATGATAATGAGTTAGAGTATGCTGAACAAGCTGGATTACAACATATTACATCTCCATATAATACTGATCCAAAACTAGGTTATATTAATGAGTTACAACCTCTAAGAGATTTAGAAGAGGATAAAGATTTAATTAAAGGTACAAATGGAGAGTACTTTAAGAATGGTACACATGGATATGCTGATATGAATTTCTATGGAAATAGAAATACAGGTCTTCCTGCAATTATTACACAAATGAGCTCTTCTCAAGTTGGTGGTCAAACACAAATTAACTGGGTTTACTCAACAGTAGTAAAATAAGAGGATTTAAAAATGAAAAAAGATTTATTAAAATTAATCATCACAGTAACTTTCGGGTTACTGTTAATTGGTTGTGGAAGTAGTGGTAAAAAAATATCATCTAAAACTAGTGCTACAGCCATACCAACGGCCACAGCTACGCCAACAGCTACAGCTACAACAGATAATAATAACTTAGATAATAATAGTGCTACAGAGAATAATAATTCTAATGGTTCAGGAAATAGTACTGATACAAGTGATCCTCTACCATTCTAATAACATAGCTCTAAAATCTACCTTTTTATTAAGGTAGGTTATTAAAATGAATATACCAAGAGAACTATCTACTAAAAACTTAACAATATATATTATATTAGCATATATATTTAGTTTACTTATTAAATCAATATTATATTATCAAATAGTAGATATTAGTAACTATTTTTATAATGGACATATTATACCTATATGGACACCAGATTCAGCTCTTTATGGTTTTTATAC
>WGAM01000072.1 GCA_015494795.1 Campylobacterota bacterium
CTTTTTATCTATATGCGTTGTAGTCTTAGTGTGTTGTGAAATATTAGAGAGTGGATTAAATCCTCCAAAATATAATACAGCACCTATACCAATAATAGCCCAACCAAATCTAGTCCCAAGTAGAGGTCTAATAATTGGCCATAAAAACATCATTGTACCAAGTGAAGGCATACCTCTTCCACTTCCACCACCACTACTATAACCACTATCAAATCCACCTCTTCTATCCTCTATATTGCTACTCTCTTCTCTATCTTCCCATCTCATGAAAGCTCCTATTTAATTTTTTAGTAAATTATATCACAAGTGAGATTTGACTATAATAGTATTTGAAAAGGAGTTTTAGTGTCATTAGCATTAGCAAGAAAGTATCGCCCAACTACTTTTAATGATTTAATAGGTCAAGAGACAGTATCTAAAACGCTAAGTTTAGCATTAGATACACATAGACTCTCTCATGCTTATCTTTTTTCAGGTTTACGAGGTAGTGGAAAAACATCAACAGCTAGAATTTTTGCAAAAGCACTTATTTGTGAGGAGGGTGAAAGTTCTAAGCCTTGTGGAGTATGTAATAACTGTATAATGGCAGATAAGACACGGCATATAGATATTATAGAGATGGACGGAGCATCTAATAGAAAAATAGATAATATAAGAGAGCTTATAGAGAATACTAAATATAAACCAGCTATTGCAAGATATAAGATATTTATTATAGATGAGGTTCATATGCTAACTAAAGAGGCATTTAATGCTCTATTAAAGACTCTTGAAGAGCCTCCTAGTTTTATTAAATTTATATTAGCAACTACTGACCCTCTAAAACTTCCTGCCACTATTCTTAGTAGAACCCAACACTTTAGATTTAAGAAAATTACTACCAAAACATTGCAGTTACATCTCGAGAAAATTTTAAATCTTGAGGGGGTAGAGTATGAAAAGGAGGCTATAGCTATTATTGCAAGATTTGGAGCTGGAAGTGTTCGTGATGCTCTTACGCTACTTGACCAAGCTATTGTTTACTCTAAAAATTTTATTGATATTGCAACAGTTACAGATATGTTAGGAGTTATAGAGCCATCTATTCTTAAAAATCTTATAGATAGTATTTTATCTAAAGATGAGAGTTTTATATTAGATTTTATATCACAATCAGATGAGTATGAAGCAGAGATGGTTATTAATGAGTTAATGATATATCTTAAAGATGCTCTATTGCAAGGTGGTATAGATAATTTAAAACCATTAGTAATAGATAAGTTTTTTACTATTCTATCTGAAGCTAAAACGCTACTATCTATTGGTAGTGATGGTGAGTTTATATTATCTCTCACCCTATTTAAGATGATAAACTCTATAGATATAGATATAAATATAGATAGTAGAAAAGACATCTCTATAAAAAATACGATAACCAATCTAAATCTACCTTTAACAAAACCAATCCTACCTAAAGAGATAAAAAAAGAAAAAAAAATAGATGTTAATAGAGAGAAGTTTAAACAGCTTATAAAAAATCTATATAATAGTAATCCTAAACTAGGAGAGTCTTTTGAGAAGAGTATTAAATATATATCATATAGGAATAATATACTCACATGGGAGTCAGAAGCGAGAGGAGAGGATAGAACCCTTTTAAGATATAATTGGGGTAGAGTTAGAATGTATGCTCAAGAGCTTTTTGGAGTTGATGTTAAGATTAAAAATATATCTAAAATAGTAGAACCACCTAAAAAAGAGGATATACCTATTAAAAAATCCTGCATAGCTCCAACTACTAGAGAAGTAGAGGTAGAGTCAGCTAAAGAGAAAGATGAAAAAGAGATACTAAATCACCCTATGGTAGCTAAGGCAAAAGAGCTATTTTCACCTAATAAAGAAATATTTATATTTAAAAAGTAATTTATAGTCAAATATCAAATTTTTTTAATCTCCTCTATAGTTAAACCTGTAATTAAAGATATGGTTTCTATATCTAAATTTTGCTTTAATGATTTTTTTGCTATTTCAATAGCCTTCTTCCTCTCTCCTTTTTTCTCTCCCTCTTCTATTCCTTTAAGTTTTGCTGTATATAAAAGAGAGTTTTTATACATTCTATTCTCCTCTTTTCTTTTATAGATAGCTCTTGATTTCTCATCTAATTTCATAACATCAAGCGTCTCTTTAGCCTCATTTAACCCTTTTGCCTTAAAGTCACTCTTTATCTCCTCATTTTTTAGAAAATATATCCACTCATCAAGGTTATTTTTAGCAATATCATTAAATTGATTTACTCTTAAAATATAATACTCTGGATATATATCTGAAATCGTATCTATACCAAAATCCTCTTGTTGTCTTTTAGATGGTCTTAAAATATCATCTTTTTTATATAATCCTCTAAACTCTGTTTTTCCATAATATACATAATCCTCACCCTGTCCTAA
Source organism: Campylobacterota bacterium (assembly GCA_015494795.1). GTDB lineage: Bacteria > Campylobacterota > Campylobacteria > Campylobacterales > Sulfurovaceae > UBA1140. The sequence goes on from WGAM01000072.1 coordinate 2,427, forward strand.
AGCAAAATATACAATATTAACAGAGTAAACTTTTTTAATATTTTTATAGCCACTATCTCCTTTTGAGATATACTCTGTAATCAGTTTAGACGAGCCATAGAGCATTCTCTGAAAATAGTCTATTTCGCTACTATATTGCACCTCAATTAATATTAACTGCCCCTTTTCATTTTTAGCTAACAAATCAACTCTATTAAATTTATCATCTTCATTCTCCTGATTTGCTTCACTCTCTAAAACCTCCTCTATTTTTACATCAAATTTGAGAAGTTCAGTTAAAAAACCCTCTAAAATAACAAAATTTGCTTTCTGTCTTAAAATCTTTTTCATTGCCCAATCAAAACTTACGAGTTTTCTTGACACTAAAAATCCTTTTTTAAAAGATTATATCATAAGTTTTTGTCTCTATATATCACCTAATAGTTTACTTATGATTTTTACTTTTTTAAGCTCTCAATATATTATAATAATTACCATCTTTAATTTCAAGTTGCAAACCGATTGAAACGCCTATATTATGGGCTTCTATATCCCTCTTGACTCTTCTAAAACTGTCCAGCCATTTTTTAGTTTTATTTATGATA
>WGAM01000073.1 GCA_015494795.1 Campylobacterota bacterium
TATATATGAGTGCTTAGAGCTGATATGATTGAACCTACAATAAATATTAAAAGTCCAATAAGTAGAGTCTTTTTTCTACCTATCTTATCACTCATAAGTCCAAATGGTACTTGGAAAAGGGCTTGTGTTAAAGCGTAACCTCCAACTACTAACCCTGCTAAGAATGGTGTAGCCCCTCTCATATCTAAAGCATAGATAGATAAAACGGGTAGAACTATAAATAGTCCAAAAAATCTTAAAGCAACAATAAGGCTTAAAGGAATTATCTGTTTAAACATAATCTAAATCTCCAATCGGATAAAATTTGTCTTATTATATTCCTAAAAGATAAATTTAAGATTAACTGTTATTATAAAAATAGTTTGTAGCCTCAACGAAACCATCTATTGAGCCACAATCAAATCTTTTCCCCTTAAACTTATATGCAATTACTCTATCATGTTTTGCCTGTTCCATTAAAGCATCTGTTATCTGTATCTCTCCACCCTTTCCCTCTTTTGTCTCTCTTAAAATATCAAAAATATCAGGAGTCAAGATATATCTTCCAATAATTGCCATATTAGTTGGTGCATCTTTAGGATTTGGTTTCTCTATCATATTATGGACTCTATAGACATCATCTCTACCATATACTAAATCACCATCTATAATACCATATTTGAAGGTCTCCTCTTTTGGAACCTCCTCTATTGCCACTACTGAACATTGATACATATTAAAAATCTCTACCATCTGCTTTAATACACCATCACTCTGATTATTTGTACATAAATCATCAGCTAAAATAACAGCAAAAGGCTCATCTCCAATTAGAGTCTCACCTGTTAATATGGCATGACCCAATCCTCTCATCTCTATCTGTCTTGTATATGAGAATGTACACTTTTCAATAAGTGAACGAATTTCAGTTAAAAGCTCCTCTTTAGAGTTACCTTTTATCTGATTTTCTAACTCATAAGATATATCGAAGTGGTCTTCAATGGCTCTTTTTCCTCTACCTGTAACTATTGCCATAGTATATATTCCAGCCTCAACTGCCTCCTCTACTCCATGTTGAATTAGAGGTTTTGTTAAAATTGGTAACATCTCTTTAGGTGTAGCTTTTGTAGCAGGTAGAAATCTAGTTCCATATCCAGCTGCAGGAAAGAGACACTTTTTTATCTTCATATCTATAGCTTCTTTAGAAATTTACTTAAAAGTACAATTCTAGTACCATTTACTCTACCCTCAATAGATTTGGAGTCAGCTATATGTATATTTTTAACTGTAGTCCCCTGTTTTGCTGTAAATCCAGCACCCTTAACTACTAAATCTTTAATAATAGTGACACTATCGCCCTCATTTAATATAGTTCCATTACTATCTCTTGTTGGCTCTACCTCATCTTTTTCCAATCCATATTTTGCCCACTCTAAAACTTCAGGCTCTAAATAGAGCATATCAACCATATCTTGAGAGCCTAATTTTGTTAATAATCTATATGCCATAACTTGAACTTTTGGCTCTTGCGACCACATAGTCTCATTTAGACAGTGCCAATGGTTTTTATCTTTAGATGGCTCATCTATTGATGAGGCACATAGACCACAGATAGTAATATACTCCTCTTTTGGCTCTACCTTATACTCTCTTAACTCTTTACTACTTCCACAAAGCTCACAACTACTCACTATTTTACTCCTATTTGGTAATATTCAAATCCCATATTATCTAAACTATGCTTATTATATTGATTTCTACCATCAAATATAATAGGATTTTTTAATCTTTTTTTAATCTCTTCAAAATCTGGACTTCTAAACTCTTTCCACTCTGTTAATAGAATTAATGCCTCTGAATTTAATAGTGCTGTATATTTACTATTAAAATATTCAATACTCTTATTATCTTTTAGATAGAACTCTTTTGCCTCTTTAACAGCTTTTGGGTCATAAGCTTTAATTTTAGCTCCTCGCTTAGTTAACTCATTAATAACAACAATAGAACTAGCCTCTCTCATATCATCAGTCTCTGGCTTAAATGCAAGTCCCCAAATGGCAAATGTTTTTCCCTCTAAATTTTCTCCAAATCTATTAATTACCTTATTTGCTACTACTCTCTTTTGAGCATAATTTACCTCTTCAACAGCATCAAGAAGTTTAGGCTCATACCCATAATCTTTTGCCATCTTAGCTAATGCTTGAACATCTTTTGGAAAGCATGAACCACCATATCCACATCCGGGATAGATAAATGAGTATCCAATTCTACTATCACTTCCTATCCCATGTCGAACTAAATTTACATCTGCACCAACTCTCTCACATATATTTGCTATCTCATTCATAAATGATATTTTTGTAGCTAACATTGCATTTGCTGTATATTTTGTCATCTCTGCTGACTTTACATCCATTGATATAAATCTATCATGACTTCTTGTAAATGGAGCATATAGCTCTCTCATAATATCAATAGCCTTCTTATTTTTAGCTCCAACTACAACTCTATCAGGCTTCATAAAATCATTTATAGCATCACCCTCTTTTAGAAACTCTGGATTAGATATTACATCAAATGTTAAACTGCTACCTCTCTTATCTAGCTCTTTTTGAACTGTTTTTTCTACTAAATCGGCAGTTCCAACAGGTACAGTACTCTTATCTATAATAAACATATGGTGACTCATAAGCTCTCCAATAGATTTAGCCACAGCTAAAACATACTGTAAATCAGCACTTCCATCTTCTCCCATAGGAGTACCAACAGCAATAAAGCAGATATTTGAGTTATCTAATGCCTCTTTTAAATTGGTAGTAAATTTAAGTGTCTCTCTCTTATAGTTCTCTATAACCATCTTATCTAATCTTGGCTCATATATTGGAACTATTCCCTTTTTTAGAGACTCTATCTTTTTCTCATCTATATCAACACATATTACATCATTTCCCATCTCTGCAAAACATGTTCCACTAACTAGTCCAACATAACCTGTTCCAACTACACTTATCTTCATTTATACTCCTTTAACTCTCTCTTCTCTACTACTCTCTTGCTCTTTATATAATTTAGCACAACCTATTGCTAACTCACGAACCTTTAATATATAGTTTTGTCGTTGAGCTTGTGAGATAGCTTTTCTTGCATCAAGCACATTAAAGGCATGACTTGCTAACATACACTGGTCATAGGCTGGAAGAGGCAGACCATTGTCTAAACACAACTTACACTCAGTAGAGGCATTATCAAAATCTTCTAAAAGCTTTTCAATAGTGGCTACTTCAAAATGGTATTTAGAAAACTCATACTCACTCTCTTTATGAACATCTGCATAAGTTGTAACATTCTCCCCTTGTCTGTTCCAAACAATATCAAAAACAGACTCAACCCCCTGTAGATACATAGCTAATCTCTCTGTTCCATAGGTAATCTCAACAGCTACAGGCTCACAAGCAACGCCACCTACTTGTTGAAAATAGGTAAATTGAGTAATCTCCATACCATCAAGCCAAACCTCCCAACCAAGACCCCAAGCTCCAAGTGTCGGAGACTCCCAATTATCCTCTACAAATCTAATATCATGCTCTTTTAGATTAAGCCCTAAATACTCTAAAGATTTTAGATAAAGCTCTTGAATATTATCTGGACTTGGTTTTATAAGCACTTGAAACTGATA
>WGAM01000074.1 GCA_015494795.1 Campylobacterota bacterium
ACAAAGGTGTCATCATGAAAAAAAACTTCTAAGTCAAACTCTTGTAAGTCGCTCATATATCTCTCTAACTCTTTTTGAAAACTCATCTGAGACCACCTTTCTTTCGTATTTGGATTGAAACAATGTTTTATGTTTCTCTAGTGTATTGATTATATCATCTCTTATTTTATATGATGTTAAAATCTTCCCATTTTCACCAATTACCACTGCCCAACTCTTTTGTTTGTTATAAAAAACTCTATCCCATATATCGGCGTTCTCTTTTGGGTATGTTTCAATATATGCTTCATTAGAAGAGGAAAGAACCTCAAATGAATTCATTAAATATTCAAAGGTATTCTCTATATCTTTATTTCGCATTCTCTTTTTTATATGTTTGCTATAAGAGTCTATATCATTCCACAGACTACTAAACTTGGCTAAAGCTTCATCTTTGTTATTAAAATTGAAATTGGCAAGATTTTCAACAAATCTACTCTCTATCTCTTTGAACGCTTTCATATTTGTATTTTAACATAAAAGAGCAATATTTTATTGTCAATATAAAAATTTTTCTTTAAGTTTAGTTATCTATTTAGGGTCTGACCCCTTAGCTTATTCAAAAAAAATTGTAACAGATATAAAATTTAAAGCACAAAGCTCTACAGATGGAACAATATTTGATTTTATAGCTTTTGCATTGAATGATGATGAAAAAAATCACCGTATTCTTAATATTCCTGTTAATTTAGGAAATTAGAGATTTTAAGTTATCTATCTAATTGCTTCTAACTCCTCTTGGAGTTCAAGAAGCTCTAAATATCTTCACTTAAACTTATGTTCTTGGAGAGTCACAAATTACTTTATATTTGTGACTCAATCCCATCTTTTTATTGAATACATTCGGTTTGTAAATATCCTGACTTAATAGCATTCGGGCTACTTTTAACCTTAATTATATAATAAGCATCAGTTGAAGGAGCTGTAAGAGTACAAGGTAATGAAGAACATTTATTAGAACTCCAATTCTTTTCTGCCCATCCTTTAATATAAACGCCATTTACACTAGAACTATTTTCATTATAACCTTTTATTTTTACTTTAGAACACTTTTGAGAAGCATACCACTGAAATGAAGTTAAAGAGTTTTTAGTTTTAAATGTAGTTGCATAGTCAATTCCAATACCTGCATTATCAAAACTTCTTGCATCTGCTTGAGTTATTAATGAACCTGTCCCTGTCCAAAAATAATCATAAGTAACATCCACTAACTCTTTATTTATACTTTCTCTATTACCACTATGATATGAATCACTAGGTGTTTTACAATAAGCATATATAGGTGTCATATAATTTATAGGTTTTATTGATGTTATTGCTAATGTTGTCCAACTATTATCACTAGGTCTTTTTAGTGTCACAGGATTTTTTCCTAGTGTAACTTTAAATGCTTTTTGAGTTAAGTGTTTATCCCAAGCTTTTGCTTTTACTGCAACTTCAATATCACTATCTGCGACTAAGTCAATTTGACTACATGTATCACTATCATATAACCATTGAAAAACTACAGTCGAACCTGTTCCTGGATGTGGGTGCATTCTCGCTTCATCTTTATCACATCCCCAACAACTTTCATTTGGACTTACTAATGAACCTGCTCCATCAAAAATTCCTACATTATTGGAAGATGAAGTATTACTATTATTAGAATTTGAATGAGAAGATAAAAAATCTAATGGATTTACTACTCCTGTCCATGATATACTCGAACCAAAACTAGGACCATGATAATTTAAATTAGTTGTAATTCCAAAATGTACATGATCTGGACTTCCATATCTTTTTATATTTCCTATATATTCATCTTTTTTTACAATATCATCAACTTTTAATTCATTCTTTGCATAAGTATGCCCATAAATTACTAAAAATTCTGTATTATCACTAGACTTATATTTAATATATATTACAGACATATTATTAGTAGAGGCTGTTTTTCGATATATAGCTACAACTTTTCCTTCAGCTATTGAATAAACTTTTTCATTTAAATTTGCAATAATATCTACTGCACCATGCCAAAAACCATGATTATTATAATAAATTTGAGATTCATAATCATAATTTGTACTAGTAATAAGGCTTCTATGTAAAGGCTTTGCCCAATTATTACTAGTAAATATTGTTTCATCAATGTTATACCTACCTGCAAACAAACTTATACTCAATATGAGTAATAAAACTATTTTTTTCATTTCATTTCCTTTTTAATTTAATTAAACAATTTATTTCTTTAAAAGTCCAATATCAATATAACCATCAATATTAGCTTTATCTTCTTTACGAATCTGTACAGGTTCTCCTTTTTTAACAACTCCTATTTCCTCATTATTATCTTTATGTATCGCAGTGTGACCTTTTCCACCTGTACCTGGTGTCTCAGGTTTATAACAAGTAACATCTCCATTTTTAGCTGTATCTTTTAATGGATATTTATCACAAAATTCAGCAGGTGTCTCTTGTTCTGCCACACCTTTACCAACTATTGTTGTAACGAAGTCTAGGTCAGAAGTATTCTTTTTTGTTGAAAAGATAGTCTTTTTTCCAACTACTTTTTTAGCATTTTTAACAACTTCTTCACCAAAATTGGTATCATTTAATGTTTTCGACGGAGGTCTAGGAATAGATGATTTAGGTAGCTTATCTTTATTTTGAGTAGCTTCTATTTTATTATAAATAGATTCACTCTCATTAGCTATCTTCTCTTTAACTAAACCATAAGGAAGCTCTTTTTTCTGTGAGTAAGAAGACTCATCACTTGCAACTCTTGTAGAGTTTAATGCTATTTTTGCTAACTCTGCTCTATTTATAAATGTATTAAGATAATTAGAATCTATAACACCACTATTATTTACACCATTAATAATTCCTTTTTGTTTAAAGAAATTACCTGCATCAGACCAACTATTGAATGTTTTATTGAAAAAAACTTTTGCAAAATATTTAAGAGCTATACCTCTTCTAACTTTAGAGTCTTCATTCATATAAAAACCTTGACTCTGTGCAATATCAATATAACATTCATACCAATAACTACTATTAACAGTAGAACGACATTTCTCAAAAGTTGTTTCATAATCATTAGCTAAATTTACAACTTTTGTTACCTCTGCCCATGTAGCATAGTTGCCAGGTCCATACTGTGTATAATTTGTATGTCCATACCCTTGAATAATACCTGATAAACAAAGAGTTTTAATATATTTAGCATACCAAGCATTATTGTCAACATCACTAAAATTACATCCATTTGGATGTTTAGCTATATCTTTCATACTTTTATGGTTTAAGTCTAATGGTGTAATACTTTCTTGATTACTTCCTGTAGAACACGAAGCCTCAACTTGATGAGCTTGACTAAAACGATTATTAAACTTTAATCCAACTACTGTCCAAAGATTATTAGAACTTAAAGTATAAGGTAAGGTTACACTTTTTTCTGTATAACTCTTTGCATTCCAAGTTTTATACATAAGTGTAGCTCTTTTTTCAGAAGAACTTGCACCCAATACATCAAGAGTTAAGTTTGGACATACATCACTTTTTAAATATTGAAAAAATACAATTTGTTTATCAATATTTGGATGAACAACTGATACATCTTTAAAAACTCCAAAGGGCCATTGATTACTAGGATTTGTTCCATGACTAGGATTTATCCAATTATTATATTGTGATTTAAAATAACCACTAATAATAGAGCCATTACCATTCCATCTGTAATCTCCTAACATTAAAGGAATACCTATTTTATAAGATGATGGTGTTTCAGATTCATTAGTACAAACAGCATATAACCCCTCAGAAGAATTTGTATTATCTAAAAATTCTATTCCTGTTACAAGCCAACTATCATCTAAGAACCAATTTGCCTCTTTCACATTCTCTTTTCCTATAATAAATGGTAAAGATACATTTTTAAAAGTTCTATCCTTAGTTCTACTTGACCAAGGTCCTACAGTAATATTTACTTTTTGACTATTAGAAGTTGTATAAACTTTTAATTTATCACAAGAATTTGAATTTATGAACCATTGAAAAAAACCAACATTTTTATTCGCTATAGTTTGTAATTGTGTCATATCTTTTGTTACACCAAAAGGATATGGTCCTTGATGGTTACTATCTGAAACAACATTTTCATAACTTGCCATAATACTACCATTACCTATGACACTATTTTGTCCTAAAATGACTATTGGAAAGAAACTCCCCAATAGTAATAAATTAATTTTTTTTGACATCTCTTTATCCTTTATTTCTTTCCACCAAATCCTGAATCTTCTTCTACTGTAACCATAACACTATCACTAGCTGTAGCTCCATCATCATCTGTAACAGTTAAAGTTAAGGTATCTATTCCCACCTCTGTAGGAGTATAATTGAGTGTTGAAGTAGTACTTAGAATAGTATCCCCTTTTTTCCACTCATAACTTATAATATAGCCGTCACTATCTGTTCCACTTCCATTTAGAGTAATAGTTTTATTTACTGTTACACTTTTATCTAAACCAGCATTAGCTATTGGAGCTTGATTTATATTATTAGAAAATTTGACTTTTTTTATCCCATTTTCAATAAAAAATATAGGTTTTGCATTATCCATATCAATATTTATCCAATTATACTTTTCATAGCCATTAGAAGTTAACTTACTAGAAAATCTGAGTACTTCTCCTATTTTATTTATAATGTACCAATAACCATTAGAAGCTTGAAAAAACCACCATTTTATACTAACTGTAGATTCTCTTATTCTACTAATATCTGATTGTATAATTGAGTCTATGTTCCATGATTGCCAACCAATATCATAATATAAATAATCATAATTATTCTCTATATAATCAATAGTAATAGTTTCATTTTTTAAATCAAATTTAGCTACATGTTTACCAACTGTAGCCCACCCAGCCTTACCATTTTTAATATACATTAAAGAATAGACATTTACCTTTTGATAGGCATTTGTAGGGGATATATACCATCTCTTTTGATTTTTATCTAAGTAGTATGCCCAAGAAAGAGTATTAACATTATTTTTAATAATATCTCTTTCATCTTCCAATTTTTGCATGACATTATTGTTTTTTATTATTTTTGGTGTATTATTTACTATATTAATATTGTCCCCACAACTAGTAAATACTATTAGTAACAATATAAAAATATCTTTTTTTCTAAAAAACATCTTTCTACCTTATTTCTTTATAGAAGGAGTATCAATTATGATTTCCTGTTCAACAATAATTTTAATACTATCACTAGCTGTAGCTCCATCATCATCTGTAACAGTTAAAGTCAAAGTATCTATTCCCACCTCTGTAGGGATATATATTAATGTAGCAGTAGTTCCCAAAACCTCAGTACCCTTTTTCCACTCATAACTAACAATTGTTCCATCACTATCAGATGCCGAACCATTTATGGTCACTGTTTGATTTACTGTTATAGTTTTATCTTCTCCTGCATGAACAATAGGTTTAATATTAGAACTTCTATTATTATTCAGTGTATTAATACTATTTTTAGCTAAAGAAACACTACTATAATCATCATTGACAGATAGTCCATGACTGAAACTTGTTGATGTTTTATAATCTGATGGAACATCATAAACATTTTCCGCCATATAGTTAGATACTTCTACACGATTTTTAAATTGATTTTGTGCTTTACCAGCATTTTTAGGATCCATTGCAGCATTTACTAGACTAGCAACAACATCTCCTCTACTCACTCCATTATTGAGTAGTCCAACCCAATAATCAATACCTGCTTTATCGTCTTCAATTGTTTTATTAAGTGTGTTTTTATAAATCCACTCAATAAATGCTTGATTTGTATCTAGGTTTGAACCAAAATACTCTTTAGCATCACTTGTATTTAGTATAGCAGTAGCAGCTTCTGATATTGTCGATTTATTTTGCCAATATTGATTACCACTTCCTTCTGATGCTCGATTTAAAATCGATACATATAACATTGAAACTTCTGTTTTTGTTAATTCGCCATAGAGTAAACTATTTAATAGCAGTATAGATACAAATAACTTTAAGCCTTTTTCTCTCATTCTTGATTAACTCCTTTATAAATAATTTAGAATAAAATTAAACATATAGAACATATATTTAACCTATCTCTAACTAGCATATTATCATATATTTAAAAATTTGAGATATAATTTAAAAAATTTATAAATATTTATAGAGTATAAAAGCCTAAAAAATAGTCTTTTAACTCAAAAATTTATAATTTTACTTTACTGTATAACAAAGTATTAAATATATTTGTAAATTTTTAAAAATTATAAAATATGAAAAGGATAAAAAATGTCAAGTAAAAAAGAGCTATTTCATCAGAAAATTAACTGTATCTATAATATATTATGTAAAAAAGATTTTGAATATTTTAGCAATCTCTTTTATATAGATAAAAAGGTAACATCTAAAAAAAATAGACAAACTCACCTAAAGAAGTGGATTAACAATCCAATATATCCACGAATGTTTAAGGGGGAATATAGATATTATCCATTTTTTAAAGAGATAATGATAAATTGTCAACCTATTTTTAAAAATGCTAATGAGTTTTTAGATATTACGGTTGAAGAATTTTGCAAACAAATTAAATCCTATATCAATCAAAATGTTGTTATTAGAAGTGAGCTTAATATGGAGTATAAATATCTCTATATTTTTTATATTAATGCTTTAGGGGAAAAATCCCCTATTGACTATTATACTATCGAATATATAGATGTTTATACTCCTAAAAGTATTAAAATTAAAATTATCCCACCCAAAAGTAGAACTGATACTTTAAAATTAGAACCATATTATGGCTCACTCAAATATGAAACCAATAAGATTATCTTAACTTTTGAAAATAGTAATGATTACATCTCTACACTTTTTAATACTGATTTAAGTAATAGCCATACAGAGTATATTGTAGGCGTAGGAATAGGTATTGCTGATATTAATGAAAAAATTCCTGTGGCTAAAAAAGTGCTTTTATCTAAAAAAATAGTAGAAGATAGTAATAAACTATATACTATACTAAATGAAACTGAAGTTATTGAGGCGAAAGAGAATAGTTATCCACTAGATTATTATGATAAAAATTATTATCAACACCATTTAGTTAAATATACACAAAAAATAGAGAAAATCAATCAACTTTTTACTAATCTATTGCAACAGCAAATATTTAATAATTTTTATACAGAGTTGGCATTTAGAGAATTTTTAGCGACTAATGAGATATTTCAAAAAGTTATAAATCATAAATCCTACTATATTAATTATAGAAAACGAATATGGGATATTTTACTAAAATCATACTCAACTGAAGGTTATAGTAATCTTTATATGGTAATGCCTATTTATCAAGAAGATAATATATTTAAATATCAATCTAAAAAGGCAGTTAATTTACAAAAAGAGATTATTACATTAAGTCATAAAATAAAGATAGAGTTTGTATTTGTTTTAAATAGATGCAAAAACTCTTTTAACTATGAATTTAACGAGTTTTTATCAAAAATAAATCCCACTATTAAAATATCTTTCGCTTTTAAAAGCCAGATTGAAAATAAGGTAAATAGTATAGATTTTATATTTACTAATAAAAAGAATTTTGTTATAACTAAGTTTTTAAGAGTTGATATGCCAGTCTTTAATCTTAATATTAATAAAACGGTTATTAATGAACATGAGGCAATGTATCGAAAAATAGTTAATCGTAGTGTTGAATACAATAAATTTATAGAAGATAATTATAAACTATGTCCATCTATTCATCCTGTACTTAAATTACTCGTTGGAGAATGGTATTGTTATGGTTATGGTAGTAAACACTTTTTTCAAGATAGAGTAGTTATTTATTCTAATGGAACTGTAGATTACTTTTGTGAAGGAGTTAATACAGATAGAGGTAATATTATACATAAAGAGCAACAATCTATTATTTTACTTAGTGATATAAAATATGAACGACTTTTTACAATTAGTTTTGACCACCAAATTCATAAACTACAAAAAGCATTTTTAGTTAAGATTGTTGCTAAACAGCATCAGAAAGAGTTGGATATCTTTACTATAGGTATTTTTTCTAAAAATCCAATAAAGATAAGTAAAGTACAAGAGATTTTAGGAGATATGGATACCATAAGAGTTTTAGAGCCTTATATTCTTTCTGAGAAACTTAGCAACTATTTAATAGATAAATATGGATATATATAATATAATTATCGCTTAGTCTCTTCTAACTCCTCGTGGAGTTCAAGAAGCTCTAAATATCTATCACTCTTCTCTTCATACTCATCTTCTAACTCTTTTAACTCATTAGCCACTTCATTTAAACCCCTCTGCATATAGCACTCTGGATTTGATAGACATCTATTTAATTTATCTATTCTACTCTCAAGCTCCTCTATAATATCTGGTAGTCTATCTAAATCTCTCTGGTCTCTATAGCTTAGTTTAGTCTGTTTTTTTACTTTAGGAGGAGAAGATATAACTTTAATATCTTTTTTTATCTCACTATCCATCTTATATAGCTCATCTATACTCTTTTCAATAGATAGATACTCACTATAGTTTTGATATGACTCCTCAACAACTCCATCTCCCTTAAATATAAGAAGTTTAGATGCAATTTTATCTATAAAATATCTATCATGGCTTACAAATATTAATGCACCTTGAAAGTTTATTAATTTCTCTTCTAAAATATTTATAGTCTGAATATCAAGGTCATTTGTAGGCTCATCTAATATAAGACAATCTACCTTTTTTGTAAATAGGAGTGCTAAAGCTATTCTATTCTTCTCTCCTCCACTAAGATAACCTATCTTTTTTGTTAGATACTCCTCTGGAAATAGAAAACTCTTGAGATATGCATATATGTGCATAGATTTTCCATTATCTAGCTCTATTCTATCTCCACCTTTTGGTAGAAAGGTCTCTATTATACTCTTATCATCATCTAGCATCTCTCTATGTTGGTCAAAATATCCTATTGAGAAATCTCCTCTTTTAACTACTCCTCTATCTGCCTCTACTCTACCTAATAGTATTTTTAGTAGTGTTGATTTTCCAGAGCCATTATGTCCAACTACTGCTATTTTATCTCTTTGTAAAATTCGTATAGTCAGATTTTCAATAAGTTTTTTACCCCCTATAGAGTAGCTTAAATCTTCAATATCAAATAGCATCTTCTTTTTAGATATTGAACCTTCTGAATTAAAACTCTTCTTCTCTCTCTCTAACTCAATCATCATTTTTCGTATAAGAGTTGGGTCTTTTTTCGCCTTTTCTCTTAACTCAAATACTCTCTTTTTTCGACCTTGATTTCTTGTAAGCCTAGCTCTAACTCCTCTACTTAACCACTCCTCCTCTCTTTTTAAAAATCTTAATAGATTTTCATGCTCTATTTTCATACTCTGCACTCTCTGCTCTTTTTTAACTAAAAATTGATCATATCCTCCACTATAAGATACAATATTCATATATTCAATCTCAACAATACGAGTAGCAATAGTATTAATAAAGTGTCTATCATGAGAGATAATCAGAAGAGTAAACTTCTCTTTTATTAAAATATCCTCTAAAAACTCTACCATATATACATCAAGATGGTTAGTTGGCTCATCAAGAAGTAGAATATCAGGCTTTTTTAATATAAGTGAAGCTAAAGCCACTCTTCTCTGCTCACCACCAGATAGACTATTTACATCTCTATACTCATACTCTTTTAGTTTAAACTCCTGTAATACTCTCTCTATCTTATCATCTAAATTCCAAGCATTATGGTGGTCAAGATATGTTCCTATCTTAGAGTGTTCTTCTAATAATCTTCTATTGTTAAAATCAGTAGATAGAAGATTAGATAACTCATCATATCTATCTTTTGCCTCTTTTAGTTTAGTTAATTCAGCCTCGATTGCATCTCTTACATTTAGATTATCTCTAAAATTTGGATTTTGACTTAGTGAGTCTATTGTAACTCTACTATTTATAACTCTTCGTCCATTATCAGCCTCAATCTCTCCAGATATAATCTTTAGTAGTGTTGACTTACCACAACCATTCTGTCCAATAATAGCAACTCTCTCTCCCTCATTAAGTGTAAAATTTACCCCTTTTAGAAGCTGTTTTACATCATAATTCTTATCAATATCAAATAGAGTAATAAGTGCCACAAGGAAATCCTTTTTTCTGAAATTATATTCTCTTAATTTTAATGTAGTATAGTTTTTTTTATAGAAATTGAGCAATGCATATATTTAACTAAACAAGATATAATTTCATAAAAAATTATATTTTAGATTTTAAAGGAGTCTCTTATGGGTAGAGCGTTTGAGTATCGTAAGGCAGCTAAGATGAAGAGATGGGGAACAATGTCTAAACTGTTTCCTAAATTAGGGAAGATTATTACAATGGCAGCTAAAGCAGGTGGAACAGACCCTGATATGAACCCTAGACTTAGAACAGCTATCTTAAATGCAAAAGCCCAAAATATGCCAAAGCATAATATAGAGTCAGCAATTAAAAGAGCTATAGGAAAAGATAGTGCAGATATTAAAGAGATACACTATGAGGCAAAAGCTCCTTATGGAGTGCAACTTATTATAGATTGTGCTACAGATAATCCAACTAGAACAGTGGCAAATGTAAAGGCAATTCTTAGTAGAAATAGAGCAGAGCTTTTAACTTCTGGTTCATTAAATTTTATGTTTACTAAAAAAGCTGTATTTATTTTTGATAAACAAGATAATATAGATTTAGAGGAGTTGGAGTTAGAGCTTATTGATTTTGGACTTGAAGAGATAGAACAGGATATTGAGCCACAAGATAATGGAAAAGATAAAGATATTATTAGAATTTATGGAGAGTTTACCTCATTTGGTGAGTTATCTAAAGCTTTGGAGGATAGAGATATATCTGTTACAAAGGCAGAAATTCAATATATTGCAAACACTCCAATAGATTTAACAGATGAGCAGATGGAAGAGATTGATATACTAATTGATAAGCTTGAAGATGATGAAGATGTTCAAGCAGTCTATACAAATATTAATTAATGGGTGCTAAACTTCATTCCTAAATTAAACATAAATCTATAGGATTTATCAAAATCATTCTCCTCTCTCCAAAGAATAGAGGGGCTAACCTCATAATATAGCCAATTTTTATAGAAAATCTCTCTATATGCAATATATAGCTGTTGATAACTAAGATATGCTTTTAGTATATCTAGTCTGCTAGCAAATGCGACTCCTACTGATAGCTCTTTTTTATGAGAGATGATTTTAGTAGTTGATATACTATTAATTATAGTGGTACTATTTGTTCTATCTTTATATTTAAAGAAGTTACGATATAGTATATATATCTTTTTATTAAAGTGTTCAATCTTACTAAGAGTAACGGCATTTTCAAATTTCCCATCACTATATAGACGAAAACGGCTATTTGCTATTAAGTTTCTATTTTCAAATAGATATTTTACTTTTAGGTTTATATATGGATATAGATTAAATCTTCTAAATTTAACTCCAACTCCTGATGTAAAATCTATCTTTTTAAATATAAATTCCCAAAAATCTAATCTTAAAAGGTAATTCTTATTTTTAACTTTATATCTATTATCTAATTGTGTACCATCATAAAATATATTATCACTATCTTCATCTTCAAAAAAGAGTCTAAATTTTTTTTGTA
This sequence comes from Campylobacterota bacterium, assembly GCA_015494795.1. Classification (GTDB taxonomy): domain Bacteria; phylum Campylobacterota; class Campylobacteria; order Campylobacterales; family Sulfurovaceae; genus UBA1140. The sequence continues at coordinate 11,769 of WGAM01000074.1, forward strand.
TTTTAGGAAGATTGACTCTTAATTTAAATCTAAGAGCATATTCACTTTTCCTATTGCTCTCTATTGCAAAAGATGTCTTTAACTCTGCCTCTGTTTTACTCCTTTTTCTGCTTTGTGTCTTGATAAAATAGTCATCAACGCTATTACTACTATCAACTAAGATATTAGATAGTTTATCATAATATTCATCTAATATTGTAGTATTTAAATCTGCAAACAGTAGTGTTGATAAAATTAAAAGGTATAAAAATTTAGACATATTCCATTATAATATATCATAATAAAAAAATATATATAAAAAAGTAGAAAAATTTAAAAAAATAGGATTTTATATCAAAATTATCAAATTGTAGCGTAAACTCACCTCGTAAATCGTGAGGTGAGATATTGATTAGTAAATATTAAAATCCACTAATTTGAACCATATGAGTAATATAATCTAAAAGTGGTTGAACGAAGAATATTGAGCTAACAGTAGCAAATACTGTAATACCTAAGATTGTCATTAATGGCTTAGATATATTAAAGTAAACTGTCTCTGTATTTAAATCTGATGCAGGTTCTCTTAGGAACATATATACTATTAATTTTAGGTAATAGTATGCAGATATTGCAGAGTTTATCCCCATTACAATAGCTAACCATACCATACCAACATCAACAGCAGCACTCATAATATATACTTTACCCCAAAATACAGAGAATGGTGGAACACCTGCTAATGAGAGCATAAATAGAGCCATAACAACAGCACCCATTGGAACAATATGTATCATACCTGAAAACTTCTCATAAGGGTGGTCATATCTCTCATGGTGAACTTTATGTTTATGACGACTTACCCATAGCATTGTAAATGCACCAAAGTTAGTAAATAGAAATAGTCCATAATATAAGAATATTGCTGAGTTTGCTTTAGTTGTAGCAATTGCAATAGCACTCATTACGAAACCTGCATGTGAGATTGATGAGTATGCTAACATTCTTTTTACATCTTTTTGAACTAATGCCATAATATTTGCAAGTGTCATAGTTGCAACAGATAGTGTTAATATAGCTGTCTCTACCCACTCAATATTGAGTTTGATAAACATCTCAAAAATCCTCATAGCAACAATAAATGCAACTAATTTTGGAACAACAGACATAAATCCAGCTAATGGAGCTGAAGCCCCCTCATAAACATCTGGAGCCCATGTATGGAATGGGAAGAGAGATAGTTTAAAGGCAAATGCAGCAAGTAGAAAACCAGCACCACCAATACTAAGTGCTAAAACTCCTGTATCTCCTAATCTTAATTGAAGTACATCTGCTATCTGATTTAGCTCTAAACTTCCAGTTACTCCATATAGAATAGCAGACCCCATTGCAAAGAAACCAGCTGCTAATGCACCCATTGTAAAGTACTTAACAGAAGCTTCAAATGAGTTTGCACGGTTATGTAGTGCAATTAGAGTATATAGAGCTAGAGATGATGTCTCTAAACCTATAAAGATTAGAATTAAGTTACTAGTAGCTACCATAAATTGTAACCCTGCTAACATAAATAGAAATAGTGCAAAAAATTCAGGATATGAATATTCATGAAATCTTTTTGATGTTAATGCTAAAGGGATAAATAGCATTGATGCTACTATAATAATAATCTCTGTAACAACTGCAATACCATCAACAAGCATTAAATCAAAAAAGCCCTTCTCGTTTCCACTAAAACCTACTGTTGTACCTAAATCTATAACTAAAATTAGAAGAGTTAACATTACATAGAGAGATTTATGTAAGTTCTCTTTTAATAAATCAACTGTTAAGATAATAAGACCACCTGCAATAGCAACAAGCATAGGCATAAGTGTTGCAAGATTAAGTGCCTCTAAACTAATTTTTACTGGCTCTAACATTATTTCTCCTCCTTAGCTCGTTTTATTGAGATAATACTCTTTTTAGCCTCTGGTGTTCGAGCTTTATATTCCATATCTGTTAATAGCTTCTGAACACTATTATCAATAGGCTTTAGTATTGGTTTTGGATAGATACCTAACCATACTACAATAGCTACTAATGGTAGTAGTGCTGTTATCTCTCTTGCATTTAAATCTTTTAGACCTCTATTACTCTCATTTGTAACTTCACCAAAGAATGACTTTTTAAATAGTGATAACATATAGATAGAGCCAATAATAATTGAAGTTCCTGCTAAAACTGTTGCGATTGGAGATACTTCATAGAACCCTAATAGTACTAAAAACTCTCCAACAAATCCAATAGTTAATGGAAGTCCAACTGATGCCATAAGCATTACACCAAATATAGTTGCATATACAGGCATAATAGATGCAAGTCCACCAAATTTACTCATAGTTTTAGTTCCAGTTCTCTCATATATAATACCTACAAGTAGAAATAGTGCACCTGATATCATACCGTGAGATAACATTTGAAAAATTGAACCACTAAGACCCTCTGCATTCATAGCAAAAACACCAATCATAATAATACCCATGTGAGATACTGATGAGTATGCAATTACCTGCTTCATATCTTTTTGAGCAAATGCAACCATAGCTGTATAGACTATCATAATAATAGATAAGACTATAACCATTGGTATCATTTGAACTGACGCATCAGGAAATAGTGGAAGAGAAAATCTTACAAATCCATAAGTCCCCATTTTAAGTAAAACAGCAGCTAATATTACTGAACCAATTGTAGGTGCTTGACCATGTGCATGTGGTAACCATGTATGGAATGGAAACATTGGTACTTTAAACGCAAATCCTATAAATAGAGCTAAGAATAACCAGAACTGTAAATTTACAGATAAATCTAACTGATACCAATCTAATAGATTAAATGTCCATACACTTGTCTCTAAGTGATATAGATATGCTATTGCTAATAGACCAACTAACATAATTAGAGAACCTGCAAATGTATATAAGAAGAATTTAACGGCTGCATATACTCTTGTAGGTCCACCCCATGCTCCAATAATATATAGCATAGGTACTAATGAGAGTTCCCAGAATAGATAGAAGATAATAGCATCTAAAGATACAAAAACACCAACCATTGTCATCTCTAAAAATAGTAGAGATACAATCATGTTTTTCATATTATCTATCTTCTCTTCATTTAAAGAGATAATTCCAATTAGTGTTATCATAGTTGACATAATAACAATAAATAGTGAAATTCCATCTACTGCTACATTATATGATATACCAAACTCTTTTATGATAGGCAGAAATTCAGTAAACTGCATATCTGCACTATTTGTATCAAAACTAAACCATAACCATAAAGATAATAGAAACTCAATTGCTGCTACAGATATACCATAGGCTCTAGCAGACTCTTTATCAACAATAAATCCTAATATCCCAGCTAATAGTGGGAAAAATATTAATATACTTAATATATGTTCCATAGACCTCTCCTCCTTAACCCATAACTACAGCAATAGCTGAAGCTAATATTAACAATACTGCACCTATACCCATCCAATTAAGATATGATGAGAGGTTACCATTTTGTATAACTCTTGAACTATCACCTGTCTTATAGATTACTTTTGCAATAAAGTCAACTGTTGCATCGACTACAGCTTTATCTATAGCCCAGAACTTATCAGATATAGCAGTGTAAGGCTTAACAATAAACTCAACATAGAAAGCAGGAATATAGTATTGGTTCATAAGTAGTTTATAGAAGAAGCCACTCTCAACCTTTTTATCCTGCTTAAATGCTTTATCACCCTTACGAGCATATTTTTTATATGCAATAATAATACCACTCACTGCAAAAAATAGAACCAATAGACCTAACCACCAAGCGTTATGGTGTGTATGGTGACTCATCTCATACTCTGGAAGTAGTTTTATAATAAACTCATGGAAACTATCTTGGAACCAACCTGCAATAATTGCTAAGATAGCTAATGGTGACATTGCAACTAATACATATCTATACATCTCATGAGGGTGAAAACCAAATCTCTTATATCTCTCTTCACCATCAAATGTTAAGAATACCTGTCTAAAGCTATAGAATGCTGTAAGACCTGCTGTAAATACTAATGCAAACCATAAAACATAAGTCCCCTCATTAAATGCTGTCTCAATAATTGCATCTTTAGAGAAATATCCAGCTAGTGGTGGAAGACCTGCTAAGGCTAGTGATGCAATTCCCATATATAGATATGTTCCTCTCATAACCTTTTTAAGTCCACCCATTTTAAATATATCAAGCTCATCGTCCATAGCATGCATAACATTACCAGCACCTAAGAATAGAAGAGCCTTAAAGAATGCGTGAGCTGCAAGGTGAAAGAGTGCAATCCAATATGCACCAAGTCCAGCAGCTGCAAACATATAACCTAGTTGAGATAGTGTAGAGTAGGCAATAATTCTCTTTAAGTCTCTATTGACTAATGCCATAGAGGCAGCAAAAAATGCTACAAATGTACCAAGTGCAGCGATAAAGTAGCTAACATCTGATACTGCATCTAAACTATATAGAGGATTTGCTCTAATTACTAAAAATACACCTGCTGTTACCATTGTAGCCGCGTGGATTAGTGCCGAGACTGGAGTTGGCCCCTCCATTGCATCTGTTAGCCAAGTATGGAGTGGAAACTGTGCCGATTTACCCATTGCACCAATAAATAGAGCTATTGCAATGGCTACTAATATACCATCTTCTAGATGAGGTAACTCTTTAAATACTACATCATACTGTAGAGAGCCTACATTCCAATAGATTAAAAATATCCCAACCAACATACCAAGGTCAGCGATACGGTTCATAATAAATGCCTCATTTGCTGCATAAGATGGAGAGATAGCAGGATTTATATCTGGTGTAACATCTTTTTTATGATACCAAAAACCAATTAGTAACCAAGAACAGACACCAACACCTTCCCAACCAATAAATAGCCCTGCAAAGTTATCACTCATAACTAAAATCATCATAGAGAATACAAATGCAGATAGATATGAGAAGAATCTATTAAAACTCTTATCATGGTCCATATATCCATTTGAGTAGATATGTACTACTGTTGATACTGTAGTAACAACTACCATCATGGTTACACTAACCTCATCAACCACAAAACCAAATGGGATATGTAATGCCCCAGCACTAATCCAATCCATCATAGTTACATGGATAGCCCCATGCTCTGCTACATGAAATGCTAATGCTACTGAAGCTAACCAAGATATAAAGATAAGGGCAGGATTTACAACTCCTACAATAATATTTTTAGGACTTCTTGCAAAAAATAGTCCAGCAAATAGTGAACCAACAAAAGGTGCAAAGAGTGCTATATATACCAATTTTTCCATTCTGTTACCCTTTCATTGTTGATATAATATCTAAGTCTAGTGTATTATATTTTTTATAGAGTACAATCAATAGACCCAAACCAACAGCCACTTCACTAGCTGCAACTGCGATGATAAAAAAGGCAAACATTTGACCTGATAAATCACCATAATAATTACCAATTGCTGCAAAAGCGATATTTACTGCATTCAACATCACCTCTGTAGCAAAAAATAGCATTAGAAGATTTTTTCTTCTAAGCACACCAATAAACCCTATACTAAACAGTAGTCCTGAAAGTATAAGATAGTGACTAATACCTATCATCTGCTCTCCTTTTTTAAAATCTCATCTTCACTCTCTTTATCTACTAGAGGTAATACAGTAGTTGTTAGAGATTCATCCATCTTCTTACCTGCCAATATAATACCTGCAACCATTGCAACAAGTAGCATAATAGCAGCTACCTCAAATGGAACTAGATATTTTGTAAATAGAACTATACCAACAGCTTCTGCATTACCTACCCCATTAGTTATAGGAGATGCTACTTGAAGATTTTCTCCTATAATTGGTGCAGAGAATATTACTACAAATACTACTGCCATAAGTCCTCCAAGTAGAAATACTAATCTTGGACTATTATACTTCTCTTTAACATCTTTAGTTGTATCAAAAAACATCATTGCAAAAGCATATAGTGCCATAACAGCACCAACATATACAATCAGTTGAACAACACCTAAAAAGTCTGCTCCTAAAAGGAAAAAGAAGCCTGAAATCATTACCATTCCCCCTGCTAGTGAAGTCATAGCATAGAGAACATTTTTACTTAAAACCGTAATCAAAAACAGTATCACTGTGGATATTGCAAAGATATAAAAGGCTATAAACTCATACATTTAATTTCTCCTCCTTAATACGCTAAAGGCGTTTTCTTGATATTATCATCAGCATTAGGACTAATAGCACCAAAGCCTTGATACTCTTGTTGAAGATTTAGTTTATCAATAGGAGTTAACATATCTTCAAATAGAGAGAAACTAGCTCTCTGCTCTGACGCATTCTCATATCTTCCACCATGAACAATAGCTAACTCAGGACAAACTTCTGCACAGTATCCACAGAATATACATCTACCAAAGTTAATTGTATATTCACTAACCTCTTTTCTCTGGTTCTCATCATATCTAGTCTCCATAGCAATACAGTTAGAGATACATATCTTTTCACAAAGACCACAACCAATACATCTATAGTGTCCACTCTCTAAGAGTCTTAACATCTCATGAATAGCTCTATATCTAGGGCTAATTGGAAGTTTCTCTAAAGGGTATTGTGTTGTGTGCATTTTTCCTCTAAAGAGAGCATTAATCATCTCTCTTAGAGTTACCCAAAGTCCTACAAACAGCTCTGGTTTAAATGTTCTTGATGCTACTTGCTTAAATCTGCACCACCCACTTTTTGGAGGGTGAGTTAAATCTAGTTTTTTATAATTTTGTGTTCCAACATTTCTGTTTTTAAACTTTTCTAAACCCATTACTACTCCTTATCCTGCCATCATCACTATACCTGTGATAACAACATTTATAACTGCCAATGGCATTAATACTTTCCAACATAACCACATAAGTTGGTCGGGTCTAACATGAGGCCAAGCAGCTCTTACCCATAACATAAAGAAGAAAGAGAATGCAATCTTAGCAAGTATCATAATCCAACCCGGGAAAATCCACCAATCATTATATCCACCAAGGAATACAACTGATGCAATAATACCAATAGTAATCATATTAGCATACTCACCAATAAAGAACATTCCCCATCTCATACCACTATACTCTGTAACATATCCAGATACAATCTCTGCCTCATGCTCTAATAGGTCAAATGGTGTTCTATTTGTCTCTGCATAACCTGCGATTAAAAAGAGAATAAAAGCTACAGGTTGATATACAACTAACCAAGTTCCATCAGATTGATAATTATTAAAATCAACAAAAGATAGAGAACCAACCATCATAATTGGAGCTAAAAGAGATAATCCAGTTACAACCTCATAACTTAGAAACTGTATAGCTGTTCTTGCACTTCCAAGTATTCCCCACTTATTTGATTGAGCCATACCAGCTAATAGAGGTCCATATAGACCTGCTGCCATCATTCCAAGTACAAATAGAATTCCAACATTTACATCAGAAGCAATTGATGGGACATAAACATCTACAAATGGAATTGTAAAACCTGGAAATACAGGAACTGCTCCAAGAGCAATAAATGCAGTTGCTGCTGTAATTGCAGGAGCTACTGCAAATATTAATCTATTTGCATGTTGAGGAATAATATCCTCTTTTGTAAATAGTTTAATACCATCTGCTGCTAGTTGTAGTAATCCATAAGGACCTACATGATTTGGTCCTACTCTTCTCTGCATAAATGCTAATACTTTTCTCTCAATATAAGTACCAAATCCTGCTATGGCAGATATTACAGCTAAAATCAGAATAGCTTTAATAATAACACCAACAGCAGTCACTTCAGGTAACATCGTTCCATCCATTTTATACCTCCCTTATTATTACTTTTTGGTATCTTGAAGCTCCAAAGAGTTCATAGATATTTTTAGAACTTTTAAAGTCTGGAATAGCAACTATATCACCTTCAATTCTCTCATCGACTTTAACATCAAGCTCCAAATTACCATTATCAAACTCAACTACAACTCTCTTAGGAAGAGACTCTGCTCTTTTAGGACTTGCATATAGTGCAAACTCTTCAAATATCTGATGAGCTTTATTTGTAAAGTCACTAAACTGTCTCTGTGGATTACATCTATATGCAATATCTCCATCTAATGCAATAGTCTCATCAAACTTATCAACCTCTATCTCTTTAGCTTCGCTAGTTATATTATTGAGTAGATAACCTCTATTCTCTGTTCCATCATTACTATATCCATTTGGAAGTGAATCAAAATCAATAGATTTAAATCCCTTATCAACAGGTAGTTTAGGTGTCCAATCAATAGTATATGTAGTAGAGCTACCTAATAACTCTTTTACAATATCATGTAGAGTATAACCATTATACTCAAGTGCCACATTAGTAGGTGTTACTCTTTTATGCATATTGGTTAGAGTTCCCTCTTGTTGGTTCATAGCAGGAGCATCTAAATCCCCATCTCCAAGAGCTGATAATCTAAAGTCACCTAGAGCATTATATCCTATAGTATAACCCTTAGCCTCATCATCAAGGTCACAGATTAATGCTACACCAAGTGAGTTTGTTTTAGGTGGTATCATGGCCACTTTAACAGATGAGGTCTTCTCTAAAATTGCAATAAGTTTTACAATATTTTTTGCTTTTGGATGAAAATATAAATCCTCTCCAACTATTAATGAGAACTTCTCTTTTTTCTTCATCATCTTAGCAAATGAGGCTTCAAATTTACTATCTCCACCCAACAGTTCAATAAGTTTTTCTCTATCTAACTGCTCTTTAACCTCTTTTGGTAAATCATCTTTATTACTAAATAGCTCTATTAGAAGAAGTAAAACAGCCTCTTCATGTCCAACTTTATGAGTAAATGTTAAGATATTTCTACCAAATGTAGGTACTAAATTATCTCCTACAGGGTGGAAATATAATCCTGCTCCCTTATTCATCTTCTGAACATTATTAAAGGCATATCTTGCGTTTGGATTATCATTTCTTAGACTTGTACCAAGGCTTATAACAAAATCACTAGCCATAACCTCTTTAAAATCTAAGCTATATAGAGATTTACCACTATACTCTCTATAGAAATCTAAAAATATCTGAAATGCTCTAGCTTCACGATTTATAAGTTTAACACCAAACTTCTCTTTTAGACTCTGTAACATTAGAGCCTCTTCATTTGTAATAACAGATGTAAAGTTAATAACCTCTGCCTTTTTAAATGCCTCTATAGCTTTTCTAAATGCCTCTTTATCCTTTTTAGCATCTCTATTTTCAAAATCATACCCAAATCTACCAGCTCCACATAGAGATACATAGTTCCACTCATTAGTAACTCTATAAATCTTCTCTCTTCTATCACTAATAGATGTAGGTTTAGTCTCATAGTATATTTGACACCCACTACTACAATGGGCACAAGTAGCAGGTATTCTCTTTAAATCCCAAGCATTTGTTGTATATTGAAAATCTCTACTAACTAATGCACCAACAGGACATACAGCTACACACTCACCACAATCAGAACAGTTTGTATATTCTGTTCCATTACTTGGTGCAATAATAGATTTTTGAAGTTTATTCCACATTGCATAAGCATCTTTTGGCATACTACCTTTTAGACTCTTATCTAATGGAGAACCACCTCTCTTTGTAGTTTTGATAGCTGAGTCACCTATCATATCTTTACATACAGTAGTACATCTCTCACATACAATACATAAACCTGCATCATAGTGGAGAACACTACTCCAATTTTTTGTCTCTCTTTTTGTATCTGGAATTGAGTAGCTTTGTGAATCAACTGCAAGTTCAAGTGTATAGTTTTGTAACTCACACTCACCACTCTGGTCACATACGCCACACTGAAGAGGGTGGTTTACATCGTAAACCTCCATAATAGCTCTTCGCTCCTCTAGGATATTTGGAGTAGTAGTTACTATCTCCATACCCTCTTTAACTTTAGCATTACAAGAGTAAACCTGCTTTCCATCTGCTTCAACTAGACATATTCTACACGCAAGTGTTGGTGAACATCTTGTTAAATAGCAGATAGCAGGTATAAAGATGTCATTTGCACGGGCTGCATTTAGGATATATTCACCCTCTTTAGCCTTATACTCTTTTCCATCTATTGTAATGCTAATCATATTTTTTACTGGTTCTATTTCACTCATATTAGCTTCCTACTTTCTCTAATCTATTAAATCTATAAGAGGATAACAAAGCCGTACTTAAGCCCATATCATAGGTTGGATTAAGTGCTATTGTTCCCTTTAAAGATGTATCAATTTTAAACACTCTATCAAATTCAATATTATCAATTACAAATTTAACTCTGTTACCATCTTTTAGTTTTGAGGCTATTGCAAACTGCTCTGAACCCAATAGGTAAGCCTTGCTTTTTAAAATTTTAGATTTAGCTGTAAATGGGGAGAAGTGTTCCTGTGGGTTACAGTTATATATAACAGCTCCATCAATCCCTTCAAACTCTAAAGGCTCTTCTATCTTATTATCAATTTTAGTATCAACTTCAGATAAGATATAACCTCTATTCTCCTCACCTGTAATAGAGTAGCTATCTGGTAGTGAGTCAAACTCAATATTTTTAAATCCACTATCTAATGGTAACTCTTTTGTATAATCTACTGTATATCTACTATTTAGACCTAAAGCATTTGCAATATCATTTAAAATATATCCACCATAATCTAATGCCACATTTATAGGTACAACTCTCTTATCTATTGATGTTAGAGTTCCCTCTTGTTGGATTAATGAAGGCATATCTAAATCTCCTCCACCAAAAGCAGATAGAGTAAAGTCACCCTTTACATTATATCCTATGGTTTTCCCTTTAACCTCATCATCAAGTTGACATATTAAAGAGATACCCATACCATTTCCAGCAGGTGGAATAGCTACTATATTAAATCCTGCATACTTCTCTAAAAGAGCTAATAATCTAGCAATATTCTCTGCTCTTGGGTGAGAGTATAAATCTGCACCAATCACTAAAGAGTAGCCGACCTTTTTATTAAGAGATTTAGCTAAATCATCTAGCTCCTCTTCACCAATATTAGTCTCAGCAGATAGATTTCCAATATCAAGCTCATTTAAAATATCTCTAATTTCACTAGGAACTTCTATATCTCTAAGAAGTATATCTACAAGTAGTGCAGATACACCCTCTTCACTTCCTGCATCATATTTAATAAATTGAGTAACAATATTAGAGATATTACTATCTTCTATTGGGTGCATATATGCAACTCTTGCTCTATGGTGCTTACTAGCCATATTTATACTATATTTTACTAATGGGGCATCATCATTTACTCTACTTCCCATTATAATAATAGCTTGAGATTTGCTAAGAGTTTTTAAATCTCCTCTATAGAGTTTTTTACCCGAAATTTTGCTATAGGCACTCATAAATCTCTGATAGGCTCTTGCCTCATGAGATATTAATCTATAACCCTTTAGCTCTTTTAACTTTTGTAGTATTAGAGCCTCTTCATTAGATATCTCATTAGAGAATATTATAGTCTCTGAGCTATTAAATGCCTCTATAGCTCTATTAAAAGCTTTAGTATCTTTTTCTATATTCTCATTTGCAAAATCAAATCCATATCTACTAGCACTACACATTGTACTAAACTCTGCTTCATTAGATACTCTATATACTTTTCCCTTTTTAACCTCATAGATAACATCATGTCCAGCTCCACAGTGTGGACAAGATGATGGGATTTTAGTTAACTCCCAAGCATTAGATGAGTATTTAAAATTGGTATCAACCAATGCTCCAACAGGACATACCGAAGCAGCCTCTCCAAGAGTTGCAAAGTTTTTATCTATTTTTATATTCTCAATAGTTGAGCTATATCCACCAAATTTAACCTTTAGTGCCTCATCTCCTGTAATCTCTGTTGATACTCTAACACACTTCTCACACATAATACATAGAGATGGGTCATAGGATACATATCCCCAATTCTCAATAGGACGAGCAATATCTTTTGCTGTAAAGCTTTGAGTATCTAATCCAAACTCCATAGTCTTATTTTGTAAATCACACTCACCACTCTGGTCACATACACCACACTCTAATGGGTGATTTACATTATAGAGTTTCATAATATTCTGTCTCTCTCTATATAACTCTTGACTTTGAGTTGTAATAATAGCTCCATCAGTTGCCTTCTCTTGACATGAGAGTATAAATCCATCAACCCCTTTAACATCTACAACACACATACGACAAGAGGCAATTGGTAAGACTTTAGTTAAATAGCACATAGTTGGAATATATATACCATTTGCTCTTGCTATCTCTAAAATAGTCTGACCAAACTCTCCCTTGCACTCTTTTCCATCTATTGTAATTGTTATATCTTTTAAACTACTCATTATACAGCCACCATCGATATGTAGTAACATCGCATACATCGCTCTGCTTCTGCTATCGCCTCTTCACCAGTAAATCCAAGATTTACCTCTCTACTATTAGTTTTTCTCTCATCGACAGATAACTTTTCACTAACCTGTCTAGGAATGTTTGGCATCCAACCTGTAACTTTCTCATTTTTATTATAGACTTTTAACTTAGATAGATGGTCTTCCATAATCTCATCATCAGTTAAAGTACACTTACCACCGTTATATAGATAACGACTAATTACAGAAGCTGCTCTTTTTGCTTGACCAACTGCATTTACAATGGTCATAGGACCATATTCGCAATCACCTCCAGCAAAAACTCCATCTTTTGATGTCATATAATCTTTACCATTAGTTAAAATAGTTCCCCAAGATGTTAGTTTCATATCCCACTCTTCGGGTAAAATCTGTAAATCAGCAGATTGAGAAACAGCAGGAATTAAGTAGTCACACTCAATCTCAAAATCAGCACCCTCAATTTTAACTAATTGTGCTCTTCCACCATTAGGGTCTGGAACTAACTCAAATCTATTAACTTTAAGTTTCTCTATATGCTCTCCATTATCAAAAATCTCCTCTATTGCAGAGTGGAATATAAACTCAACTCCCTCTTCAACAGCCTCATGATACTCCTCATAAGTTGTATTTCGAATAATAGTCTTCTCATCTCGTCTATAGAGCATAATAACCTTTTTAGCCCCCTCTCTAATGGCACATCTTACAACATCCATAGATGTAAATCCACCACCAACACAGACAACAACTTTATCTTTAAGCTCATTACTAGCAGGGCTACCTATCTTATATTTATTCCAGAGGTTTACCTTATCAAGCATATCAATAGCACCCCAATATCCACCCATTTTAGGGTTCTCGTTTTTAGCACGAACTTTTTTAGATAACCTTGTTCCAAATCCTAAAAATGTAGCATCATACTCTGCTTCAATCTCTTTAAGTCTATTGGCATCAACTCTATGGTTATTATAGATAGTAACTGCTTCCATCTCAAGAACTAAATCTATATCTTTTTGATATTTACTAATTGGCATTCTATACTCAGGAACACCAACAGCTACCTCTCCACCATTTACAGGTAGCTCTTCAAAAATATCAACCTTAATCCCCTCTAGTGCTAAGTAGTATGCTACTGTAAGTCCAGCAGGACCAGCACCAACTACAGCTACCTTTTTCCCATCATTTTTAAGAGGCTTTGGAGGATATGGGTGTTGCCAACCTAAACCATGGTCTGTCTCATAATCAGCTCCAATTCTCTTCAACTCCATAATGGAGATTGGCTCATCAAGATTTGCTCTTCTACAAGCATCTTCACATGGGTGAGGACAAACTCTACCACAGGTGTGAGCTAGTGGCATAGTCTGCCTTGTAGCACTCAGAGAGTCTGTAAATAGCATATCTCTAACCCCCTCTATATATGCAGGGATATCAACATGAGCAGGACACATATCTGTACATGGTGCGGTTATCTTTGCAATATATGAGGTATCTTTATTATAGTGTTTTGATGGAATTTGTGCATCAATACAGGTATCAAACTGCTCTTTATAATGCTCCATTAAATCTAAAATAGGTTTAGGAACTGTCCTTCCAATCTCACACTTAGATGTAGTCATCATTGTTTGACTAATCTCTTTTAGATGTGCAATATCATCATGACTCCCCTCACCTCTAGCTATTTTGTCGAGTAAATCATATAGGATTTTTCCTCCCCACCTACCTGGTGCACACCGTCCACACGCTTCAGAGTACTTTTGGTACTGTGAGGCATATTGATTTGCTAACTCAACTGCATCTATATCTTCATCAAAAATGGCTACACCATCCCAACCTATAAATGCTTTTGAATTTTTCTCTCCATGATAGGTCTCTGGCAGTTTAA
>WGAM01000075.1 GCA_015494795.1 Campylobacterota bacterium
AAAAGAGTATTGGGGTGAGAATGTAGCATTATGGAGTAGAAGTTACTTTGTGGCTAGTGTAGGTGGTGCTCCTATTGAAATTTTAAAACAGTATATTGAGCAACAAAAAACACCTGATTAATATTTGCTTCGCAAATGTTCCTTATATCCCCGCCCTTAACGGCGAGGGTTTACGGAATGGGTGCTAAATATTTTAAAGAGATAAAAGCAAAATATCCTAAAACACCTATTTACTATGTAAACAGTGATAAAGATATAGTAGGAGCTATTAACTCTCATGTAGAGGTACTACCTGCATCTATTTTTTGGGATGAAAATGGAAACGAGATAGGAAGATATGAGGGTTATCTACTACCTAATCAGATTATGGATTTATTAAAAAAATATAGAGTTTTAGTTACGGACAATAAAAAAAGATAGCAATATTTCTCTTTAAAGAATAATGCCTTTAAGAGCCTCTTGCTCTATCTCTCTATTAAAATCACGATGGAGAACTATATCTATTGGCTTATGCAAAGCATTTTTTAGTTTAGCAAGAGCTTCTATTTTTTGTTTTAAAGAGTTTTCTTTTGAAATAATAAAAAGGTCAATATCTCCCCCTTTTTTATCGTAATGAATTCGACTACCAAAAAGATAGATGGTTACTTCACCAAAAATATTGGTTATGGTCTCTTTAATTATCTCTATCTCTTGCTTTTTTAATCTCATTAAATTTCTTTTCTAATCTATTTGAAACTACAACAAGTTCACTACTCTTTTCAATAAAAAGGTTAATGCTCTCAACTATCTCATCAATCTCTTCAGGATACTCATGTGCAATTTTATTTCTAAGTTCTCTTAGTTCACTCCAACTATCAATATCTATAATATTCTCTTTTTCTATCTCTCTTAAAATATCAAAAAAACTCTTTTCTCTAATCTCAAAACCACTAAAATCTAAATAAGTTCTAAATATTTTAACTCCAATTAAGTCTTGAAGTTTTGAAAATCTAAAGATAAGGGCATTAAGTGCAAATCTCTCTAGTTGATTTAAAGCTTCATACTCTTTAATAGGAATTTTTTGCTCTAACACCTCTAATGACTCATCTATTAATGCGATATGTTTTTTAGCCTCGATAAAATAAGCTACTAATCTTTTTTCATTTATACCTTGTCTCATAATTTATTATAACATATATTATATGTTTTGATTAAAAAAAAGATAACTATTTTAATAGAGTTACTATCTTTTTTATCTCTATAGAGCTATTTAAATCACCTCTATATATATCTTTATATAGTTTTAGTGATTTTTCTAACAGCTCTTTAGCTCTATTTTTATCAAGAGTTTTATATAACTCTCCATAACTCATTAATATTTTCGCCTGTTTACTTTTAGTTTTATAAATCTCTAACATATTTTCAAAATTTCTAAATGCGTTCAGATAATCTTGTTTAGACACTAATAGTATACTATATCTCATATCTGTTTGAAAATCTCGTTTTAGGTTTAGTGATTTTTTATAGTAATTTAATGCTATATCCAATCTATTTTGCATTGTTAAGAAATGAGCCATATAGCTATAACTTTTTGACATTGACCTCTTGTACTCTTCTAAGTTTTTATCTTTTAGACTATCTGATAATATAATAGAGCTATCTAATAGTTTTTTTGCCTCTCTATAGTTTTTAAACTTTGGTTGAGAGATATATATCCATGCTATTGCATTTTGAGACTTTATAATATCTAATTTAGATTTAATCCCTTTTATATTTTTTGATTTCTCTATTACTCTCTTATACCCATTTATAGCATCTTTAAATTTACCAATATAACTTAAGAGAGATGATTTATCATAATATATCTCTATGGTGCCATTAGTATCATTAATATCTCTATATATCTTTAAAGCTCTATTATATTTATCCTCTGCCTCTTTAAACTCTCTTCTCTTAGCAGAGATAAATCCTAAGTTGTGATAAGAGAGAGCTATATATCTTTTGTATTTACTCTTTTTAATAATATTAAATCCATCTATATATCTCTTTTTTGAGAGTTCAAACTCCTCCATATTCATATATGTTTTTGCCAAAGAGTTATATGTCTTAAATAGATTTAATCTATATTTTTTACTATCTTTAGAGTAGAGTTTTCTATATAGATTTAATGCCTTTTTTCTATACTCTATAGATTTATTATAATCATTTTTATCATTAGAGTAGAAGTTAGCCACTACATTATAGCTCCATGCTAAATCATCTCTATATTTTTTAGGATTTTTCTTATTTAATCTTTTAAATCTATCTAAACTAGATAGATATTTTATCTCTGCATTTTTTAATTTTTTTGCAGACTCTTCTGTTCTATTTAAATCCTTTTGAACTTTAGATAGTTTATTTAATATAAATGGTGTAGTATCTATATATTTTGTTAAATCTTTACGAGATAGTTTTTTAGAAAGAGTTAAAGCTTCTCTAAACTCTCTTTGAGAGATATTCAAATCTCCCATTTTTGCCTCTAAATCTGCTTTTTGAGTTAATGCCTTTAACTTCTCATCTCTACTAATATCTCTTTTATCTAAAATCTTATCATAACACTTAATAGCTTTTGATAAGTTCTTATTTTTTATAAAATGGTTAGCATAAGATTTTAGCTCTTTTATAGTTCCATTAAAATCTTCACTACTTAAATTTGCATCATCTAATTCAAATTTAATCCCCCCTTTACCCTTAAAACTTTTTACTAAATTTTGGGAGCTATATTGAGCCTTTTTGCTAGGAGGAACCATATCAGATATAACTGCTGTTGTAACATCTAAGGCACTCATTATCTCAGGCTTTATTGGCTGATTTTGACTCTCAAAGCTATCTTTTATAGCTTTAAGTTTAGCTACATCTAATTTTACAACTACAGTATCATTACTATCAGTTACTTTTAAATCTTTTTGATGAAATATATATTGATGATTATAAAAATATAATCCTATCTCAAATAGTATAAATCCTATTAGAGAAATTATTGCCATAAGAGCAACTAATTTAATTAATTTACTATCTTTCTTCTCCTTTTTTATCTTTCCTCTAAGGACAATATCTGGTATATCAGAAAAATCTCTTAAGAGTCGTTTTGCTCTATCTATCATCTCTTGCTCTTCATGAGTCATAATAATAACTGTTTTATGTTTTGCAATTTTAGCTTTAAAGTGAAAACCAAATAGCTCATTTTTATCTAAAATCTTTATCATATCCCATATAATCTGATTAGTTCTAATTGCTACTCCATGAATATCAGAGCCATACTCAACTCCACCACCAGCTGTTACATCGGTATTTTCATAACTATTTTTTCTATTAGACAATTTTATTACCTTAAAATTTCATTAAATATATAATATCATATATAAATTCAAACTTAATTTAATCTTTAACAGTTTAATAATTTTTTAGTATAATTATAAAAATAACTTATGTTATTTATACATATATTAAAGAAGGAGATAAGATGAGACTTTTAAAATTATCTATGGTAATTGCTACTCTACTACTACTATTTAGTGGGTGTACACAAACTGTAAAAAAAGATGTATATCGAGAGCAAAACATCACAAGACCAGAGCTTACACCATATGAGTTAAATAAGATTGCTGACCAGATATATAAAAATGAGACAGGAGGAAATCCTAAATATTTAATGTATTGGTCACCTAGTGAAAATTTTGCATCACTTGGATATGGACACTTTATATGGTATCCAAAAGATGAGCCACAGAAATTTGACCAGACTTTTCCAGATATGATACAGTATTATATAGATAATAAGGTAGATATTCCAGATTGGCTTAAAGAGCAGAAAGATAGAGGTTGTCCTTGGAGAAATAAAAAAGAGTTTGAAAGAGCTAGAAAGAGTGATAATAGATTTAAACAGTTAGAGAATATTATCCTCAATACAAAGGCACTTCAGACTAAATTCTTTTTTGATAGAGTAGTTGATTCAATTCCAGAGATTGTAAAATATGTTCCAAAAGATAAGGTCGATTATATTAAAAATAACTATAATGCAGTAGCAAATACGCAAGGTGGTTGGTATCCTCTAATTGACTATATTAACTTTAAAGGTAAAGGTATAAAAGAGACAGAAAAATATAACAATCAAGGTTGGGGACTTCTTCAAGTTCTTCAGACTATGAGACCAGTTAAAAAAGGTCCACAAGCTCTAAAAGAGTTCTCAAATGCTGCTAAGATTGTTTTACAACAGAGAGTTAAAAATAAGCCATCAGAGAGACACTTTCTAAAAGGGTGGTTAAAACGAGCAGAAACTTATGCTAATCCGATTTACTAAAGATGAGTATAGAAGATAAAAAAAGATGGGATAGAAAATATCGTGATGGTATAATCCCAACTAAAACTATTGAGGTTGTAAAAAACTATGCTAACTTAGCTAAAGGAAAAGAGGCTTTAGATATTGCTTGTGGAATGGGTAGAAATAGCAGACTTTTGGCTAAAATGGGATTTATGGTTGAGGCTATTGATATTAGCCCATTAGCTCTTGACTCTCTAAAAGGTATAAAGAATATAAAAACTAAAGAGGTGGATTTAGATAGCTATAGACTAAAAGAGAACTCTTATGATTTAATAGTCTGTACATACTTTTTAGACCGTTCTCTATTTCCACAGATATTTAAGGCTCTAAAAAAAGATGGAATATTTATATTTGAGACTTTTAAAGAGCATAGTAAGAGTACTAAAATCCCATCAAATAGAAACTTTTTACTAAAAGAGGGTGAATTAAAAGAGATTTTCTCTAAAGATTATGAGATAATTCACTTAAGTGAAAAGTGGGGTAGAGACCATTTTAATAATAGAGTTTTAAGTGAAGCTATTGTCGTTAGAAAAATCTAAAGTCTTATTAGTTTTAATGGATTGAGATGTCTATTATTTTTAGTCACCTCAAACATTAAAGTACTATTTACTTTACCTATAATAGAGCCTTTAGATACTCTTCTACCTACTTGAATATTTGGTGCTAATCTTGATAATTTAGCATAAATTGTATGTATATTATTGGAGTGTGCAATAATTACAACTTTACCCAACATTCCACCACTATTTTCTGCAAATACAATCTTACCATCTAATACAGTTCTAACTTTTGCACCTTTATATGGAGCTTTTAGAGTAATTGATTTATTAAATATCTTAAATTTATAGATAGGGTCAATGTATGTTCCAAACCTTTTAATAAGTCTTGAACCCTCTAGTGGGGATATAGTTTTTCCTCCTCTATATTTAGCTACTTTAACTCTTTTTTTATGATTTCTATGAGAAGTAGCTACTTTTATCTCTTTATAACTCTCTTCATCTTTGTCTCTTTTTAGAATTTTTAATCTATTTAAATTTTTCTGTAAAGCTCTTCTAGCATCTCTAATAGCATTAAACCTCTTTTTATATATAGCTCTATCGGTAGCTAATCTTTGGAGTATCTCCTCTTGTTGTTGTATATTAGCTCTATACTCATCTCTATCTTTCTTATATATATTAATCTTATCTTCTAATTTTTTTTGTTCCTGTTTTAGAAAATCTTCTTTAATATTTAACTTCTCAAGCTCATTTTTTAACTTCTCTATCTCTTTATTGTTTTTTTTAGCATAAACTTTATATGCCTCTTGAAGTATTATAGATTTTGCTGTTGGCTGTTTTAACTCTTCTAGGACAAGAGCCATACTAAATTTATCTGCCACAAGTGCAATAAACTTATCCTGCTTCTCCTCAATTATATCATTTAACTCAGATAATTTCTTATCTATATCTATCTTTTTTTTAGTTAAATTATCATATATATATTGACTTTTTCTAATTTTTTTTTCTAATCTAGTCAGTTTTTTACTTAATATTCTATTTTTAGATTTTATATCAATAATCTCTTTTGCTATTTTAGCTAACTTCTTATCCATTCTATTATACTGTTTCTGTTTAAGTCTAAGCTCTCTTTTTTGCTCTCTTATCTTATTAGTAATAGAGCTACTAAATAGAAGAGAGAAGAGAATAAGAAAGATAGTTATTTTTTTCATAATGGATTTTACTCCTCTTTTACATTAATAACTACTAAAAATACAGCTATTAATACTATAACAATAGAGGCAAATGTGAGAGTTATTAAATCATCAATAGAGAATAGTCCACTGATATTATCTTCAAGAATTGCTATATGGTTACCCTTAACCCATGAATTTTGAATAGTATAAAATACTATACTTGCTATTATGGCTGATATAATTGCATCTATTATAGCCATAATAATTAAAGCCTTACTTCTTAAAAATAGAGAAGCCCCAAATATATCCATAACTTTCATTCTCTCAGAGTGCATAAAGTTCCAAACTTCCATCTGTTTAATAATTAAAAAGAAGCCTATTATTGTCATAAATAGAATAAATGTCTGAAATGCTAGTTTTATTGAAGAGAATAGTCCATAGTTTGAGTTATGAAGTGTATCAAATGTCTCTACTCTTGTAACTCTATCACTCTTTAAAATATTTCTCTTTACCTCTTCTAACTCTCTGTTATTTAGATATTTATTAAGTTTAATAGAGTAGAAATTTGGCATATCTTTATCTATATTTAAAGTATTTGATGATTTAAATGGTAAATCAACTTTATCTATAATTTTAGACTTTTCAATCTCTGCGACTTTATATATATGCTTATCCCATGCTCTAAAATCATCAATGCTCATCTCATCTTTAGCTACAACTAACATTGCATAACTATCTTTTAGGCTCTCTTCATAACCTTTAGTTGTTCTATCAAATGCTATAAAAAACTCCAATCCCATTAATATTGCGACCATAGGAAATATTAGAGAGATATGACTCTTAATGAACCTCATATATTCCTCCTAACTCATCAATTGTAAAGTGTCTATATGGAATATTAAATACAGATGGAATTTTATGTGTAACTACAACTACAGTTGTCTCTAACTGCTGACAAGCATTCTCTAGTAAATCCCAAATAACATTTGATGAGTACTCATCAAGATTTCCTGTTGGCTCATCTGCTAATATTAAAAATGGATTTTTAGATAAAGCTCTAGCAACTCCTACTCTCTGCTGTTCTCCACCAGATAACTCTAAAGGGTATTTATGCTCTTTTCCACTAAGTTTTACATGGTGAAGAAGTCTTTTTGCCTGTGTTTTTTGTACCTCACTTGAATATCCTGCTATCCATAGAGGAAGTACCACATTTCTCTCTACATTCCACTCATTTATAAGTTTATAGTCTTGAAAGATAATTCCTAAATGTTTTCTCAACTCTTGTAGTTTTGGCTTTTTTATGGTACTCATATTAAGCCCCCCCATTAAAAGAGTTCCAGATTGAGGTTTAATATTTCCATAAAATGATTTTAAAAGAGTTGATTTACCACTACCACTAGGACCTGTAATAAATACAAAATCACCCTTTTCAATAACAAAAGAGGCATTTTGTATAATCTCTTCATCTCGCTCATAAGAGAGTGTGAGATTTTGTGCTACTATAATATTAGCCATTTAAATACTCCTTAATTTTGAGATGTGCTTTATAGTTTGTAGGACTTTTTACAGGATTTAATCCAAAGTAGTAACTATCTTCACTACCAATATATATATATTTCTGCTCAGCTCTATTAAAACTACCAAATGCCACTTTTATAAGAATACTATTTTTATCTATCCTATAAAATCTCTCAAAATGTATAAAAAAATCACTAAATAGTATAGGTTTTTTAGTGACTCTTTCTATAATAGAGTTACTATATCTAACTCCATTAAAATTAAAATTAAAATTTAAATCTCTATCTTTAGATTTTTCTAACGAGGTAACAGATATATCATATATATCTTTCTCCTGTTTTAACCATCTAGCCTCATATTTACTAGTAATCTCTAATGAGATATTTTTTTGTATCTCTATGGCTGTAATATTTCTATCTAAAAAGGTATTTAATGAGTACCAAAAGTAGTTATTGCTATCTGTTCTTAGCTCTAATCTTCCACCCTTTTTTAAAACTCTCATAGACTCATCAAGAAATGAAGATGATATTACTCTTCTATGAGGTTTTTTATCCCATGGCACAGGAAAATGGACAAATATCTTATGAATGTTATTTGATGGTATCATCTCTAAAAGGAGTCTAGCATCATAGTTTATAACCCAAATATTATCAATCCCTTTTAACTCTATCTGCCTTAATAGCTGTTTTGCTGATGGTGTATGTATCTCAATTCCAATAAAAAGCTCATTAGGATTATTTAATGCTTGATATAAGATATGTTTTCCAGAGCCAAATCCAACTTCAATTGATACCTCTTTAAATGGAAATTTAATATTTATAAAATCTTCTATAGACTTCTCATATCTATTAGCAATTTTTTCTCTATTATGATGTATAGTAATATTTGAGTTTAAAATATCTAAATTTAACTCTTTTGATATATCATCTATTGCTCTTTTTATTAGATTTACATTTAATGGTCTTGTTACTTTATCATATTTTAAAAGCCAACTCTCTTTACCCTTTTTAATATGAAGTAGAAACTTACTACTCTTAACCTCTACAGCTATAAGTTCATCACTACTACTTAAATCTATAGCTTTAAATAGTAGTTTTGTATCTCTATATAACTCTTTTTTTAACATAGAGGTATTAAACGGTTTAACAGTAATATGAGGCATAGAATACCCTATCTTGCATTAATTGTTAATATATTACTTGGAACTGAGTAGCTATCATCAAAACCTATAGCTGTAACCCTATATTTGTATCTATGTCCAGATTTCACATACTTATCTAAATACTCAACCATCATACGATTATATAAAGAGCCAATCCAAGTCCACTTTTTCCCATCAACACTTCTCTCTATTTTATACATATCGACTCTTACATCAGGGTGAGGTCTCCATATAAGTTTAATAATATTAGAAGCTTTTTGAGCTCCTTGAAAAAAGGTTATTTTAGGAAGAGGAGGGAGAGTTTTTATATCAATAATCTTTCCATGAGGAGACTCAAATTCACCTTGAATTGTAGTAAATGTATATGTATAGTTGCTATTTTGTTGTAGTCCTGTATCAACATAGTGAGAGACAAAAGGGCTATTTATAGTTGCGATTTTAGTTAACTGTTTTGTTTGGCTATTAGCATATATATTTGGCTTACTACGATAGATATTTACTCCATCTAATCCCTCTCTAGCCAATGGTTGCCACTCAAATGCAACAGAAGTGTTTGATGCGATAGCTTTTACTTTACTTAGTTTAGGTAGATTATTATCTAATTGATAGTTAACCATAGTAGCAGGATTACAACCTGTTAGTAATAGATTTAAAGAGCCTATTAATACTATTAGGGTTAATCTTCTCATCAATCTCTCCTTTATCAAATCTCTGATATAAAAAATCTCTCATATCAGGAAATAGTGGGGCTATAAACTCCATCTCTCTACCCGTAATAGGGTGTATTAAATATAGTTTATAAGCGTGTAATAAAACTCTCTTGATTGTATCTTTTTTGCTCTTAAATCCATATAAAACATCACCTAATATATGTCTCCCTAAGCTATTTAAGTGAACTCTAATTTGGTGAGTTCGTCCTGTAAAGAGTTTTACTGCTATCAACTCCACATTTGCGTCACTTTCTATAAGTTTACAAAATGCAGATTTTGCCACCTTTCCATTAGGAACTATATCCATCTTTAGACGATTTTTACGACTTCTACCTATTGGTCTATCTACAACTCCACTCTCTTTTAGAGGATAATCAATAACTGCTAAGTAGTATCTTCCCATACTCTTATCTTGTAGTTGAAGAGATAATTTTCTATGAGCCTCATTTGTTTTAGCAATAACTAAAGCCCCAGTTGTATCTCTATCTATTCTATGAACTATACCATGCCTCTCCTCTCCTGATATTGTAGAGAGAGATACACCTCTATTTTTTAACCAATCTACAACTGTAGCCCCCTTTACAGATGGTGCAGGGTGAACAACAACCCCTGCTGGTTTATTTATAACCATTATATAGTCATCTTCATATATTATATCAATATCAAAATCAACGATAACTCTCTCTCTACTCTTAAACTCTCTAAATGAGTATCTAACCTCATCTCCAATAGATAACTTATAACCTGCCTTTTTAACTATTTTGCCATTAATAGTTACTAAACCCTCTTTTATAAGTTGCTCTACCTGATTTCTACTCTCATTAATCTCTTTAGTTAATATTTTATCTAATCTTCCACTCTCTTTTGTAATAAATAAGTAAATTTTTCACCTCTCTAAATTTATTTTTTATCTCTCTCTATAATTTTAACCAACTCTATATTCTCTCTATTATCTAAACCTCTCTCTATTCTTTTATTCTCTTTAAAAATTTTATACATCTCTTCTATCATATCTTTTTTACCATTAAACTCTTTTATAACTTTAGCAACCTCATCACTAATAAAAGAGTCCCCTTTTTTCATCTCCTCTTTAAAATATAAATCATAAACCATACCATCTATCACAGACTCAAAAAGTGAAGCCTCTAAGTTTAGATTTTGCTCTTTTGCAGATATAATATAATCCACCAAAACCTCAAAAGGCTTAGTATCTTCTAAATTTTCTATTTTTGGTAGAGGGAAAGGTTCTAACACTTTAGTATTATATGTATAATATCCACCACTAAAAACTAAACTTGTATTTTTAATAAAAAACCACATAAGTTTAGAGTTTAAAAGAGCTAAATAAAATTTATAGCTCTCTTTTATAGATACTTTTTTTATTAATCCAAAACATTTTGTATTTCCATAGAACTCTCCATATTTATCATAAGATAATTGACTACCTAAAGATAAATAAGGAGTAAGTAATTTTTCATATTGAAATAAAGTTAAATTCTTAGGATAAATATATCTAAACCAATAATCATCATTTTTTAATTTTCCTCTCTCTCTACCCCTTAAAATATCTTCACACTCTTTAAGATATTTATATCCATTTAGAAATTTCTCTTTTAACTCTTCTTCTCTATATAAAACAGCCTTATCTTCTTCTATATAATAAGGAAAAATAACCATCTTATCTGTTTTTAACTTCTCATATCTATGAACATCATCACCTTTTAAAAGAGGTTTAACCAATCCTTTTTCTATGGTTATCTCTTTTTTTAACTCATCTGAATAGGCAGATACTAAATTGTCTCTAATCTTGCAATCTTTTAAAAAATAGACACTATCTTTACTTGTTTGTAATCCTGTGAATATCTTTTCAAAAACATCTTTAACCCTTAAAGGGTGTCTATTTATCTTTTGTAAAACTTCATAAGTCTTTTTATCGGTAAATACCCAACTCTCTTTAGTAAGTTCACTATTTTTTATATTTGTATAATCATTATCTTTTAAATTAAATAGATACTTTTCTAACTCTATATTGGTCGTCAAATCTCTATTGCTCTCTATATACTTTAGAGTTTTTACTTTGCTCTTTTTGAACCATACCAATGAAGTATAAGTAGAGGCATTAAAAACTTGATATGCACCAAAAGAGATAAATTTTAAAAGATTATCTTTTGAAACTTCTCTTAAACCTTTTCCAAAAGCACTGTTTATCCATTTATGAGGCATGATATAGTTTAATATTCCATCTTTAGCCAATAGAGATAATCCTTTTTCTACAAAAAGAACATAGAGGTCATAACTTCCTGTAGCACTTTTAAACTGCTGTTTATATTGTGATGAGACCTCTTTATCTATTCCTTGTACTCTTAGATAGGGTGGGTTTCCTATAATAATATTAAATCCACCATTATCTAAAACATCTTTAAAAAAGAGTTTGTATAGAAAGATTTTATCACTAAAACCTGTGATAGTAAGTTGTTTAAAGATATTTGAGATATTTCTAGCCTTAAATCTATTATCAATATCTTTTTTAGTATCTTGCATGGTTACTTGATTTGAATATTTTTTAGAAATAGGTTTAAAAATAACTTTTAAATCTTTTGAAATAGTTACTCGTAGCTGATTTTTATCGTCATTATGAGCAGAGTAAAACTCTTTGAAAATTTTAGTTAAACCATTTAATTTCTCATTTAATCCTCTTCTTGGTTTAAGTGGGTCTTCTGCATCAATGGTTTCAAGAAGACTATTACCTATCATAATCTTAAAATCAAGATTTGGTAACGCTCTAGGTATCTTCTCATCAACCACAATACTCAACCAAAAACGCAACTGTGCAATCTCGACAGCAGATGGGTCAATATCTATACCATAAATACTATTTTGAATAATATCTATCTTCTCTTGTACTACATCTAGTTTATCATCTATGGTTTCTAAGATGTGAATAAGCTCACTCAAAAGCCCCATAGGAAAAGCACCTGAACCAATGGCAGGGTCAAGAATTTTAATAGCTTTTATCTTCTCTTTTATTGTTTTTTTATCTATGGTGGGAGTTACTACTCCATTAAAGACAAGCTCTCTAATTGCCTCTTTGTTCTCCTTGTCATTAGTTACTAAATACTCATAGATAGACTCTTTACACATATAGTGAACTATCTCTCTTGGTGTATAAAATGCCCCTTTCCCACTTTTATAGTTCTCTTCTAATAAATTCTCAAAGACTTTTCCCAACATTTCTGGGTCAATAGCTACTTCACTATCATGTGGAGTATCTTCTATAATTGTAAAGTTATATTGTGATAGTGTTTGAAATATATCTTGAAATAGAGAGTCATCTATCATTAAAAACTCACTATCAAACTCTTTTTTCTCAAAGAGACCACCATTTAAAAATGGAATTTTACAATCAAGGAGTTCAAAATAGTCATTTTCTCTTTTTTGGCTTAAAGCTTTAAAAAATAGAGAGGTTAGATACTCTTCATAGAAGTTTTTATCTTTATCTCTATTTTCAAAAGTTGTCTTTAAAAACTCTTTATCTCCGTCTCCCCAAACTTTTTTAACTCCAAGCCAACCCTTTTTTTGCAAAAAGTATAAAAAAGTAATACACCCCAAAAGCTTTTTGCTAAAGGCTCTTATATTTGATTTCTCTCTTTGAAAATTAGAAAAGTTATTTTCAATAAGATAACCATTTAACTTCTCAAAAAGCCTTTTATAGTCAGCAAAAAATCTATCATTTAGTCTCTCAACCGAAAAGACTCTCTCTAAAAGCTCTTTAGTTATTTTATTATCAAGCAACTCTCCTATTTGAGCTTTAGCTGTTTTAACAGGTATATCTTTTCCCAACTCATAGGTGTATCTTTTTAGACTTGTGTTTATGGTCTGTTTTCCATCTTTAAGATTAAACGAAACATAAGAGAGCCTCCAAACATCACTCTCTTCATGATAGATAGCAACTAAAGCATGAGTAACGATATATTTTCTAGTAAGAGTAGGAATAACCTCATTAAATCCTACTCTTTTTTTCTCTATATTTTTACTCTTAGATTTAAATACAAAAAATCCCAAATGAGATTTATCTGCTAACCGTTTGGTTCTACCAATATATTTATAGGAGTCAATATGTTTTAAATCTTGCTCTCTTAAACCCTCTTTTTTAAAACGACTGTCAATCGCTTCAAAATTAAAAACCTCTTTTAAAAATGCCTCAAATCTCTCTTGTGAATATGATTTTTCTAATAACTCTAAACTCATTTTTTCCCTTTAAATAGCTCTGTTATTATCTCTTTTATCTCTAGTTTAATTTCTTCTTTTTCAATAGGTTTATAGTTAAGAAGTAGCTTTTTTAGCTCTTTTGAAATATCTTTTTTAGATGAGGTAATTTTAATAATCTCTTTAGCCATTAAAATATCGCCTCTATTAACTATAATATCTTCTAATTTATAAAAAATCTCATCATCTATCATATCATTTTGATACCACTCTTCAAGATATATAAGAGCCTTTTGTTCATCTGCTCTATCTACTTTTTGCTCTGCTCTATCTTGTTGCTCTTTTTTCTTCTCTTTTTTAAAGTGGTCAATAGCCTTTTCTAAAAATAGTTCTATCTCCTCTTTATTATTTTCTAATATAACCTCATCAACTTTTGGTTTAAATGCCTCTGCTATCTCTATAAATGATATAGGTTTAACACTATTCTCATCTACATAAACATAACTCTTGTTTCCATTAATATCTAAAACTACATAAGCACTCTCTTTTTGGGATTGTCGTGTTAAACTTAACTCCTCTTTTAACTCTTCTATCTTTTTAAACTCTTTAGGATTTTTATCTCTAAATTCTCTTAACTCTTCAAGATAATCTAACTCTTTATCTCTCTCTTGAGACTCCTGTTTATAGACATTAAATAGATTTACAGAGCTTACCTCTTCATCTTTAGTATATATTTTATTGTCCTCTCCCATCATTGTATGAGAGGATTGAAGTTTTATAAATGCTTTTTTAGATAGCTTAATAACTTTTTCAATATCTACAGCTGGTTTAAAGTTGTGAATATATACTCTACTAGCTTTTGTTCCAATACGGTTAACTCTACCTATTCTCTGTATCATTTTAGTAGCGTTCCATGGAATGTCATAGTTATAGATAATACTACTTCTATGTAGGTTTATACCTTCTGCTAGAGTATCGGTTGTTATAATAATATTATAGTCATTTTTTTGTTTGGTGTAATTAGCGTCAAAATTTTCTTTTATTATCTGCTTTTTTTCTTCTCGGTTTTGACTTGTGATAAAGAGTATTTTTTTTGGGTCTAAATCCTTAGATTTCAATTTCTTTTGTAGATACTCTAGTGTATCTACAGACTCTGTAAAGATAACTACCTTTTTATCTTTATCTTTTGCTAAAACCTCTTTGAACTTATCTAGTTTTGGGTCTTTATCTATATCTTTCCATGTAGCAACAAGCTCTTTAAATATTTTATAGTCAGCTTTTAAATCCTTTTCAAAATCTTTTTTAAAATCAGCTCTACATAACTTTTTAACTCTACCAATTTTTATAGCATTCTCTATAAAATCATCATAATCACCATCACGCTCTTCATCATAATCTAAAATATATGTAGCTTTCTCTCCTACATAGACAATATCTTTTTCAAAATCCTCTATAAATTTTTTATATCGCTTTTTATGTCGTTCTATAGAGATTTTAAAGGCAGAAAATGAGCTTTCAAATCGTTTGATTAATAGAGTCTTCATAATTCCAGAGAGTGGGTTTTTCTCAAAGATATTTTTACTCTCATTTGGATAATATCTATTTTTAGCTTCATCTGTTAAATATGACAATGGATTAAATCTTGAATATTCTAACTCTTCACTAATTTTAGTAGCCGTATCTTTAAATACTTTAGCAAGTTTACCCTTTAATTGATAGGTATGCTCTTTAGGCTCTTCTACTTCTGGAATAGTAAGCCCTTGAGATTTTATATCTGTTTTATACATATCATGATGTTGTATATCATATCGTGTACGGCGTATCATAACTGTTCTTAAAATATTATCTCTTATCTCTTCAGAGAGGCTCTTTAACTTCTTTTCATCTATTTTAGAACTTTTAATAATATCTTTATACTCCTTCCCTTTTTGATGAAAAAAGTTTTGTAGATTTTTACAATTTGGAAGTGTAGAGTTTTTAACATTTTGAAAAAGTGCTATTTGGTTATATAAATCACTTGGAGTATTGTTTTGAGGTGTAGCAGAGAGTAAAATAACCTTTTTATTTAGGCATATTTTATAGAGTTGTTTGTAGCGTTGAGACTCTCTATTTTTAAATTTGTGTGACTCATCAACCACAACCATTTTATACTTACTACTTATAACCGAAGAGAGTTTTGCTAAAGAGCATATATCACAACAATCTATACTAAACTCTTTAAAAGTATCTTCCCATTGAGTGCGTACAGCAGGAGGAATAACTACTAGAACTCTCTTCTTTTTAAATGTGCTTTCCAACTTTTTAATGAGCATTGCAACAATAACTGTTTTACCAAGCCCCACCACATCAGAGAGAAAAAATCCATTATGTTTTTTTAATTTGGCTATTCCATAATTGACAGCCTCTACTTGATAGGAGAGCTTTTTATAGTGTTCTGGCACAAAAATATCTTTATCATCTATAAAATCTATTCTATCTCCAAAATGTTCTATAAGGAGTTTTATATATAGTTTGTAAGGGGTAAGTCTATTGGTATGTTTAGAGTAGTTTTTAAATTTTGGAATAAAACTCTCCTCTACATCTTTAAGCGTTAACTCCTCTGAATGCTCCCATAATATATTAAATATCTTTATTGCTTCATCTATCTCTGTAGCTCTATTGAGTTGTGTATTTATTTCAAAATTACCAATTAATCCATTATGTGTTAAATTTGATGAACCAATAATTACACTACCTACAACATCTTCATAAGGCTCTTTGGTATCTCTTACAATATAGAGTTTCGCATGAATATTATTATTTGGAGCGACTCTAATATGCAATTTATCTTTTTGGGAGAGTAAATAGACCAATAAATCTATACTAGAGTACTTATCTTCGTTAATCTCATCATTAAAAATCTTAGCCTGTTCATTAGCTAATGTAGCTATATTTTTAGCTCTACTATTAGCTTCAAATGTAGCTCTATCAATATTAATACCTACTAATACTCTAGCCTCTTTAATTCCATCTAAATAGTTGGCTATCTTATTAAAACCTGTAATTCTAAAATATCCAATTAAAAAATCAATATAGTTAATATGCTCTTTTTCTAAAATATTATGTAGTTTTCTTTCTAGGGTATTCTCTCCTTGATTTGTTATAAAGTTCTTAAATGTAGATGTTGCATTTTCTAGCCTCTTTTGTAAACTATTATTATCTAAATTCATCTATTAATCTACCAAATTATATAACTCTCTTATCTCTCTATCCCATATACTACTATCAATAGTCTCTAAAATTAGTGGAATATTATCCATTCTCTTATCATTCATAATAAATCTAAATGTATCCCACCCAATCTCACCTTGACCTAATGAGTGGTGTCTATCAACTCTACTTCCAAGTTTTGCTTTTGAGTCATTAATATGCATACCCGAGAGATATTTAAACCCCACAACTCTATCAAACTCACTCATACTCTCTTCATAAGCCTCTTTTGTTCGTAAATCATACCCTGCACTGAATGTATGGCATGTATCTAAACAGACACCAACTCTACTCTTATCTTCTATATTATCTATAATATGTGCTAGATGTTCAAATCTATACCCTAAATTTGTCCCCTGTCCTGCTGTATTCTCTATAACTAACTTTACTCTTGTATCTTTAGTGGCATCTATTGCCATATTTAGAGATAGTGCGATGAGGTCAAGTGCTTTTAACTCTGCTTCCATAATTTTATTATGATACTCAGGGTCTCTCTTTCCTACTTTGACTAAGTGACTACCAGGGTGAAAATTTAAAAGCTCTAAACCTAACTCTTCACATCTTTTTATCTCATCAATAAATGCATCTCTTGATTTTTTAAGTTTTTCAATATCTGGACTTCCAAGATTAATAAGATAACTATCATGTGGCAATATATATTTAGGAGATATTTCAGATTTTTCTAAATTCTTCTTAAATTTATCTATAATCTCTTTACTAAAAGGTTTTGCTACCCACTGTCTCTGATTTTTAGTAAATAGAGCAAATGCTTTTGCTCCAATCTTCATTGCATTAAGTGGAGCATTAAATACCCCTCCACTAGCACTTACATGCGCCCCTACAAATTTCATTTAATCTTTACCTCAATTTTTATATGATTTTTAGTGTCACGAAATATTTTATTATCTCCACTAACTCTATATCTTATACTATATTTATCTTTATCTTCTATATTTTGAGTAAATCCATTATTATTTTTCTTTAAATTTTTACCTTTAAATATAGGTTTTCCTCTAAATATATTCTCTAAAAGTGTATCTGGATAAGATGATATTAACATCTCCTTATTAAAATCTCTCTTCTCCATACACTTAAGAGTAGATAGGCATATATTCATACCATTTATAGTTAAACTCATTATAGCTTGTCCCATCTGATAAATCTCCACCTTTACAAAAGAGTCACTTCTATATATAAAACCCATATCAGCATATTTTATCTTTGGAGTCTTTAATATTATAAAAGCACTCTCTTGATTTTTCTCTTTTACAATATTTTTACTACTACAACCACTTATTAATAGTAGTATAATATTTAATACTATTTTCTTTAACATAGCCTTCAAGTCCTTTTTTAGAAAGTATATCACAAAATTAAAAAAAATATTTTTTTCATATCTGTTTAATATTTATTTAAGGTTAATTCGTTATAATTTCGTCCACAAGTTGTTAATGGCCCCTTCGTCTAGCGGTTAGGATCCATGGTTTTCATCCATGTTACAGGAGTTCGAGTCTCCTAGGGGTCACCATTTTCAAGTTTGTATTTTCTCCTTTTATGTTTAATGGCCCCTTCGTCTAGCGGTTAGGATCCATGGTTTTCATCCATGTTACAGGAGTTCGAGTCTCCTAGGGGTCACCATTAAATAAAATTAATCACTTTTATAGTTTTTTTGTCTTTTATAAATTAAAATCATTTTATATATAGAGTATATAACTGCAATAGAAAATATTAATTTTCCCCAAATACTCCATCTATAGATATTAAAATCTATCATAACAATAGATATTAGTAGCCAAGTAAGAGTTATCTCAGCCAATGTATAAATAATTGGTATAATATACCGTTTTTTTCTTCTCTCTTGTCTATCTTCACCATTATATATTTTCATTATAAGCCTTAATGTTTACATATAATATTATATATTAAATTGGCTAAATTATCTTATTGACTAGATATTTCAAACCCTATAAGGGAGTATGTTTAAACTATGGTTCTTCGACAACTATCCAAACAGGTCAATGTGTTTCAAACCCTATAAGGGAGTATATTTAAACTCATGAGATACGATGACGATATTGATGGAAGTTTCTGGGTTTCAAACCCTATAAGGGAGTATATTTAAACACTTGGACTCTCACCAGATACTGCCTCTCTCTGGAGTTTCAAACCCTATAAGGGAGTATATTTAAACCTTTTTACGCCATCTTCTACAGCTACTTTTATTAGTTTCAAACCCTATAAGGGAGTATATTTAAACTTAGTAACTGTAGTTGTTCCGTCTGCATTATGTTGTTTCAAACCCTATAAGGGAGTATATTTAAACTATAGACAATGAAGATTTTGTTTGTGGAGAAGATAGTTTCAAACCCTATAAGGGAGTATATTTAAAC
>WGAM01000076.1 GCA_015494795.1 Campylobacterota bacterium
AACCTCATTCAATAATATAGGTTTACAACCTTTTATTATAAACGGCAAGATTGTTAAGTCTATTAATCAGTTTTATAACAAAACAAAAGCTAAAATGATGTCATGTATTGGTAATAAAGGTACTTCAAATAAAATAAATTCTCTTACACACAAGCGTAATCAAAAAATTAATGACCAACTTCATAAAACAAGTAGATATATTAACTCTGATATTAATGGAGCTATTGGGATTTTAAGAAAAGTAGTCAGTGAAAATTTTATTATAAACTTATTAGTTGCTAGAGGTATCACGACCACACCATTTAGGGTTTCTCTCTAATAAATAAACTTATAGATACTTATAGTATTTATGGTTTTTGTGTCGTCAAGATGCCCAAAATTTTATGAAATCTAATAATGGTAAGAGGATTTTTAGCTTTAAAGAGATTACTCAAGGACTTATTAATTGGTTAAATGATAAATTATAGTATAAAAAAAAAGTAATTTTAAAATTACTACCTCTCTCTATTTTAATTATAGTATCTATATTTCTAATTCTAAATTATCTATATCCATTAGATACAACTAGACTATATAAACCAAAATCAACTATTATATATGATAGAAACCACAAACTCTTAACAGTAAAATTGAGTAGTGATGGATATTTGCGAATAGCAATTAAAAAAGATGAAATAAATTTAGATATAAAGAGAGTTGTATTAGGATATGAAGATAGATATTTTTATGACTATTTTGGAGTAAATATATTATCTATATTTAGAGCAATATACTCAAATATAATAAATTCACATAAGATTGGAGCATCAACGATTACTATGCAGTTAGCAAGAATGATGCACCATAAAAAAAGAACATTTACTCAAAAGTTAATAGAGATATTTCAGGCTATTCAACTAGAGATAAGATACTCTAAAGATGAGATATTAAATCTATATCTAAATAATGCCCCTTATGGTGGAAATATTGAAGGATTTGCATCAGCCTCATTTAAATATTTTAATCTTCCTCCATCATCTCTATCACTATCTCAAATAGCATATCTTACATCTATTCCTAAAAATCCAAATAGAAATAGACCTAAAAGGGGTAGAGATATAAATAGAGCTAAAAATAGACTATTAGATAGACTCTATAGATTAAATATTTTAAATAAAAAGGAGTATATAGAGGCAAAAAATGAGAATATAGAGGTTAATATTAGACCACTTCCAGATAAGATACCTCATCTAAGTAGATATATTAATAGTGGAGATGAGGTAAATACAACAATAGATTTAACTCTTCAAAATAGAGTTCAAAAGATTATCTATTCTCGAATTAAAGAGTTAAAAAAGTATGGTATATATAACGGTTCTGCTATTATTATTGATAACTCTAATATGGAGATATTAGCATATATTGGCTCACAAGATTTTTATGACTCTAAACATGGAGGGCAAAATGATGGAGTAAGAGCTTTAATATCACCAGCTTCTACTCTAAAACCATTTATATATGCTAAAGCATTAGAGAAAGGGCTTATTACTCCCCTAAAAAAGTTATATGATGTTCCACTATTTATTGATGGATATAAACCAACTAACTACTCTAAAAAGTATCTAGGAGAGGTTACAGCTTCAGAGGCTCTTCAATTCTCTCTAAATATTCCAGCAGTTGAATTAGATAGACTACTAAAAGATGACTCTCTCTACTCTATACTGAAAGAGGCAAATATATCTTCACTCAATAGAGCCAAAAGCTATTATGGTAGCTCCTTAGCTCTTGGTGGTTGGGGATTACCCCTAATAAATAATGGTGAACTCTTTGCATCTTTAGCAAATGGAGGAGTATTTCAGAAATCTAGCTATATATTAAGAAAAGAGTATCCTAAAAAGAGAATTTTAACTAAAGAGTCATCTTATCTAATTAGTAATATATTAGCAGATGCACCAAGAGTTGAGTTCTCTTCATATTGGGAGTTTATAAAAGATATGCCAAAAGTGGCATTTAAGACAGGTACATCAGCACATGCTAAAGATATGTTAACTATGGGATATACTCCTAAATATACAGTTGGTGTTTGGTATGGAAATTTCTCAGGGAAATCTACTAAATCATATCATGGTATTTATGCTACAGGACTATATACCTCATCACCAACTCTATTTGAGATTTTTAAACTTCTAAAAGATAATAGTTGGTTTATAAGACCAAAAGGAGTTATTAAGAAAAAGATATGTCAAGATAGCATTATAATAGATAAGTGTAAAAATAGAGTAACTGATAATATAATAGAAGGAGTTAAATTAAATACTCCATGTTCTGCTATGAGAGCAGAGGTATTATCATATCTAATAGATAGTGGAGAGATAAAATCTATAAAAGAGCTATCTAACCATAGATGTTATAATAAATGGCTAGAGTATAAACCTCTAATTACAAACCCTATTAATAGTAAAAGATATATATATAATAGATTATTACCAAATGAGCTTAAAAAAACTATGTTGCAGTGTTACTCGTTTGAGGCAAACTCAACTATATATTGGCTAATAGATAATCAAACTCCAATTGTAGCTAAATCTGGAGATAAGATATATAGATATTTAACCCCTACAAAACATACTATATCCTGCTTAGATGAGGGGGCAAAAATGAGAACAGTTACAATATATAATAAAGAACTATAAGATTTTTTTGTTAAAATAACACAACTTTATATATAAGAATTAAAGAATGAACAGCAGACAACTATTAACTCTACAGACAATATCAACTATACCTCTTCTACTATTTATATTAATCTATGCTAATAATATATCTATATCATATTTAGCCATTCCTATAATTTTAACTCTCTTTTTAATATATAACTCTATTAGATTTATGAAAAAGAGAACTATTATAAAACCTCCTCTACTACTAATATTGCTAGTTAGTTTTCTCTTCTACTCATTTTATCATCTTGGCTCAAAAGATGCACCTCAAACATTTGAGAAGATTGATATAAATACAAATGCAAAACAGATAATATTTGATTTAAAAAGGGAGCAGAGAGTAGATAAGCTATGCTACTATATGGGAATTGATAGAAATGTTAAATTTAGATTGGGTGCTTTTGAAAATGGTAAATGGAGAAGATTTTATAAGTATGATAAAAATTTTCCATACTCATTTCGTTGGAACTGTGAAAAGATTAATATCAAGACATCTAAAATAGGAATTTTGGTATCTAAGGGTGATGCAACTATTGGAGAGATACGATTTATAGATAGAAATCGGACAATCCCATATACCACTAGATATGCTAAGAGAGTAAATGATGAAACAGATATTAAAGTAGATACATCATATTATGGGGGAATGTTTTTTGATGAGATATATTTTGGGAGAACAGCCTATGAGATACTACATAAACTAAGAATATATGAGACAACTCACCCATTCTTAGGAAAAGCTCTTATTAGTCAAGGGATTAAACTATTTCAGATGACACCATACGGGTGGAGATTTATTAATGTGCTATTTGGTGCTTTAATGATAGTAGTTATCTACTATTTAGCTCTATTAATCTTCAAAAATTATCTATATGCCTTTAGCTCTGCACTACTAATTACATATAGTTTTATGCACTTGACTCAAACAAGACTTGCTATTGTTGATACATTTGGAGTTACATTTGTATTACTATCATACTACTTTCTATATAGATTTATACTAAAACAGAGACTATATCTATTACTAATAAGTGGTATATTTTTTGGATTAGCGAGTGCTATTAAGTGGTCTGCTGTATTTGCATCACTTGGATTTATATTAATCTCTATATATCTATTAATATCAAAATATCCTCTTAAAGAGCAATTTAGAGGATATAGATTAATTCTATATGGAGTATTAAGTTATATTATAGTTGGAGTTGGAATATACTATTTAACATTTTATATATATATGGAGAATAATAGTTTTTCTAATATTATCAAATATCAAATAGATATGTATAAATATCACACTGCTCTAAAAGCTACACATCCATATAGCTCTGAGTGGTGGAGTTGGATTATTGACTATAGACCAATGTGTTACTATAGAAAAATAGTAGGAGATAGATTTACATCTATTACAGTATTTGGAAATCCTGCAATATTTTGGGTTGGAGTAGTTGGAATATTCTATTTAATATACTCTCTTATAAGATATAGAAAGCTAGAGGTAGCCTTTATTCTATCTGCTTTTTTAGGACTATATCTACCATATATTTTTGTAGGAAGATTAATGTTTATATATCACTTCTACTATGCAGTTCCTTTTATGATGTTATCTATAATATATCTATTTAAAGAACTCATTAATAGAGAAAAAATTCTATATCTATATTTAACTATAGTTCTATCTCTATTTTTAGCATACTATCCTGTACTTACTGGATATGAGATTGCTAAGTGGTATGTAGATAACTATTTAGTATGGTTTAAAGGTTGGTGGTTATAACCAATACTGTTTTTTATAGTTTTTAATAGTTTTAAGAATATGGACATTTAATTAAACTACATTAAACAGAAATTATACTAAAATTGTCAATCCGTTACTAAATTTGGAGAATATAAATGAAAATATTATTAATAAATAGTAATCCAGTTGTATCACGATTAACTGCACTTAGTGCAAGAAAAGAGAGTGTTCCTTTAGATGAGATTAGAGATATAGCAGATTTAAAAAATAGTAATTATAATATAGTTTTTGTAGATGCAGAATTATTGAGTCAAGAGATTTTAACTCTCTTAAAAAATTCAAATATAAAAAGAAGAGTAATATTCTATACACAAGATGATAAAGATAATATAGATGATATATTTAACTATACAATATTAAAGCCATTCCTACCATCAGAGGTATCATCTATACTTCGTGAAGCAAAAATGGAGTTAGATGAAGAGGAGCATAAAGATACTCAACCAAAAGAGGAGTATTTAAATCTAAATGAGCTTATATCCACAAAAAAAGATGATTTGGAACCCCTTGAGATTAAAGAAGATAAAAAATATAATATTTTAAAAGGGAGTGAAGAGGAGTTATTAAAAGAGCTAAAAGCTTCTAAGCCTATCACTCCTAAAAATTCTAAAAAAGAGGACAAGTTAAATTTAGAAGATGATTTATTAATTAAAAATAATAAAGAAGAGCCTATTAGTAAAAATGAACTATTTGAATTAGATAATAAAAAAGATGATAGCAGTGAACTATTTAGTTTAGATAAAGGTAGTAGTAAAGATATTAAAAATGGGGTTTTAGATTTAGATAGTAGTGATAATATTGAGTTTAAAGAGAAACAGAAGAGTCAAAAAGATACTAAAATTATAGATAAAGATAATGTTTTAGATTTAGATATAGAGAGTAGTAATGAAGTTAAATTCAAAGAGAAAAAAGAGACTCCAAAAGATACTAAAGTATTAGACAAAGAGGAGATACTTAATATTAAGTCTCTATTAGATAGCCAAGAGCCTTCAGATAAAAATCTATCTCTTGATGATGTAATGACTCCTACAGCTCCATCTATTGCTATGAATATTAAAAAAGATAAAGAGATAAAATCTGAAAATAATAAAAAAGATAAAGTAATGAAAAAAGTATTTAAAGATACTGTAGGCTCTCTTCCAATAGAGGAGCTTAGACAACTACTTAGAGGAACTAAAATCCATATTACAATAGAGTTCCCAAAAGAGGTCTAATGGGTGGAGCAATATTAGTCCTATCTGGTCCTAGTGGTGCAGGGAAAAGTACTATTATAGAGAGTGCTAGTGGTAAGATTGGAGATTACTACTTCTCTATATCGACTACCACTAGAGAGCCAAGAGAGGGGGAGAGAGATGGAGTTGATTACCACTTTGTCTCTAAAGAGGAGTTTAAAGAGGATATAAAAGCAGGTGCTTTTTTAGAGTATGCAATAGTTCATGGAAACTATTATGGAACATCTCTAAATCCTATAAAAGAGGCTCTAAAGAGTGGTAAACTTGTAATATTTGATATAGATATACAGGGTCATAGATTAGTAAGAGCAAAAATTGGTGATATAGTAACTTCAGTATTTATTACACCTCCAACTCTTAGTGAGTTAGAGAGAAGATTATACTCTCGTTCTACTGATAAAAAGTCAATAATAGAAAATAGAATAAAAAATGCAAAAGAGGAGATTAAGGCAATCTCTGAGTTTGACTTTGTTATTATTAATGATGAGATAGAGAGAGCCTCTAATGAATTTGCTACTATCTCAAATGCTTCAAGATTGAAATTAAGTAAACATGAGCTAGAAAAACTTATACTTAATTGGGAAAATAGTTAGATATAAACTTTAAATTAAAAAAATATTAGTATAATCTCTTAAACAAATCTCACATTATGAGATAAAACAGTCAAAGGAAATGTAAATGGGAATGCCAAGTATGCCAGAGTTACTAGTTATC
This sequence comes from Campylobacterota bacterium, assembly GCA_015494795.1. Lineage (GTDB taxonomy): Bacteria > Campylobacterota > Campylobacteria > Campylobacterales > Sulfurovaceae > UBA1140. The sequence continues at coordinate 6,441 of WGAM01000076.1, forward strand.
TTAGCAATAGTAGTACTACTTTTTGGAGCAAAAAAGATACCAGATTTAG
>WGAM01000077.1 GCA_015494795.1 Campylobacterota bacterium
AAAGAGGATTTGAACCTCTGACCTTCGGGTTATGAGCCCGACGAGCTACCGAACTGCTCTATTCCGCGATAGTTATGGATGGGGTAGAGGGATTCGAACCCCCGAATAACGGTACCAAAAACCGTGGCCTTACCGCTTGGCGATACCCCAAAAGATGTTACACATTATTTTGTGTGGACGGAATTATAGAGAAATTTACTCTAAATGTCAAGGGTTATAGATAAAAAATAGTATAATTTATCTTTAAAGTGTTTAAATTAAAGGCATTTTAGTTTATATTAATTAAAAAAAGGGAAATAGAATTTATGTTTAAAAAAGCAATAGAGAGAGTTGAGACTGCTATTAATGAGATTAAAAAGGGTCGTATGGTTATTATGATGGATGATGAGGATAGAGAGAATGAGGGTGATTTAGTCTATGCAGCAACATTTTCTACTCCAGAACTTGTTAACTTTATGGCAAAAGAGGCAAGAGGACTCATCTGTACACCTGTAACTAAATCTATTGCTAAAAAGTTACATCTTCTTCCTATGGTAGATAATAATGTATCTAACCATGAGACAGCATTTACTGTATCAATTGATTCAGCAACAGCAGATACAGGAATATCAGCCATTGAGAGAGATGATTGTATCTCTAAATTGGCAAACCCTTTAACCACAAGTGAAGATTTTGTTCGTCCGGGGCATATTTTCCCACTTATTGCTAAAGATGGTGGTGTTTTAGTCCGAACAGGACATACAGAAGGCTCTGTTGATATATGTAAATTGGCAGGTCTTGCTCCTGTTGGAGTTATATGTGAGATAATTAAAGATGATGGCACAATGGCAAGACATGATGATTTGGAGATTTTTTCTAAAAAACATAATATTCCAATAGTATATATATCAGATTTAGTAGAGTACCGTTTAGCAAATGAGAAGTTAATAGTTCGTCTAAAAGAGAATGAGATAGATTTTATGGGTTTAAGAGTTAAAAAAATCAACTATGAAGACCATTTAGGTAGAGTTCATAAGGTGATTAAGTTTGGAGATATTAATTCAATATCTAATGTAAAGTTTCATAATATAGGTTTAGATGTTGATTTGATTTTAAACTCTAGCCGTTTTAATAATATGAAAAAGTCACTAGAGTATCTCAAAGAGAATGGTGGAGTTTTAATATTTTTAGATACTAAGACTATCTCAAAAGAGCAGGCAAAAGAGTATGGAATTGGTGCTCAGATTCTTAAAGATTTAGGTGTGACAGATATAAATCTATTAACCTCAAATATAGATACAGAGTTTGTGGGACTATCTGGTTTTGGACTAAATGTTATCAAGAAGAGTAAACTTTAGCTTAATTTTAATTATATATTTAAATTATATCTCTTTTTATGATAGAATTTAAAAATTTTAATATAAAAAAGGAGACAATCCATGAGTCAAGATATATTTTATCCAAATAGAGAGCTTTTTAAAGACTCTCCCATTCCTAATATGGAGAGCTATAAGAGGTTAGTGGAAGAGTTTGAAAAAGATTATGAGGGGACTTGGGCAAAATTTGCAAAAGAGAAGATAGATTGGTTTAAACCTTTTGATACCATCTTAGATGAGTCTAATGCTCCATTTTATAAGTGGTTTAGTGGTGGAGAGTTAAATGTGGCACATCAGTGTGTAGATAGACACTTAGCTACTAAAAAAAATAAGGCTGCCATTATATTTGAAGGAGATAATGGTGACCAGAGAATTTTAACATATAGAGAGTTAGCCTATGAGGTTAATAAGACTGCTAATATGTTTAAAAATGAGTTTGGGGTTAAAAAGGGTGATAGAGTAGTTATATATATGCCTATGATACCAGAGTCTGCTGTTGTTATGTTGGCTTGTGCAAAGATTGGTGCAATTCACTCTGTTGTATTTGGTGGATTTAGTGCAGATGCCCTAAGAGATAGAATTATAGATGCTACTGCAAAACTTGTAGTAACAGCAGATGGAGCATTTAGAAAAGGAAAACCATATATGTTAAAGCCTGTTGTTGATAAGGCTTTAGAGAGTGGTTGTGACTCTGTTGAAAAGGTCTGTGTTATAGAGAGAAATGGAGAAGATATTAATTGGATAGCTGGTAGAGACTACTCATATAATGAGCTTATTAAGTATCAATCATCTAAATGCAAAGCTGAACCTATGGAGGCAGAAGAGCCACTATTCTTACTCTATACAAGTGGAAGTACTGGAAAACCTAAAGGTGTGCAACACTCTCAAGCAGGATATATATTATGGGCTCAGATGACAATGGAGTGGGTATTTGATATTAAAGATAATGATACCTACTGGTGTACAGCAGATATTGGTTGGATTACGGGACACACATATATAGTCTATGGACCATTAGCAAGTGGAGCTACAACTGTAATGTTTGAGGGAGTTCCAACTTTCCCTGATGCTGGTAGATGTTGGAAGATGGTAGAGGAGTATCAGATAAATCAGTTCTATACAGCACCAACAGCTATAAGACTTTTACATAAAATGGGAGAAGATGAGCCTAGTAAATATGATTTAAGCTCTCTAAGAGTATTAGGAACAGTTGGTGAACCAATCGACCCACCTGCATGGAAGTGGTATTATGAGGCAGTGGGTGGCTCAAGATGTTCTATTGTAGATACATATTGGCAGACAGAAACAGGTGGACATATGATTTCTCCAATTCCTAGTGCAACACCAATTAAACCTGCATGTGCAACTTTTCCACTACCCGGAATTATAGCTGAAGTGATAGAGCAAGATGGAACTCCAACTCCTATTGGAGAGAAAGGATTTATGTGCTTTACTAAACCTTGGCCTAGTATGATAAGAACTATATGGAATGACCCCGAGAGATTTAAAAAGTCATATTTTGGGGATTGTAAAAAAGATGGTAAATCTGTTTACTTCTCTGGTGATGGAGCAATGGTTGATGAAGATGGATATATTACAATTACAGGTAGAACAGATGATGTTATTAATGTATCTGGACATAGAATTGGAACAGCAGAGATTGAAGCCTCTATTAAAAAGCACCCTAATGTAGCTAGTGTAGCAGTTGTAGGAAAACCTCATGATATTAAGGGAGAGGGGATTTTTGCATATATAGTATTAAAACAGGTTCCAATATCTAAAGCTGATGAGGTAGCTGATGATTTAGAGACAATGAAAGAGATAAATCAGATTATTAAATCAGATATTGGAGCCATTGCACTATGTGATGGTATGGCATTTGTACCAGACCTACCAAAGACTCGTTCAGGTAAGATTATGAGAAGAATTTTAAGAAGTATTATAAAAGGAGAGAAGATAACACAAGATATATCAACTCTTGAAGACCCAACTATTGTATCTACTATTGAGAATATAGTAAATCAATAAAGATTGTCGAGATTTTCATATTAGTGGAGATTTATTGGTTATCTACTTTATAGCAGATGAGACACTAAATCTAATTCGTATAGGGTCTCATTCACAGCTTTTTAAATAAGGATTCAGGAGTTAATATTTAAAATATATAAAGTATAAATTAAGTTTAGTTATCTATTTAGGGTCAAATCCTTTAGCTCATGTCAGACTCCTTAGGTCTAGGAGAGGTGGAACTAAACATATATATTATATTTTTTATGCTATAATCAAACAAAAAGGAGATTTTTATGCAACCTATCAATAATATAGAGATACCTATAACAAAAGAGTTACAAGAGTTTTTTACTTATCGTTATCAAGGTCAATCTAGTAAATTGGTTGATGAGTTTTTAAAATATCTCAATACGCAAAAAGAGGCTTATGAGATAAACAAAGCCTTACATGAGGTCAAAATAGGAAGAACAAGAGATATAGGAAATCTTCTTAATGAACTTTAAAACCACTCAACTTTTTGATAAACAAGCTAAAAAATTAGCTAAAAAATATAGAAATATCAAAAATGATTTAAATACTTTTCTCTCTAATTTTGAAATACTTCATCTGCAATCTACCTCTATAAAAAAGAATCTATTTAAAGTACGCATTGCTAATACCAATAAAAACAAAGGAAAGAGTGCAGGTTATCGTGTGTACTACTATATTCAATTAGAAAAGACTACTTATCTATTAACTATTTATGATAAATCTGAGGTTGAGATGATAAATGAAGATTTGTTAACAGAGCTAATTGAAGAATTATAAGTATAAATTAAGTTTAGTTATCTATTTAGGGTTAGACCCCTTTAGCTTTCTAGCAGGGTTTACATTTGGTGGAAGTTGAAGAGATGGGGGTAAGAGACTTGGAATAAAGTAGATTTAAGTTTTGTTATATGAAATAACTTTGACCCCTAAGATTTAAGATTTAAAGATTAAAGATTATACACCACCAAACTTTCTACAGTGGCTTTATTTCTATACATCTGGATTTAAATTCGAGAAAGTGTGTATTTACTTAGGTTCAGTTAAATCTCTTAATCGAAGAGTAATCTATTTTTGATATACTTAAAATAAAAAGTTTAGGAGTTTTTATGCAATTAACCATTAATATATCTAATGAACAGCTTTTTGATAAAATAGTATGGTTGTTAAATAGCTTTAAAAATCAAGGTCTTGAGATTGTAGAGAGTAAACATATAGATTTTTTTAAATCTAATAATTCACAAGAAGATATTTTAAGTAGTTTTAGAGATGGTATCAAAGATATAAAAAAACTAAAAGATGGTGATAGCTCTGTACTCTATAATGGTTCTCTTGATGATATGATGAGAGAGTTAAGATAGAATGGATAGTTTATCTATTATCCCATTTAAAACTTTTGTAAAAGATGTTAAAAAACTTAAAAAGAGGTATAAAAATATTTTAAATGATATTGAGAAGTTCAAAAAAATTATAAAAGATAACCCTACAGTTGGTATATCTTTGGGGCATGGAGTTTATAAAGTCAGAGTAAAAAATAGCAATAAAAATTAAGGTAAAAGTGGTGGTTATCGTGTTATTACCTGTTTTATTGACGAAAACAATACTCTCTATCTTGTTAAAATGTATGATAAAAGTGAAATTGAGAGTATTAAAACTTCAAAATTGTTTGAGATTATTGAAGATGAATTGGGTGTGCATTAAGTTGTAATAATTGAAACTTTATATTTGTGACTTGACCCCCTTATTTTAAAAGGAGAGAAGATAACACAAGATATATCAACTCTTGAAGACCCAACTATTGTATCTACTATTGAGAATATAGTAAATCAATAATCTTTTTGATACTCTACCTCATTCGTGGGGTGGAGTAGACACTAAATTTAATTTATATAGGGTTTCATTCATAGCCGATAACTCTGTTTAGAAAACCCCTAATTGACCTAAAAGATGGTAATATAGACGATATAAAGGCTGAAATAGAAGCTTATATTGTCTGTTTTAGGGTTTATTTCTTTTATTTTTTACGATTTCTTGAATTTATGAGTTTTAGGGAAAAAAAATGTTATTATTTGGGATATTGAAGCTGGAAAGAAGTTGATTCTTTCTCAGTCTCAGGACGGATGGGAACGAGCTAAAACCTTAACGTTGGAGAGCAGATTATACTAGAGAGCTATTTGGCTTTTTGAGTATTTATAAAAAACATAAATCACTCCTATTTACTTAACATACTCCACTGCTCCCATATCAATAGTACCATTATGAACTCTTTTATTTCCAACTAAATCTGTTTTAAGGAGTTCTAAAATTTTATTATATATTTCATCGTCATTTATAAGTTTTTTAAACTCTTCACTATTTGGATTAAGTCCTTTATCTATGACTGGTGAATCAGATGCTAATGTTTTATTGTCATCATTAAGATTTACATCACCAACAATTGCTGGTTGAAGGTTGTGTTTTTTAATGATATTATTCCCATGGTCATTTATTTTTTTATAGCTCATATAATTATTGTAGATTTTTGAATCGTCTTTTAATTCTATGTCTTCAGTATTACCACTAAAAATATTATTTACAATAATACCCCCTTGTCTAAAAAAAACTGAGCTACTATTACTATTTCTTAAAAAAGTATTGTTACTTATAGTGCTATATGCATAACAAGCAATACTTGCACCCCACTGATTAGCACTATTAGCAATAAAAAGTGAATTAGTAATTATTGAATTATAACTTCGATTATCTGTATAAATTGCACCCCCTATACTATAACCATTATTAACACTATTATGAATAAAAATAGAACTATTAATTACTACTCTTCCAGCACCAATTGCACCACCTAGTTCAGAACTATTATCAATAAAGAAAGAATCATTTATTAAAACTGTATCCCAAGCCTTAATAGCACCTCCAGTATTATCTGAAGAATTATTAGTAAAAATAGAATGTGTTACACTAATATTATTATGTGTACATAAAGCACCTCCATTATCACTTCTATTATTGGTAAAAGTAGAATCAGTTATCAAAATATATTTATCTGCATATATTGCTCCTCCCCCTTTGTAAACAGCTTCACTAGTATTATTAGTAAAATTAGAATCACTAACTCTTATTGAATTATTTGTATAAATGGCTCCTCCACTTCCTGAGGCATGATTATCTGTAAATATTGACTTTTCCACCTTTATAGTTCTTTCTGCCGAAACTCCACTCCCTTTATTATTAGATACTTGACATTTTATAACAACAATATTTTGATTATCCTTTATACCTCCAATATCAGAATCTCCATTACCATGGCTAATAGTAATATTTTTTAATATTAATGTTGAATTCTTAGTATTGTTAAAACTCAAAACTCCATTTGTATTATTTCCATCTAGTATGACATCTTTATAAGTTAAACCATCTTTAGCTTGTATAGTTAAATTATACTCTTCATTATCATTAAATTCAAATGTTCCAATCTCATCACTGGTAGTGCTATAAGTACCTTTTGAAAGTACAATTCGATCATTTGTGCCATTGTTAGCAGCATCTTCTAGTGCTTGTCTAAACTCGGCAACATTGGAGACATTCCACACCACATCAGCCATTTTGACAATAACGGTACGCGTTGCTTTGGCTTTATTACCAGCACTGTCTATTGCTGTATAGGTGATTGTGTAGGTACCAAGATTGTCTATATCGACCTCTCCTGATGTGGTTACCTTAATACTCTCATCACTATTATCTGTTGCCGTTGCACCTGGATCAACATAGGTTTCACCTTGAATTATCTCAATTGGGTTATCTCCTTTAATAGTAATAACTGGTGGTGTTGTATCATTATTGTCAGGAGGACAATCAGAAAGACAAGAACCAATCAAAAAGAATCCCCCAAGCACTAAAACCCAAAATAGTCTCAAAAACTTTAAATAGACACTCATTTGACATCCTTTTTTTCATATTTAATCATTACAACATAAGCCACAAGCGTAGCTCCTACAATCGCTAACATATCTTCATGAGCATAAGTCCCATGCTTAAAATAATCAGCTATAACCTTTGGAAAATAGTTCAAGTACTCACTCGGCATTGCTTGACCCAACTCAAATAGAGTGTTTGTTATGAACCAAAAAAGTAAAGAGAACCATAAATGGCTTCTCTCTAATGCCAACCAAGTAAAAATAACAAACGAAAACTGATGAACAAAGCTAGGAAACCAATCTATGCGAAAAAACGCTACCTCTTTTGTATAGTGGCTAATACCTAAGTATTTTGAAACCATTATTGAGTCTCTGACCAACCAATAGTAAAGAATACCTAAGGTAAAAAATACTAAAGTAAAAAGAAGAAGTTTTATACTCTGTTGCACAATTTCCCTATTTAAAATATTTTCCAACAAATTAAAACATACTTGAAAACCATAATTAATTTATAAACACAAAATTATACACTAAATTCCAAAATTTTACAAATAAATTTACAAAAATTTTTAAAACAAAAGAGACAGGAGTCACTACCCTCCCCCTATAAAATAAGCATTTAACAAATAAAAATAAACTATAATTTGTAAATCAATTTTTAATAAATTTTAACTTTAAATTTATAAGAATTTAGGAAAAAGGGCTTATCTTGAAAGAATATAAAAACTTTAAACAAAAAAATAATTTTATACTAAATAAAGTATGTGATGGAGATTTTGACAAATTTACAGAACTCTTCTATATTAAAAGTGGGAAAACATCGTTTGAACACAGACGAACCTACCTAAAAGCAAACTGGTTAAAAAAAGAGATTAGCCCAAGAAATTTTGAAAAAGAGTATAAGCAGTACCCCTTTAGCAATCTAACCTACCATGGTAAACTACTATTTAAAGATGCCAAGGAGTTTTTAACTATTGATTTGATGGCTTTTGAAGAGAGAGTAGAGAAGTATGTTGAGTATAGAAGTATAGTTATTGTGCCTAATGACCTAAACTACAAATATCTATATACATTTAGTTTAAACCGAGTAGAGACAAATCATCAAATAGACTACTACACCATTGAGCATTTAAGTTCTAGTGGTACAGAGGTAGCCATTAGAGTAACGCCACCTAACAATAAAAAGGCATTGCAGATAAATCCTTATGAGGGAACACTAAAGTTTCAAAAAAACAGAATAGTATTGAGCTTTTCAAATAGTGAAGATTATGTTTGTGCCATATTTAACCCTCAATTAGCAAATAGACAGACCAAATATTTAGTAGGAGTGATTATTGGCATTGCTGATTTTAACGAGAAGATACCTATTGCCAAAAAAACCATCTTAACCAAAGAGCATGTAAAAGATGTTGAAGCATTATATTTTACACTAAATGAGACAGAGAGAATCTTGGCTAACGAGAACTCTTTTAAATTTAAAGATGAGAATGACAATAAACTACCAAGCCATTTAGAGAGCTATATTAACAAAATCGCCATGCTTAATAGTCTCTTTGATAACCTCTTGACAAAAGAGTACTTTCCATCATTTTATGAACAGTTGGCTTTTAAGGAGTTTAGAGCTACAAATAAACTCTTTGAGAAGTTTCAAAAACATCACTCTTTTTTTACCCACTATCGAAAAAGAGTTTTAGATATTTTAATAGACTCTTACAAAACAAACCCATACAAAAAGCTCTCTATGGTTATGCCAATCTATAATGAAGAGAACCTATTTGAAGAGCAATCTAATAAAGCCATAGAGCTACAAAAAGGGGTAAAAGAGCTTAGTAGTCATGTTGAGATAGAGATAATTTTTGTGATAGATAGGTGCAATATGGAGCTTAAAGAGGAGTTTATCTCTTTTTTAAAAGAGGTATCATCTTTAATAAAAATAGGCTTTGCACTTAAAGAGAATATTGAAGATGAAGTTGATAGTGTTGATTTTATCTTTACTAACCTAGATGATTTTGTAGTTGCTAAATCTTTACGAACCAACACAACACTCTTTCAACTCTATAGACATCAAAACACAATTGAAAATTACCACACTTTTTTTAGAAAGATAGTAACAAGAAGTATTAGCTACCAAGAGTTTATGCAAAAGAGAGAGAAAATCTGTGTTAAAACCAATCCACTACTTAAAAATCTTAGTGGTAAATGGCACTTTTATATCTATGGAAGTAAGCAGTTTTGGGACGATGAGATTTATATTTTTGAAGATGGTAGGGTTGAGTACTACTCTGAAGGCAAAAAAACAGAGATAGGTAATATAGTAACTAAAGAGTATGAGTCTGTAATCTTACTAGATGACCCCATAACTAAAAGGGGTGTTATTGTGGTATTTGACAATCAACACTACAAAATCCAAAAGGCTTTTTTTGCAAAAGTTATTGCTAAACAGATGGAGAGTGATTTAGATATGTTTAGTATTGGTCTATTTTCTCGAAAAGCTATAGCTAAAGATAAGGCTATGGAGATTTTAGGTGATGTTGATGAGGTTCGGCTTTTAGAGAGTGTGGAGATGTATAGGAGGCTTAGAGATTATTTAGTTGAAAATGTTTAATTATAGCTGTTAAAAACACAATTAAATATAAATTTATTTCCAATATCTAAAAAAATATTTTAATAAAACAGTTTATGTTTAATTTATAATTTCTTTTTAGAGATATTTATTCTTAATTTAAACTTA
>WGAM01000078.1 GCA_015494795.1 Campylobacterota bacterium
TGGGAAGTTTTTGATAAAAATGGCAAATCTATAGGAGATTATCCAAAATTGGCTCATATTAAAAACTCTGATGGTTTATGGGTAAAGGCAGATAGAGATATAAATATCTCAGTTATAAAAGAGGCATCTAAATTACATAATTTTAAAACCCGTAAAGATATGGAAGATTATATTAAGAGTACCATAGAGATAAATCAACGACCTATATGTGGATTTGAACCACTATATTTAAATCGTGGAGTAGAGGTTTTAGCAGTACCTGCAAATGATGGCAGTGAAGAGAATAATAATATAGGTGCTGAAGATACATCTAATACAAATATTCAAGAGAGTGGAGTAGATGAAGCTGATATTCTTAAGCATAATGGGATTAATATATTCTATATTAAAAAAGGAGATTATAATCAAAATAGTTATGTAAATATAACTTCATTTAAAGAGATTTCTCAAGGGAGAAGTAAACCTATTAATCAGATTGAGTTTGATAAAAATCAAAGTATAAACTCTCTATATTTAGTAGATAATAGATTAGTTGTTCTCTCCAATCTATATAATATGGATAAGATAGTAGTAGATATTTTTGATATATCTGATATTTTAAATCCTACAAAGCTATCAAGCTATAAGATAGATGGATATTTAGTTACATCAAGAGTAATAGGAGAGAATCTATATCTTATATCTAGTTTCTCCCCTAAATATCAGGTAGAGTATCCTAAAGAGTATATAACTCCACCAGAGAGTTGTAAAGAGTATTTTGAAGATAGACCACCTCAATATGATTATCCAAGAAATCTTAAACTATCCTCTTATAATAAAGTATATAATCCAGATATATATATGGAGTGTTACTCAATATATAAAGAAGAAGATACAGGAAGATACTATCGCTTTAATTATGATAAACCTATTTTAAAAATTATAGCTCTTCTACCAACTATAGAGGGTAGTGAGCTAACTAAAAAGGAGCTTATTGAGCCTCAACGACTATATACCTCATCAAAGCAAGATCAAAATAGCAATATTACTACTATATCAACTATAAATATATCCGATACTCAATATAAGTTATCTAACTCATTTATGGGATATAGCTCTACAGAGTATGCATCATCTAAGGCACTCTATTTAGTCTCAAATCAATACCCTATCTATTATGATTTTAGTAACTATAAAGAGCGTTCATATATATATAAATTTAATCTTGATAATAATCTAACCTATAGAGCTATTGGTTCAGTTTATGGAGATACTCTAAATCAGTTTTCACTAAGTGAGTATAGAGATATATTAAGGATTGCAACTACAGAGGGTTTCTCTTGGACTTCTCAAGGTACAAATAATAGTATATATACTCTAAAAGAGGATAATGGACTACTAACTATTCAGGGGGTACTATCTGGACTTGGAAAAGAGAGTGAGAGGATAAAATCAGTTCGATTTATAGGGGATAAGGGGTATATTGTAACCTTTAGACAGACTGACCCCTTTTATACTATTGATATGAGTAATCCAAAAGCTCCTAAAAAAGTTGGAGAGCTTAGAATTAATGGCTACTCTTCATATCTACACCCTATAGATGATAATAGACTATTAGGATTTGGGCGAGATGCATCTTCTAATGGTAGTGTAGGAGGGATTAAAATAGAGTTATTTGATATTAGTGATTTTGCTAATCCTAGCACTTTAGATACTATTATCTTAGATAGATATACATCATCAGAACTTGAGAGAAACCATAAAGCACTAGCATATAGAAGAAGTGATAATCTTTTTGCATTCCCATATCATCAAGGTGGAGGCTATATTAATAATTATGAGAACCATAAATATTTAGGTGTATATCAGATAAAAGATAATAAAATTATTAGCTACCCAAGAGTTGAGAGTTCAATAAAAAAATGGACTAAAAGTCGAGGTCTAATATTCGATATGGATAATCAAACATATATTAGTTTCTTTACTAATGGCGAAGTGATAACAGAAAAATTAGAGGATAAAAAATGATAAGATATATAATAATAACTTTAGTATTAATCATCTTTATAGGATGTAAATCTAACTCAAATAGTAATGAAGATAATAAAGATATAGTAAAAGAGACAACTCCATCGAATATTATAGGGAAAGATAAAACTCCACCTGCTGTACCAGAGATATAGATGATAAGGCAATAAGCCTTATCTAAAAATTAACAAGAGTAGGTAGAGATATACTCATAAGCAGTTGGTCTTCCCTCAACAGGGATAACATGTCTCTCAAACATATAATCAACATACTCTTTAATATATTCAGGACTCATAATTGGAGCTAAGAACTCATGGTCTTTTTCAAGTCCCTCAAGTGCATCTCTAAATGAGTTTGGAAGTTCAGGAATTTTTCTCTCAGCAATCTCATCTCTTGAAAGCTCAAATAGGTCTTCATTAAATGGTCCAACTAACTCATAACCACCATTTTTAATTCCGTCAAGACCAGCAATCATTAAAACAGCAAATGCAAGATAAGGGCAAGATGTAGAATCAGGGAAACGAGTCTCAATTCTAGTTGATTTCTCACCAGCCCCATAAGGGATACGACAAGCAGCACTTCTGTTTTGGCTAGAGTATGTTAAAATTCTTGGAGCTTCAAATCCCGGAAGAAGTCTTTTGTATGAGTTTGTACTAGGGTTTGTAAATGATGCAACTGCCTCTTTATGTTTGAAGATACCACTTAGGTAATCAAGTGCTGTTTTAGATAGATTTGCATACTCTCCCTCTTTATAGAATAGGTTTTTACCATCTTTCCATAGAGATTGGTGAACATGCATACCGTTACCATTATCATTATAGATTGGTTTTGGCATAAATGTAGCAGTTTTACCATTTAGATGTGCTACCATTTTAACTACATATTTATATTTTTGAACATTATCAGCAGCAGTTATAATATCAGAGAATACAATACCAATCTCATGTTGACCTTGTGCTACTTCATGGTGACCTAAAACAACCTCTAATCCAACATCTTCAAGAACTTGCATTATTTCAGCTCTTAAATCAACTGCAGAGTCTGTTGGCTGTACAGGAAAATATCCACCCTTAATTCTTGGTCTATGTCCCATATTTCCAACTTCACCATAATCAGCATTATCTGCCCAGTGACCCTCATCTGTTTTTACCTTAAATGATTGATGGTTATCTTTATCAACAATCTTTACATCATCAAAAATAAAGAACTCATTTTCAGGACCAAAATATGCAGCATCAGCAACACCAGCCTCTTCAAGAGCTTTAAGTGCCTTTTTAGCAATACTTCTTGGACATTTTGCATAAAGCTCATCTTTATAAATATCATATACATCACAGATAACAACTACTGTGCTATCAGCAGTAAATGGGTCTAGGAATGCAGACTCTACATCTGGCTTTAAAAGCATATCTGACTCATTAATTGGTTGCCAATTCTCTATTGAAGAGCCATCAAATGGAAGTCCACCCTCAAGTTGCTCTTTACCAATAGCACTCATTCTATATGAAATATGATGCCATGCACCTTTAACATCTGTAAATCTAAAATCTACAAACTCTACTTCATTATCACTACAAAATTTAAAAAAATCATCTACACTATTTACAAATTTACCCATACGGTATCTCCTAAAGTTTTAAGTTGTGTTGATTGTATCGCATTTTTTTTAAAAAAAATAGGATTTTTTGACTAAAAACTAACCAATTGTTTATCTCGTTGTTCAAAAGTAACAACTTTTGTATATCCAATCTCTCTAGCCAATTTTTTAACCTCATCATATCCAAATCCTATCTGCTCTATAGCATGAGCATCTGAACTAAATGTAATTGGAATATCTAACTCATAAGCCATGCTCAATAGATATTTTGATGGATATATCTCTCTAATAGGCTTTCTTAAACCTGCACTATTTAACTCTATTACCATATTTGAACACTTTATCTCTCTTAATGCCTCTTTGGCAATAACTCCAATATCCCTTTTTGGCATATACTTAAATAGTTTTATTAAATCTAAATGTCCTACAATATCAAAATATCCACTCTTTGCCATATCTCTAATGGCATCAAAATACTCTTGCCAAATATCATCTATATCTCTACTCTCCCAACCACCTATAAATTCAGGATTATCAAATCCCCACTTATCTAAAAAGTGAACTGAACCAATAAGATAGTCAACATTAGCATTTAAAACCCTCTTATCCATATAACCTTTTAGATAATCCACCTCATAGCCTAATAGTATCTTAATACTATTTTTATATTTTTCTCTAAGTCTAAGAACATCATTCTCATAATCTTTCATCTCATCAAAAGATAATCTATAACTCTTATCAAACTCCATAGGGGCATGTTCACTAAATCCATAAATATCTATCTTTAATGCAATTGCCCTTTTTATATACTCCTCCATAGAGCCAGTTGCATGGTTACAACGGATTGTATGGTTATGTAAGTCTATTCTCATCTACATATATCCTTTTTTAATTATCTCTCTAATATTAATAAATATCTTTCTTAAATCTTTATCTTCTGTCTCTATCTTAAAATTACCTAATGCTCTCTCCCTATATCTAGGAATAGTATCTTCCTCTTTTTTATCTCTTATAGCTCTACCCCTATTTGTATTAAAGAGTACAATTTTACTCGCTTTTAAATCTTTACACTTCTCATCTCCATTTATAAGCATAGTTAAAATAGATTTCAAGAAATCTTTATTAGAATTAAGCTCCATATTTACTCCAGGGTGTGAGACAGCTATATATATAGTATTATTTCTAATATATACAAAGGCTATAGCTCTTTGATACCTTGGAATTAATAATGAGATAAATTTTTTATAACAGTAGTATCTGTTTAGTGGTTTAAATTGAGGGAGGAGTTCTAATTGTGTAATTATAGAATCTGCTGTTTTAAATTTTTTTTTCATATCTTAATTATAACATCTTTTAGCTTGTTAATATTAAGTGGTTGTGGATTTAAGGCAGACCCATATTGGGTAGATAAAAATAAGAGAGTAGAGAATAGATAGAGATGAATAGATATGATATTTTAATAATTGGTGCAGGTATTGCAGGATTATATTCAGCAATGAATATACCTAAAGAGAAGAGTGTTTTAGTTGTATGTAAGGATATTCCTTGGGAGTGTAATACATTCTATGCACAAGGTGGAATGGTAACAGCATTAGATAGTGAAGATATACCTCTTCATATAGAAGATACTATGGTAGCGGGTGCAAATCACAATATAAGAGAGGCTGTTGAGATTTTAAGCAGAACATCACTAGAGACAACCTCTGATATTATCTCTCGAGGTATGAAGTTTGATAGAGATAAAAATGGAGATATACTCTATACTAAAGAGGCAGCTCACTCAACAGCTAGAATTGTTCATGCAGGGGGAGATGCTACAGGTAGATATATGCACTACTTTATGATGGCTCAAAATAGACATAAACTCCAGAGAAATACTTTAGTGTATGACCTATTAATAGAAGATGGAAGATGTTATGGTGTAAAGGCATTAGTAAACTATAAACCAGAAACAATATATGCAAAAGATATAATTATTGCAAGTGGTGGAGTTGGCTCTCTATATGAGTATAATACAAACTCAAGAACTGTCTCTGCTGATATTCATGGAATATGTGTAGAGAAGGGTATTGAGCTAAGAGATATGGAGATGATGCAGTTTCACCCTACTGTATTTGTAAAGACTCCATTTGCTAGAAAACTTCTATTAACAGAAGCATTAAGGGGAGAGGGTGCTTATGTTGTTGATGAAGATGGATATAGATTTCTATTTGATTATGATAAGAGAGGAGAGTTAGCAAGTAGAGATATTGTAAGTCGTGCAATATTTGACTATAAGAGAAAAACTAAAAAAGAGGTATATTTAGACTTCTCTATGTTTGAAGAGGAGTGGTTTAAAAATAGATTTCCAAATATTACAAAAACATTTGATGCATTAGGTTATCACTTTCCAAAAGATAGAGTTCCTATATCTCCAGCTTTTCACTATGCTGTAGGTGGAATAAAATCTGATTTAAATGGTAGAGTCGAGGGGATTGATGGATTATATGTTATTGGAGAGGCATCTAGCACAGGTGTTCATGGAGCAAATAGATTAGCCTCAAACTCTCTATTAGAGGGTGTTGTATTTGCTAAAAGAGCTGTAGAAGATATTTTAGGAAAAGAGCAGAGAGAGTATAAAATTCCAATATTTGATAAGGAGTATAAGAATATTATTCATCATGGAAAAGATAGAGAGTATAAACGGCGTCTTAGAAAGATTATGTGGGAAGATATTGGTATTATTAGAAGTAAAAAGGGGCTACTTGAAGCAAAAAATATTATATATGATATAAAAAATAGAGATATAGGGAGACTCTTAGAGTTAAGATTAAATACAGCGTCAGCTATAGTAGAGGGAGCTTTAAAAAGAGAAAAATCTCTTGGAACTCACTATATAGAGTAAAAGAGATAGAAATTTCTTATAACTCTCTTAAAATCTCCTCCACTTTTTGGGCTGGATTTCTATCTCTATATATAGGTCTTCCAATTACTGGAAAATCTACCAACTCATCTTTAGCCACTTTTAGTGTAGCTACTCTCTTTTGGTCTCCTGCCTCTTCTCCAAATGGTCGAATTGCAGGGCAGAGAGTAATAAAGTTCTTAGAGGTTATATCTTTTATAGCACGACTCTCAAAGGCTGAACAGACAACACCATCTAAACCACTATCAAAGCTCATTTTTGCAAACTGCTCTGCTTTAGTAGATATATCTTTTTCATATATCTCCTTAAAGCCTCTATTATCAAATGATGTTAGAGCAGTTACAGCTAAGACTAATGGTCTATTTGGATATTTAGATAATCTCTCCATAACACTCTTCATAGCTAAAGAGCCTGAACTTGCATGAATATTAAACATATCAATACCAAGTTTTGCTATCTCTTCACTTGCATCTGCCATAGTATTTGGAATATCATAGAGTTTTAAATCTAAAAAGATTTTAAAATTAGGATTTATCTCTTTTAGTCTCTCTATAAACTCTTTTCCATCACGAATATATGTTCTAAATCCCACTTTTAGCCAAATATCATAAACTTTTAGTTTACTAGCAAGTTCTAAATTCTCTTTAGCCGATGGTAAATCGAGTGCTACGCATAGTTTCATTTTAAGCTTTTGCCTCTTCTATAATCTGTGTAGCTGGTTGAACATGGAAGTTTAATCCAATCTCTTTTGGTGTACAACCAAGTGCAAGTGCAACCATTTGAGGCATATGAAGAACAGGAAGCTCTATATCTCTTCCGATTACTTTGCCTACATCATCTTGATATGTATCCATTTTTAGGTGACATAGAGGACATGGAGTTACTAACATATCAGCATTATTATCAATAGCATCAACCATTGCATTTCCTGCTAAAACTTCACTTGTATGGTTAGCTTGAAGCTCAACATGGAAACCACAACACTTATTTTTATGCTCATAATCAACTGGGTGTCCCTCAAGTGCATCTATTAGATTATCTAATGATTTTGGAACATAAGAGTTCTCATTACCATTGCTTTTATGGTGTAGTTCACTTGGTCTTATATTGTGACAACCATAAAAAGGAGCAATATTAAATTTACTAAGAGGAGTTACAACCTTATCTTTAATAGCCTCTAATCCATAATCTTCTGTTAGGGCATATAAGAAGTGTTTTATCTCACTTGTTCCTTTATACTCTAAACCAACCTCTGCTAACTTCTCATTAACTCTAGCTTTAAGCTCTGGATTGGTATCTAGTGCATGTTTTGTCATAGCAGAGTTTAGTTGGCAAGTGTTACATATTGTAATCATTGTAAGTCCAAGTTTCTCTGCGTAACATATATTTCTAGCATTTAAAACATGAGCTAAAAACTCATCAAAATCTTGTAGATGTGAAGCTCCACAACAACTCGCCTCCTCTAAGATTGTAATCTTTATTCCTAATTTTTCAGCTACCGCAAGAGTAGATGATAGTAGTTCTGGTGTTGATTGTTTTGCTGTACAACCTGTAAATAGTGCATAGTGTAATTGACTCATCTCTTCTCCTTATAGCTTATTTGTCATTGAGATTTGGATTAATTTCTCTATCTCATCTAAGTTTTTAGATTTTGGCACATTATCAACAAATGGTAGAGCATCATTCCAGTGAATTTTTCCAGCTTTCATCATCTTAATAGCTGTTTTTAGATGTTTATACATACCTAAATAGCCCTCTGAATAGAGTACAATATCAGCCTCATCTAAGAAACCATGCTTTTTAATACTTCTAACAAAACCTTCAGCGTGTCTTGTTGCTACATTACTTCTAGCAACCCCCTGCTCAAACTGCATATTGTGAAGTTTTGTAATTTTCTCAATTGGATTAATCTCTTTTGGACAAGCCTCTGCACACTCAAAACATTTTACACAGTCCCAAACACCCTGTCCCATCTTAGCAGTCTCTTCAAGTCTCTCTTTTCCTGCACTATCTCGTGGGTCAATAGAGAACCTATAGGCAGATACAAATGCAGCAGGTCCAAAGTAATCCTCATTTACCTCAATTACAGGACATGAGTAGTGACATGCACCACACTGAATACATAAATCTGCATCTAGGAAACTATCTGCCTCTTCGATTGACTGTTTTGTCTCATGCTCTGGGTGTGGCTCAACATCTGCTACAAGATATGGTGTAACTTTAGCATGTTTATCCCAGAAATCTTTTTTATCTATAATCATATCTTTCATAGCTCGTTTTTTACTTGACGGTTCAAGTACAAGCTCATTATTAAATAGATTTAAAAGCTCCATAGCATTCTGTTTACAAGCTAGAGTTGCTCTTCCATTTACTTTAATGGCACAAGCTCCACAGATACCATGACGACATGAGCGACGATATGAGAAACTTCCATCATGTTCCCACTTAATTCTATTCATAACATCTAAAATTAACTCATCTTTTCCAATCTCCATCTCATAACTCTTATAGTATGGAAGATAGTCGGTCTCTTTATTAAATCTAAAAGCTTTTATTGTTACTTTTCTACTACTATTATCCATTATGACCTCCTTAGTACTTTCTTTCCATTGGCTCAAATTTACCAAGGACTACATCACCCCACTCAATATTGATATTATAATCCTTATCCATATATGCGTAAGTGTGTTTTAAAAATCTCTCATCATCTCTTGTTGGGAAATCCTCTCTATAGTGACCACCACGACTCTCTTCTCTTTTTAATGCACCAACTACAATAAATTTAGAGAACTCTAACATATGACCAAGCTCTAATGCCTCTTGGAGGTCTGTATTGAATGTATCTGATTTATCATCTATACGAATATCTCTGTATCTCTCTATTAAATTATCAATAAGTTTGAGTTGTCTCTCTAATGACTCTTTACTTCTAAATACTCCAGCATCTGCAGTCATACCATTTTGAAGCTCTTCTCTTAGTTTTGGTACTCTCTCTTTTCCATTTGAAGTTTTGACTCTGGTAAACTCATCAATAAATCTTTTCGCATCATCTTGAGTTGCTCTTCTTAGCTCTACTCCACTATCTAATGCTTTTACCATATTCTCTCCTGCATGTCGTCCAAAGAGTAGTGCTTCAAGTAGAGAGTTTGCACCTAATCTATTAGCACCATGAACAGATACACAACTACACTCACCAGCTGCATAAAAACCTTCAACTAACTCTTTTGGATTTTTACGAACTTGACAATCTATATTAACCGGAATTCCACCCATTGAGTAGTGTGCTGTAGCTGAGATATGGATTGGCTCTTTTAACATATCTTGACCTTGGAATGCTATTGCTAACTCTCTTAGCTCTGGTAGTCTTGTTAAGATAATCTCTGGGTCTAAATGGGTTAAATCAATATTTACAGACTGTTTATCTTTTCCAACACCTTTTCCTTGACGAACCTCTTCCATAATAGCTCTACTTACAACATCTCTTGATGCTAACTCCATAGCATTTGGTGCATATTTACTCATAAATCTCTCACCCTCACTATTATAGAGTCGTCCACCCTCTCCTCTTGCTGCTTCTGATATTAAAATTCCACTTCCACCAAGTCCACTTGGGTGAAACTGAACAAACTCCATATCTTCAAGTGGTAGTCCATGTCTTGCAACAATAGATAATGAATCTCCTGTATTTGCATGTGCATTTGAGTTAAATCTAAAAGCTCTTCCATGTCCACCTGTTGCAAACATTGTAACTCTAGCATTAAAAATAGCCATATCTTTAGAGTCTCTTATATTATATGCTACTACACCGTAAGCTTTTCCATCTTCATATAATAAATCACCTGCATACCACTCATCAAATACCTCAATACCTGCTCTATAAGCCTGTTCATATATAGTCTGAAGAAGTGTAAGACCTGTTCTATCTTTTGCATAACATGCTCTTGGTTTACTCTGCCCACCAAAAGGTCTTATTGCAATATCTCCCTCTTTATCTCTTGAAAAGACTGCACCCATTCTCTCTGCCCAACGGATAGTCTCTGGAGCTTTACTACACATAAGCTCTACTGCATCTTGGTCTGCTAGATAGTCAGAACCTTTTACAGTATCAAATTCATGGAGTTCTGTAGAGTCATCTTTTCCAAGGGCTGCATTTATTCCACCTTGTGCTGCACCTGAGTGACTTCTTAATGGGTGAAGTTTTGTAATTACTGCTGTTTTTTTACCTGCCTCTGTTAGCTCTTTAGCTGCTACTAAACCAGCTAATCCTGCACCAACAACTACAGCATCATATTCGTAGATTTTAACATCCATACTGCTATGTCCTTTAAATAAGAATTTATTTAGATTATATCTTAAGCTATTATAAGTGGCTTTAATAGTAATAGTGTGACATAAATTATATTTATTATGTTACAATTTTTCCACAGTAAACAATATCTAAATATTTAACTGATGTTACGATAAACCCAAAATAGGGATTTCTTAAAAAGCTACCAAACTAAGCAGATTTCAACTCCATAACTTTTTGATAAGCTGTTTTTAAAGCCTCAATATAAATCTTCTCCTTAATGGCAAAATGGTTCATCTTATAGTTAA
>WGAM01000079.1 GCA_015494795.1 Campylobacterota bacterium
CTATCTAAGTTCTTAAAAAGTAACTCTCAGCCCCTACCAAAAGTAGTAGCCAAGAGATATGGGTGCGTCAATCATCCGCCAAGATTAAAATTAAACGACTTAGTCGCTTAAAAATCTTCAAGCCTCACCCTTTAGGGTGGGGTAATTGACGTTTTTCTACAAAATTCTCATAATTGCCTTGAAAATCTATAATAGAGCCATCGCTATTAATCTTAATAACTCTATTTGCAAAAGCATCAATTAGTTCTCTATCATGAGATACACAGATAACTCCACCTTGATAGTTATGGAGTGCTTCACCTAAAGCTATAATTGCCTCTAAATCTAAGTGGTTATTTGGCTCATCAAGAACTAAAAAGTTAGCACTATCCATCATCATCTTACTAAGCATTATCCTATGTTTCTCTCCACCTGAACAACTATTTACTGATTTACTCTGCTCTTCACCTGAAAATAACATTCTACCAAGACATTTTCGTATATCATCAATATGCCATTTCGGATTATGTCCCTGTATCCACTCATATAACTTCTCATCTCCTACTACAATATCTGTTGTATTTTGAGGGAAATATGTAGTACTAATAGTCTCTCCCCATTTAAAAGTTCCACTATCTTGTTTAATCTGTTCCATTAAAATATTTAATAGAGTAGATTTCCCTACTCCATTAGAGCCAATAATTGCTACCTTATCACCCTTTTCTAGTTTAAACGATATATCTGAAAATACTCTATTATCTTCATAAGATTTAGATAGATTATTAACCTCTAAGACCTCATTTCCAATATCTCGATGAGGTTTAAACATAATAGATGGCTCTCTTCTGGAAGAGAGTTTTATCTCTTGAATATTTAACTTATCTAACTGTTTTTGACGACTTGTTGCCTGTCTTGCTTTTGAGGCATTTGCTGAAAATCTTGCAATAAATCTCTCTAACTCCTCCTTCTCTCTTAAGGCTCTATTACGACTTATCTCTGCCTGTTTTGCAATTAAATTGGCAGATATATACCAATCATCATAGTTACCTGTAAACTCTCTAATATTTTGAAAATCTAAGTCTAATATATGAGTTACTACATTGTTTAAAAAGTGTCTATCATGTGATATAACAACCATAGTCCCATCATGTCTCTTTAACTCATGTTCTAACCATGATATTGTATCTATATCTAAATTATTTGTAGGCTCATCAAGGAGTAGAATATCTGGTTTTAAAAATAGAACTTGTGCTAATAGAATTTTAAACTTATCTCCACCTGTTATAGAACTCATTAAATCATTATGTTTAGATGATGGAAAACCTAAAGCTTCAAGTAGTTTCTCTATTCTTACCTCTGACTCATAAGTTGGGTCTTCATCTGCACATATCATCTCCAACTCACCCAATCTATTATTAACTACCTCATCTTCAAAATTCCCCTCCATATAGAGCTTCTCTTTCTCTTTTTGAGCATCATATAGTCTCTTATTTCCATATAGGACTGCATCTTTTAGGGTAAAATCCTCAAAGGCATATTGATTTTGTCCTAATACTCCTAATTTTAGAGAGGGTTGAATTTGAACTTCACCATCAGTTGGTTCTATCTCTCCTGATAATATCTTTAAAAATGTTGATTTCCCTGCTCCATTTGCTCCAATTAAACCATATCTTTTACCTCTATCTAATTTTATACTAATTTTATCAAAAAGTACTCTTTTACCATATCTCTGTACTATATTTACTGTACTTAACAACTATATTTCCTTACCTATTTTATTAGTTTTAGAATTTTATCATAATTTTCTATCTCTAAAACTTCCCATATCTTCTTTTATATGATTTTTTTATCTTTTGTGCTAATTGATGAACAGCCATTGCATAGTATGAGCTTTGGTTATATCTTGTAATAACATAAAAGTTTTTCCCACCATACCACAACTCATCATATCCACTTCTCTCTAATTTAATTAAACTAACCATTCCATGATAATTAAAATCATCTCTAGGTTCAATACCATCTAAATTTTTACGATAATATCTATGATTATATCCTGTTGGAAGTCTATTAAAGTGTAATCCTTTATATCTAACTCTAACTGCTACATCTTGACCTTTTCTCCAACCATGTTTATGATAATAGTAAGCAATACTTCCAATAGCATCAACTACATTATTCATCTGTTTTTTCCCATCTCGGTTAAAATCAACGGCAAATCTCTTGTATGTAGTAGGAATAAATTGAGCTAAACCAATAGCACCAGATGAGGAGCCTCTTATCTTTTTAGGATTTACTTTTTCTCTAGCAGATAATCTTAATAGTGCTATAAGCTGTTTTCTATAAAATTTTGCTCTTCTATCATTTTTATCAAATGCAAGGTGAACTAAACGGTCAAATACAAAATAGTCACCTCTCATAACTCCATACTCACTCTCTATACCAATAGTAGCTACGATATATTCAGGCTCAACTCCATATCTCTTATATGCTCTTTTTAAAGTATCATGAAATTTATGCATAAAATATACTCCACCACCTACCCTTTTTAGAAATTGATAAGAGTATATATCCCAACTACCCATTGAGTCACATCTTCCACCATAACAGAATAACCCCTGTCTTAATCTCCTAATATAACTATTTTTACGAACATTTTTAAACCATTTCTCTAATGTTTTTTTCTTAAAACCATATCTATATTGCATAGTATGCATAAAGTTTTTAACACTTTTTCTTTTTGTATAATCAACTGCATTTAGTGTAGTGATTAAAAAAATAGTTACAAATAATATAACCTTTTTCATCAATTTTTCCTTATTTCGGAGACATCACCATTGATGGCGGTGAAGAGAAATAATCAGCTCTGCTGAAAATTCTCACTTGACATCATATCATATTTTGTATATAATTGCTACATAAAAACTATGATACTAACTCAAAAGAACCGATTAAAACTCAGTTCCACCAAACTTGAAATTGTTAAACAG
>WGAM01000080.1 GCA_015494795.1 Campylobacterota bacterium
GGGGATAGACAACTGGACTATTTTGATGAGAATCATGAGGTTATTTTGGATTGTTTAGGGGATGATTATTGGAATTTTTATTGTTAGTGGATTTATATTATTTTAAGGTTATAGCTTTGATGAAAGTCGGTCTTTTGTTAAAATGCCTCTTATATTCCTATTATAAAATATCTCTTTATCTTTGCTATATCTGCCAATATACCAATCTCCATCACTAAACATTTTGATTTTAATATCTATGTGATATTACAATAAAAATACTCCATATATTTTATTTTCATCTAATAATTATTTTTTATATATCTATCAATTCCTTTAGCAATTCCTTTAGCTAAAAGAGATTGGTATCTGTCTGTTAATAGATTTTTTCCCTCAATTGGATTTGTTATATATCCAACTTCAACTAAAACAGATGGCATTTGAGCTCCAACTAATACCCAAAAGTTAGCTGTTTTAACACCACTATCATGAATTTTATATCTTTTTTTTAGATTTTTTACTATATATCTTCTAACATCTAAACCTAATTTATGAGACTCTATAATTTTTTCTCTATTTAAAAGTGATAGATAGGCATTTTTAGTATAGTAATCTTTATTTTCAAACATTACACTATTCTCTTTTTCTGCGGCTCTCTTAGCTCTCTCAGATTTTGCTGGAGATAGATAATATACCTCAATTCCTCTAAATAGCTTTGCTCTTCTAAGACTCGGTGCTGCATTTGCATGTATAGATACAAAAACATCAGCCATTTTTCTATTTGCAAACTCTGTTCTTTTAGGGAGTTTTACAAATCTATCACCACTTCTAGTCATATAGACCCTATACCCCATATTCTCTAACTTAACCCTTACCTTTTTAGCAATACTAAGTACAATCCTTTTCTCAATAATACCTCTACAGCATGTTGCTCCATTATCTTTTCCACCATGTCCTGCATCTATTACTACAATGTGTTTATGTTTTTTACTAATATTTGCAATGGTTCTACCAGATATAGAGGCATCTTTATTATCTCTTAGAGGGATTACTAATATATTATCTCTGTAAGCGTGTCTATTTAGAGATTTTTGTGATGATTTAATAACTACTCTTACTCGCTCACTACTATTTTGTGCTATTCTAAATGACTCTATAGTTTTATAGGTATTTTGAGATATACCTTTACCTTTTGGAAGAGTTGCACCATATATATCATATACAAATTTAGTAGTTCCATTATCACTAGGAATAGTAAAATATCTAACCCCCTCTATATCAGAAGAGAAATATAGTTTGAGTTCTCCATTTTTTATCTCACTCTTTATAAAATAGTTACTTGCAAATATACTATTTGAAAAAAATAGTATAAGAGATAAAATTATAATTTTTTTATTAAGAATTATCTTCTCCATTCATTAACTTCTCCATAAGCTCTTTTACAGTTATTATCTCTTTTAGACGATAACCATTAGCACCCGTAAAGAAGAGTCCACTCTCTTTAATACCATCATAGGCATCAGTTAATCTATCTGCAATACAGTATCCAACTGCTTTAGCTTCAACTCCACGATTACAAGGGGCAACACAGTTTGATATACAAGCAATCTTTGGAGCTTTTTTAGCCTCAATATCTCTATGGAGTTGAGTTTTTACTCCTCTAGCAGGATAACCAACAGGAGATTTAAAGAGTTTTATATCCCCCTCTTTAGCATCAATAATAATCTGTTTCATAACATCACTTGCATCACACTCTATTGTACCAATAAATCGTGTACCCATCTGAACAGCAGAAGCACCTAAGCTTAACATTTTTGCTATATCTTTATGCTCCCAAACTCCACCTGCTGCAATCACTGGTATATCTCCCCAATTTTTTGCCTCTTCTACTACAGGAGGTAGTATATTTTCTAATCTATTCTCCTCTTTAAAACACTCCTCATACTTAAATCCTTGATGTCCACCACTAAGAGGTCCCTCTACAACTACAGCATCAGGCAATCTATTATGGGTTTTTTTCCATCTTTTACAGAGAATTTTTAGAGCTTTTGCTGTTGATACAATAGGAACTAATGCCACTTCAGGATAATTTTTTGTAGCTTCTGGCATACTAAGAGGAAGTCCTGCACCTGTAATAATTATATTAGCTCCTGCTCTACAAGCATCTTCTACTACCCTATTATAATCAGTTTGAGCATATAATACATTACAAGCTAACGGTCTCTCTCCACATATCTTTCGTGCATTATTAAATATCTCTCTTAATGCTCTATATGAGTAGAAATTAATAGCATCAACGGGTCTATGCCCTTTACCTATTACCCTATCGGCATAGGCTCTATTTTTATATACTCCTGTACCAACAGATGAAATAACACCAAGTCCACCCTCTCTGCTAACAGTCCCTGCTAATCTATCCCATGATATACCAACTCCCATACCACCTTGAATAATTGGCTTTTCTATGGTATATTTCCCAATTTTAAAAGATTTAAATGACACTATTTTACCTCTACTTTTGCAAATTTTCTTTTACCTACTTGCAAGATATATTTACCCTTTTCTAAATTCATCTTCTCATCAGAGATTTTATTCTGGTCAATTCGTACTGCACCCTGTCTTATATCTCTTCTAGCTTGTGAAGTTGATGGCTCTAGTCCAATCTCAACTAATGCTTTACATATCCAGATACCATCTTCAACCTCAAATTTAGCTATATCTGTAGGTAGCTTATTTGATTTAAATACATTATCAAACTCACTCTTTGCTATAGTAGCAGACTCTTTATTATAAAATCTAGTAGTTAACTCTAAAGCTAGATTTTCTTTAACTTTTTTAGGATGTAATAGTCCATTTTCTACATCTTTGGACATCTTCTCTATCTCTTTTAGAGATTTATCACTTAGTATCTCATAGTATCTCCACATTAAATTATCTGATATTGACATCACTTTTGCATATATATCTTTTGGCTCTTCAGTTATACCAATATAGTTATTTAGGGATTTACTCATCTTAGCAAATCCATCAAGCCCCTCTAATATTGGCATCATTAATATAGCCTGTTGCTTATCTACTCCATAGGCTCTTTGTAGGTGTCTCCCCATTAAGAGATTAAATTTTTGGTCTGTTCCCCCTATCTCTATGTCTGATTTTAAAACAACACTATCATACCCTTGAAGAAGTGGATATATAAACTCTGATATAGATATACTCTTACCACTCTTATATCTTTTTTCAAAATCATCTCTCTCTAACATTCTTGCTACATTAAATAGTGTAGTCAATTCAACTAATCCACTAGCTCCCAACTTATCTAACCATGTAGAGTTAAAGACTACCTCTGTTTTGCTCTTATCTAATATCTTAAATACCTGCTCTTGATAAGTCTTAGCGTTCTGCATAATGGTATCTCTATCTAAAACTTTTCGAGTCTCACTCTTACCTGTTGGGTCACCAATTGTTGCTGTAAAATCACCTATTAGAAGCTGAACAGTAGCCCCATGATTTTGAAAAACTCTTAACTTCTGAAGTAAGACAGTATGCCCTAAGTGTAAATCTGCACCAGTTGGGTCAAATCCTGCTTTTACACTATAGGTTGAGCCATCTCTATAGAATTTTCTAATAAGCTCCTCTACTCTCTTTATATCTATAATTTCAGATACACCTCTCTGTATCTCATCTAATGCTATCTTAATATTTGACATAGTTACCTCTAATTATTTATTTATAAGCATCATTTAGACTAATAATATCGACTAGTTTAAATTTCTTACTCAATTTATCTCTTAATTTTTTACTATTTTGCTCTTTGGACTCTATCTCTATTTTACAAAACTCTGCACTCTCACTATTTGTAATACCAAGAGATATACTAAGTACATTTAAATCCATTAAGGCTAATTTATGAAGAAGTTCGGCTAGTACACCTTGACGATTTTGAAGACTAATAAGTAGTTGATAACGGGCAGATTTACTACTAACCCATGATATATATACCATCGGCTCATGGTTTAACATCTTTTTATATGCCTCTTTACATAGTTTATGGTGAATAACTATAGTTTTATCTTCTCTATAAAAAGCTACTATATCATCACCAATTTTAGGGTGACAACAGTAATCAAACTCAATATTATCTATTGGCTTATTACTAATAACTTGAAAATGCTCTTTTACAAACTCTTTTGGATATTTAAACTCTTTACCTAAATCTCTATAACTATCTATAAATCTATCTAATACCTCTTTATATATCTGTCTATTACTAGTAAGTTTAAAAGCATTATCTTTAGATTTACATATATCAAATAACATTTTAACTCTATCTATAGGCATATCAAATAGTAGAGAGAAGATATTAATTGCACTTAGACTATTACACTCTCTTATCCTCTGTCTGCATGAGTTTTTTATACCCTCTTTTGCTCTACTTGTCTTTACACTATCTATCCATGAGCAGTGAACAGATGGCTCATTACCTGTAATAATATTTACAATATCACCATTTTTAAGAGGTGTTAATAGAAGAGATTTCTCTTTATTTATTAGTGCAGATATGGCATTTTTACCAATATCTGAGTGAATGGCATAGGCAAAATCTAAGGCTACTGCATCTCGTGGTAAAGTATAGTTATCTCCAGCAGGAGAGAATACAGATATATCATCAGAAAATAGGTCACCTTTAGCTAAGGCAAAAAACTCCTCTATTGACTCATCTTGATATTGAAGGGACTCTAACCAATCTAAATTAACCTCCTGCTTATAGCTTCTACCATCTTTATATCTCCAGTGGGCAGCAATTCCAAACTCTGCAACTTTATGCATATCATAGGTTCTAATCTGTGCTTCCACAATTCCATCATCACTAAATAGAGTTGTATGGATTGTGCTATATCCATTCTCTTTAGGTAGTGTAATATAGTCTTTAAATCTTGATATTACAGGTTTATAGTTTATATGTAGAATACCTAATATTTTATAGCAATCAATATCCTCTTTCACTAAGATACGAATAGCAATTAAATCTAATATCTCATCAACTCCAATACCCTTTCTCTGCATCTTCTGATACATAGAGTAGTAGTGTTTTACTCTACCAAATATCTCAAAATCTTTCTCTTTAAAACCATTTAATATTATTAATTTTTTTATCTTCTGTATAAAGGTGTTTAGTTTTAATTTTAAATTCTGTTTATGGCTCTTTATATAATTATCTATCTCTTGATATGCTTTAGGATATATATAGTAGAAACTTAAATCCTCAAGACGATTTTTAATCTGTGATATACCTAATCTATGAGCAATAGGGGCATATACAACCATGGTCTCTTCTGCTATTCTAATCTGTTTATTTTTAGGTAGAGCAGAGAGAGTCATCATATTATGTAATCTATCACAAAGTTTAACAACTAAAACTCTCACATCTTTAATAGATGTTAATAGCATTTTTCTAAAAGTTAAAGCAGATGATATTAATTTTTTATTAGATGTAGATGGGATAAGCTCCTCATCACGAATTACCTCTATCTTAGTTAATCCCTCAACTAAAAAGGCTATATCTTTTCCAAAGCTCTTCTCTATCTCTTCTATAGTATAATTGGTATCTTCAACTACATCATGTAAGAGTCCAGCAACTATCATAGCCTCATCATTTGATATAAGTGCTGTAAATGTGGCTACTAAGATTGGATGAATAACATAAGGGATACCACTTTTTCTAAATTGATTTTTATGTGCCTCTTTTGCAAAGGATAAACCTTGAGATATAATTTTTGAGTTTGGATTGGCATAAGAGAAGAGAAGTTTTTCAGCCTCTTCTATGGTAGAGATACTCTCTGCTTTACTAAGTAGAGCTTCCAAAATAGTTAGCCTTCATCTGAAATAATAAGTTTGCCCTCTGCAATCTCTACTAATGCAATATCAGTAAACTTATCAACTGTTGGATCCATATTTACTAAAGGTGATGCTCCTTTTGCTATCTCTTCAGCTCTTTTACCAACGGAAACTGCCAAAAGGTATCTATCAAAATTAAGTCTCTCTAAAGCTTTTGCTGTTAATTTTTCTATTTTCATATAATATACTCCTAATCTATTTTACTATAGAGCATAAATCTCTATCTCCATTTACAATTTTCAAAAGATTACCCTTCTCAAACATATTACATACAATAATTGGCATTTTAGTATCTCTTGCTAATGCAATGGAGGTATCGTCCATTACTTTAATATGCTCTGTTAATGCCTCTTCATAAGTTATGCTACTAAGTCTTACTGCATCATCAAACTTATTTGGGTCTTTATTATAAATACCATCTACCTTTGTAGCTTTAATAATAACCTCTGCTTCAATCTCTGATGCTCTAAGAGTTGCTGCTGTATCTGTAGTAAAGTATGGATTACCAGTTCCACCTGCAAATACAACTACCCTACCCTTTTCAAGATGTCTCTTAGCACGACGAACAATAAAAGGTTCACCAACCTCTTGCATATTAATAGCTGAAAGAAGTCTTGTCTGAAGTCCTGCATACTCTAATGCCTCTTGAATAGCTATTCCATTTATAGCAGTTGCTAACATTCCCATATAATCACCACTAGTTCTCTTAATAATACCATCAGCAGCAGCCGATACACCACGAATAATATTACCACCACCAATAACAATAGCTATCTCATTACCATTTTCAACAAGAGATTTTATCTCTGAAGATATAAAATGTAAAATTTTAGTATCAATTCCATAACCATTTTTACCTGCTAGTGCTTCACCTGAAAATTTTACAAGTACTCTTTTTTTTCTCATAAATCATACCCCTTGTTTTAACTATGGAATTGTATCTGAATGTACTTAAAATTGGTTGATTAAAGTGATTTATATATTAAAAAAAACTATTAATGTTAAATGTTATTTTTATATAAAGGAAAAATTTAGAAGTGGTGCACCAGAGAGGATTTGAACCTCCACGCCGTGAAGCACGAGCCCCTCAAGCCCGCGTGTCTACCGTTCCACCACTGGTGCTTTTTTATTAGAGTGGAATTATACCACTCTAAGCTTATTGGAGCTTTAAATTTTAATGATTATCCAATAAATGGATTAGCATAAAGTGCAATAAGAGCAATAACAAGTGTATAGATAACTTGTGCTTCAATCATAGCAAGAGCAATAAACATAGTTGTCATTAGTTTACCACCAAGACCAGGGTTTCTTGCAGTTCCAGCAATAGTAGCAGCAGCTGTATGTCCCATACCAATTGCACCACCAAGTGCAGCAAGACCAAGACCAACACCAGCAGCAACAACAGAGTATGCTTTAATCATAGAAGCACCATCTTCACCAGCAAACGCAACAGCACCAAGTGCTAAGAAAAGTAGAAAAAACTTTTTCATTTAATATCCTTAAGTTAATAGATTTTAAGTCTCTTTAGACTATCGTTTGAAGTCCGTTCGGATTGCGTAAACATATATAAAATATATGCCAATAGCCACATAAATGCAAACTATTTCCCTACTTATCACCTCTACTAGATGTCAAGATTATATCTTATATAATATATTATAAAAATTAATAGAGTAAAAAAATAGAATAAATATCAATTTTGATACAAAAAGAGTCACTAAAATAGTGACATATTTTCAGGGATAAATGAGGCACTTAGATAAAATAGAGCAAAAAGTTTAATTGACTAATTTCCAATCAGTTCCTTCATTTAATTTTGGAAATCCATCTAATATCTCTTGAGGTTTAAAGTTTGACTTATAGGCAAAAGCCTTACAACCATCAACCCAATATCCTAAATATATCCATCTAAGCTCTAAAACCTTTGCTAATTCAATCTGATATATAAGAGAATAGACTCCTAAAGATAGTCTTGAGTAGTCTGGGTCATAGTAGAAGTAGATAGAGGATATCCCATCATCAAGTATATCTAATAAATCAACACCTATAATTTTACCATCTCTTAGATATAATACCTCTTTTCCAAACTCATAAGCTCCCTCTACAAAGTTCTCTTTATACTCTCTTGGAGAGATATTTCTATGTGACCAATTATCTTTTTTATGTTTAAAGTTATGATATTTATTATATAGGTCAATATGAGCTTGAGTTATTGTTGGCTTTTGTATAATTATTTCAGTATTAACATTTCTTTTTATAGATTTTTTTTGAGATTTAGTTAATTTAAATCTTTTAGCGTCTATTCTAAGAGATTTACACTCATTACACCCATTACAAATTGGATGAAAATAGTAACAACCAAATCTACGCCACCCTCTCTGAATTAGGGCAGTATTATATCTTTTTGATGCTCTATCTATATATTTATAGTGCATACGAACACTCTTATCTGGAAGATAAGCACACTCATAATCTAGCATACAAAATTCTGTTGATAGTGGTTCTTCATCTGTAAAAACTGTTTTATCCATAAGAGAATTTTATCTAAAAAATATCAATTTTTACTAATTTTTTCTTCTATTTTATAAAAAAGAGCTTTTAATTATGTATTTTTTGGTATATTACTATTTTTTTTAAATAAGGGGTTTTTTTTATGTTTCTTTATCAACCAACAAAGGGGTATATATATAATAGTGATTCTATATTTCTATATGATTTTATTAGCTCTTTTAAACCAAGGGGAGAACTTCTTGATGTAGGGTGTGGGGTTGGGATTATATCTCTCTTGCTTACAAGAGATTTTAATATAAAGAGTTCTATTATAGATAAGCAGAAAAATATGTTACAATATGCTATATATAATTATAAAATAAACTCTTTAAGGGTAGATAGTTACCTCGGTGATTTTATAGATATAAAGATAGAGAAGAGATTTGATTTTATAGTCTCAAATCCACCATTTTATAGTAGTAGCGTAACTCAAAGTAATAATATGGAGTTAAATATTGCAAGATATGCACACCACTTACCAATTGAGGGGTTTATAAAAAAGGTAAAAGATATATTAAAACCAAGGGGCAGATTTATATTCTGTTATGATGCAAAACAGATTGATAAAATCCTCTATAATTTAATAAAATATAAAATTAATCCTGAAGTTTTGCGTTTTGTTCACTCAAAAGTAGATAGAGCTTCTAAATTAGTTATGATTATGGCAAGAACAAACTCAAAATCTATGATGAAAATAGAGCCACCACTTATAGTATTTGATAGTAATAATAGTTACACTAAAGAGGCTAAGGGTGCTTTTAGTAGAGCATCAACTTATAATATTAAAGGAGATATATGATATTTGAAGATAGTAATATAGTAACTAAAGATGGATATGATTTTAAATTTACTCCATCTGCTTGTAGTAGTTGTGGTGGTAAATGTTGTACAGGAGAGAGTGGTTATATATGGGCTAAATATCATGAGATAGAAAAAATGGCTAATTTTTTAGATTTAACTATAGAAGAATTTGCTACAATCTATATAAGAAAGGTTAAACATCGCTACTCTCTTATTGAGAAGCAAATTGATATAGGTAACTATGCTTGTATATTTTTTGATAATAGTCTAAAGCAGTGTACAATATATCCTGTAAGACCTTTACAGTGTCGTACATTTCCATTTTGGGAGATATATAAAAATGACAAAGAGGAGGTAAAAAAAGAGTGTTTAGGAGTAATAGATTAATACTACTTTTACTATTTTTTATACTAAATGGTTGTAGTTACTCTCCAAATATTACTAGGATAAAGAGGAGTGATTTACCTGCATATAATCCAAAAGATTTCTCAAAACCAATATTAGTTAAAAAGATTGTAAAACTAGATAACAGTATGGAGAGTGAAGATGACTTAATTATTCAGGGGATTTGGTATGAGTTGCATGGAAATTATAAGAAGAGTCACCACTTCTATTCTATCTTATATCAAAGAACTAAAAATCTTGAATATCTATTGAGAGAGTTAGCAACAGCACTATATGGAGGGATAGTTTCAAAAAATATTCCTGAACTAGAGAAAATTGTCAAAAAAAATCCATCAAATATTCAACTTAAAAGACTTTTAATTGCATTTTATATTAATAAAATGGATAATAAAAAAGCAAAAGAGATAGGAGAGGAGTTAATAAGAGAGTCTGGAGAGGCTATAGATTATGAGCTTGACGCAAGTCCATATATCCTATCTGGAGAGTATAAGAGAGCTGTAGAGCTATTAACAGTAGCCTACAATAAGACATATAATGAGGATATACTTCTAAAGATAGCTATACTATTAGATGATTATTTACATGATGTAGATGGTGCAACAGAGCGTTTAGAAGAGTATAGAAAGAGACATAAGTGTAGTGAAAAGATATGTAATAAACTCTTAGAGATATACTCTAAAGAGGAAAAAGTTCAACCATTAATAGATATCTATCTTAATCTATATAGAAAAACTAAAAAGGAGATATATGCTACTAAATTAGTTGAGGGGTATATATATACAAAAGAGTTTGATAGAGCTATCTCATTTTTACAAAATGAGTATAGAAATGATGAGTTACTATATGAGGTATTTTTAGCTAAAAAAGATTATGCTAATGCTTTTAGGGTCTCAAATAGATTATATAGTATTGAAAAATCTCCTAGATGGTTAGCTGAATCTGCAATGGCACTATATGAAAAGAGTAGTAATAAAAATAGTAAAGAGATGTTAAATCAAGTAGTAAATAGGTTTGAAAAGGCTATAAGAGAGGGTACAAAAGATAGTGTCTATTTAAATTATTATGGATATATTCTAATAGATAAAGATATAGATATTCAAAAGGGTATAAAGATTGTTAAAGATGCACTAAAAGAGCAACCAAACAATAGTTACTATTTGGACTCTTTAGCTTGGGGATACTATAAACTTCATAGGTGTAAAGATGCATATAGAGAGATGAAAAAAGTTATTGATATTGAAGGTTTAGATGAAGAGGATATTGCAGAACATTGGAGAGCAATAGAGAGTTGTAATAAATAGTAGATAGAAAAATAAGGGGTAAAAATTGGCACAGATTTTAGATGATATTATAAAGAAAACAAGAGAGGATTTAGAGAAGAGAAAGATTGATTATCCAGTTGAGTGGTTAGGTCGCTCACTTGCATATAATCCATTTGTTCCAAAAGATGTAATAAAATCTCTTAAATCAACTGAAGATAATCCATATAGAATAATAGCAGAAATTAAAAAGGCTAGTCCTAGTAAGGGAGTTATTAGAGAGGATTTTGAGCCAATTAGAATTGGTCAAGAGTATGAGAGAGGTGGAGCTGATGCACTATCTATATTAACTGAGCCACACTTTTTTAAAGGTGATAAGGAGTATTTAGGAGCTGTGAGAAGATATACAAACATTCCTATATTAAGAAAAGATTTTATTATAGATAAGTATCAAATAGTAGAGGCTCTTGCTTATGGAGCTGATTTTATACTTCTTATTGCTAAAGCACTATCAAGAAAAGAGTTAAAAGAGCTATTAAGTTATGCTCACCATTTAGGATTAGAAGTTTTAGTTGAAATTCATGATAGAAAAGATTTAATAAAGGCTATATTTGCAGGAGCAAATATTATTGGAATTAACCATAGAAATTTAGAGACATTTAAGATGGATATGAGTTTAACAGAGAAGTTAATTCCACTTATTCCAAATGGAAAAGTTATAGTAGCAGAGAGTGGAATAACAACCCGAGAGACGATAGAGGAGTTATCTAAAGTAGGAGCTGATGCATTTTTAATTGGAGAACACTTTATGCGTCAAAAGGATTTAACTAAAGCAGTAAGAGAATTTAAATAGCTAAAGTAGAAAAAATCTATTTTAGTCTATTGCGAACATTATATAGATTCCAATATATATCAATTGCTTCTTCTAGCTCTTTATCACTTAGTGTACTCCTCTCTTTAATTCCAAAACGCTCAATAAATAAATCAGACATAACAGACTGCTCTTTAGTTGGATTTTTTAAGTAGCCTTTTAATGCAGATTTTAGAGTTATCTCTCCACTATATACCTTTAAATATGACATAAACATTCTCTGTAGTGAGGTTGGAAAGTGGTCATTGTGACAATATAGACAATTTTTCTCATATATATTTTTAGATATAAGTGTAGATTGAATTAAAATAATATATAAGATTATCTTTTTTATCATATTATGCTATCTCCTATTTAATTTTTAATTCTCTCTTAGAGTATTTAAATATAGCTCCATTATCATCGGCTAAATATATATTATTATCTCTATCAAATGTAATACCCTCTTGTGCAAATTTATCTAATTTTACCTTTTTTAAAACTCTATTTTTTCTATAATCATATATATATAGTTTGTCTTTTTTATCACTAACTATATATAATTTTTTATTATAGTACTCCATACCAGCCGAGTCTATAATTTTATGATTGATAATATCCACTATATGAGCAGAGTTACCATTTAGTTTTACAACTAATATATTTGCTCTCTTTTTTCTCTTTTTAGATTGAATAGTTAAATAGTATAATTTACCTATCTTAGCAATCCCCTCAATGCCTGATTTCTTTCTAAATTTAACGCCTCTACCTCTCACTTTTAGCTTTTTTACATTTAAAGATTTACGATTAACTCTAAGTAGGCTACCACCCTCTACTGCTAAAATTACCTCTCTTTTTAGACAAATAACGCCTTCTAAATCATAATCTCCCAATTTATGCTTTAATATAATTTTACCTTTAGGGGTTATCTCATATAGAGTCCCTTCATCATTAGCCACCATAAGAGTATTTGTATTTTTACAATATGATATTCCAGATGCCTCTGGAATATCTGTAATTTTATGACTACTATATGCCAATATAGTGGTAAATAGCATAATTAAAACTTTTCTCATTATTTTTACCTTTTATTAGAACTCAAATCCACCACTAGCACCCTTATTCATACTTAAATATACTGCATGAACATAAGAGTCTCGTATTTTACAATCTAAAAGTTTTAAACAGACTAAACAGCTTTGCACTCTATTTTTCTCTTGACACTCTTTAAGTTCTATAGTTTTCTCTTCAAGATTTAATTCCCATTTGTCTTTAATGCTATTTTGTAACTCCATAAGCCTCTCTTAATCTATCTATCTCATATTTAGAACCAAAAAAACATGGAGTTGTATCATGAAGATGAGATGGTACTAACTCTAATAGTCTTTTACCCTTATCATTAATCGCCTCTCCACCTGCCTGTTCATATATAAATGCAAATGGTATAACTTCAAACAGTTGTCTCAGTTTTCCATTTGGTCTATCTGAAGTAGCAGGATATGAGAATAGTCCACCACCTTTAAGTAAGATTTGATGTAAATCTGGAACCATTCCTCCTGAATATCTAAGCCTATACCCCTCTTTAAATAGAGAGTCTATAAACTCTTTATGGTCTTTCTCCCAATTTTTCTGTGTTCCACCTGAAGCATTTATATTTCCCTTTTTATTTAAACAAATCTCCCCTAATCTTTTAAATGATTGATTATTCCCTCCATATAGTTGAGGTCTAATCCCTTTTTCTACATATACTAACTCTACTCTAGGCCCATAAACTATATATGCAGATGCTACTAAATTCTCTCCCTTTAATTCACCCTCATATATACCAAATATAGAACCAACAGATAGATTTACATCTACTAAACTAGAGCCATCTAGTGGGTCATAACATACTGTATATTTTCCATTTTTATGTAAATTTAAAATACCCTCTTTCTCTTCACTTACAATAGATTTTACTGAAAGAGTTTTACTAAAAGCTTTCTCTATAATTAAATCACTCTTTACATCTAATTTAAGTTGCTCTTCACCTGAAGAGTTTTCACTACTACTATATCCTAAATCCTCTGTCTGTATTGCATACTCTATTTTAAAAGCAATATCTTTAATTGTATCAAATATACTTAACATCTTCTATACCTCTTTTGCATTTTTATCTATCCACTTAATAATATCATTAATATTATTTAAGTTTAATATTTTTATATTTTGAGGTATATTATACTCTCTGATATTTATAGTATCGTCAATTGCAATTGCTTCACTACAATCAAAATAACTCTTATCTATTTTGTTACGAAAAATTGCTACTCTTGGAAGAGGCAGACTCTTTAATCCCTCTACAAGTAAAATATCAAAA
Source organism: Campylobacterota bacterium (assembly GCA_015494795.1). Lineage (GTDB taxonomy): Bacteria > Campylobacterota > Campylobacteria > Campylobacterales > Sulfurovaceae > UBA1140. Next base: position 14,099 of record WGAM01000080.1, read on the forward strand.
TGGTTAAACATCTCAATTATCTCATCTAAACTCTTCTCTCTTTTTGAAAAGTATGTTGTTCTATTTGGAGATGTTACAACTACCTCTGCACCAGTTTTAGAGAATTTATAACTATCTTTTCCTTCAATATCAAAAATCGCCTTATCTTTAGGGTCATTTTTAATAATTGCAATCTCTCTTGTTTTAATAAGCTGTTTAGAAATTTTCTCTATAAGTGTGGTCTTTCCACTACCAGATGGACCAGTAAAAGCAACAGCAAACCGTTTCATAATCTTCCTTAGAATAAATTAGTAGTTGATTATACATTAATGTTTATCAAAAATGTGTTAAAATGTTTTAATTCTTAAATCAAGGTTTAAAAAAATGTATAAAAAGATATTTCTACTATCTATACTCTTAATATTAACTGCTTGTAGTACAAAAAATAGGGAAAATATATCTCAACTTTTTAAAAAAGATGAGATATACCATACAAGTCTAATAAATACACAAAAGGGGCAACTTATAGCATCATTTGAGACAAAGGCACTTATTACAGCAACATATCTAAATCCTGTTTTTAATAATAAGAGTTGTAAAAATTTCTCTATAGATGTATCAGGGGGGGAGTATTTTTTTGTAGGAGTTTTTATTACTAATAGTAAAACTAGTAGATTTGATGAAAAGGGATACTCTTTAACTCTAAATGGTAAAAAACCACTAGAGGTTATAAAACTAGATAAAGATGACCCATTAAAGTATGAGATGCCAATGGTAGATAACTGGAGTACATACTATAAGGTAAAATTTCCAACTATACATACCAAAAAGTTAAAATTAGTTTTTGAGAGTGATAGATTTGGTAGAGATATTTTAATATTTAGAAAAGGAGGAGTTAAAAGATAATAGCATTTTGTATATCAGCCACCTCATCTAATGAGGGTAAGACCATATTAACAACTGCTCTATTATGGTATTTTAGAAAATCTGTTCGTCCATTTAAAATTGGGCCAGATTTTATAGACCCACAGTTTCATAAAATAGTATCTAATACCCCATCAATTAATTTAGATACATTCATAATGACACAAGAACAAGTAAAATGGATATATAGTAACTATGCCAATAGAGATGTATCTATCTTAGAGGGAGTTATGGGATTTTATGATGGAGAGGATAGAGGTTGTAGCACCTATGGAGTATCTAAACTTCTTAATATCCCTACTATTTTAATTTTAAATGGTGCAGGAACTTATATTACAATATCTGCCATATTAAAGGGATTATTAGAATATAGAAAAGATAATACTATAAAAGCTATTGTTTTAAATAATCTCTCATCTTCTATGCACTATAGAGTTATAAAAGATATAATAGAAAAAGATTATCCAGATATTATAGTTTTAGGTTGGATTAGAAAAAATCTACCTACTCTTAGTAGCAGACATCTAGGGTTAGATTTAAAAGATTTGGATAAGATAGAGACTATCAGTAAAGAGGTCTTAGAGAATATTGATATAGATAGATTATCCTTATTAACTCATAATAAGCCCATAGTTAAAGAGTATCCTTTTCCTAAAATTAAAAAGATAGATAAGAGTTGAGCTATTGTCAATGATAAAAACTTCTCATTTCTATATTATGATAATCTATCTTTTTTAAAAGAGATATTTAGAGATGTTACTATTATAGACTCTACTAAAGATGAGGTTATACCTAAGAGTTGTGATATAGTATATATATGTGGTGGATATGTAGAGACTATTGAGGCATATAATAGAATAAAAAACTCTAAAAGATTTAAAGAGTCTTTAATTAGACACGCAAAAGATAAAAAAGCTATATATGCAGAGTGTGCAGGATTACTATATCTATCTAAGAGAGTTGACAGTAAAGAGATGAGTGGAATTTTAGATATTGAGTTTACTTTAGAGAATAGATTTAACCGTTTAGGATACTACTATAGTCAAAATAGAATAAAAGGACACGCTTTTCACTATACTAAACCAACTAAAGAGAGTCTAAAAAAGGGATTTGATATTTTATCTAAACGAGAAAATCAAAAAGGTGAAGTTGGAAGTTGGAGAGAGGGTAGAGTTTTTGGGACATATCTACATACTATGTTTAGATGTAACACTACTGCCTACTCTCCTATGTCTTAATTATTTTAAGCCTCTCTCTAACCCTCCAATAATACTCTCTTGCAACTTATCTCTATCTAAACTATCAAGATTTAAAACATGTATAAAAAGCTCTCTATCTCTTAACTCAACAGTAATTGTACCGGGGGTTAGGGTAATAGCATTAGCCAAGATTAATCTATCATGCTCATTAGTTAAATCTGTTTTTAGCTTTACTATTCCTGTATTTATTGGTAGTTTCGGATTTAAAACTATTTTTGCTACTGCAATATTAGACTCAATTAGATTTTTTAAGAAAATTGGAATAAATCTAATATATTTAACTGCTAAATCTTTTAAATTAAACTCTCTTTTTGGAGTAAAGAATTTAGCTATTAAAAATGAAACTATAGCACCCACTATTAACTCTTGAATATTGAGTGAGTTTGTAACTCCTATCCAGACTAGAAATAGAAGTATAAATTTTCCGACCATTATTTATCCTTTGGCATATATAAAAAGTTATTACTATCATCACTAGCCCAGATACAATCCTCTTCTAGTTTAAGAGAACTAGGAGGACATACATCAGTACATAGACTACACCAGCAACATCTACCATAATCTATTCGAGGGATACAGCCACTACTGTTTTTTGGGTTTCTATCCTCTTTAATAGGTATCATATCAATAGCATCATTCATACATACATCTTGACAGTTAGCACACCCAATACACTTATCTAAACTATTAGTATGAAAACCTCTATACCCCTTAGCTATCTCTTTCTTCTCAAAAGGGTAACAGATAGTCTTGGGCTCTTCAAAAACTCTACCTACAGCAACAAATGGGGTTATGCTCCCTTTTATATCTAAACTAAACTTCATCTCTTCTCCTTATCTCTCTATCTCAGGTGGGCAAATTCCTAAAGAGTTCATAATCATAGCCACATTAGATAACTCCTCATCTATTAGAAGTTTCTCTAATAGAGTAAATCCATGAATTAGTGAAGCCCCTTTAACCTGCATTCTTCTAATCTTCTCACTTCCATCTCCTGCTATATAGTAACTATACTCGCCTCTTGCCGATTCTGTTGAGACAAAAGTATCATCTTTTGGAATTTTAAACCTTCTATGTTTTGGAATTTTTTGCATAATTTTACCATCTTTTGGCATCTTTTCTATAATTTGTCTTAAAATTTTAATAGACTCTCTTATCTCTCCTCTTCTAACCATAGCTCTAGCATATACATCACAACCATTAAAAGTAGGTATCTCAAAATCTAAATCTTCATAAACCAGATATGGATTATCTCTTCTTGTATCTCGTTTTATACCACAACCTCTTAATACCTGCCCCACATATCCATTTTTTAGAGCCTCATCTCTATTAACAACTCCAACTCCGATAGCTCTCTTTTTAAATGTAGCATTTTCAAAAAATACCTTATCATATAGAGGGAGTCTATCTTCTAAATAGTCTAAGAGTTCAAATAGTTTATCTAAAAACCCATCAGGTAACTCTCGTCTAACTCCACCCGGATATATATACATATGATATACTCTTCCACCTGTAAGCTCTTCAAATAGGTCTAAGATTAAATCTCTATCAAAGAGACTCCACTGTCCAACAGTTCCTAAACCAATTGAGCCACTCTGTCCACCAATCCACAACAGAAGTGAAGCAACTCTAGCCATCTCTAAAACCATTGTTCTAATATATTTAGCCCTATCACTTATCTCAATTCCTGCTAAAGTCTCAATGGCTCTTGCAAAATTCTCCTCATTTGGATCTGGTTCAGGGACACATATTCTACAGACTATAGTAAAAGCTTGAATAATAGTTCTTCTCTCAACTAACTTCTCAAACCCTCGGTGGAGATAACCAACATGAGTTCTAGCCCCTTTTATGGTCTCTCCTAAAAGGTCAAGCTCTAAGCTCATATTTCCTGTAATTCCGGGGTGTTGTGGTCCATGATATATTTTTATTACTCTATTTTCCATCTTTTAACCTTTTTTTTGCCTCTGCTCTTCTTCTTTTTATCTCAACTTTAACATCTCTGTTATCTTCTCTACCTTTTCTAAACTCAAAATTACTATTTACATACTCCAGAGTATCAAACTCTCGTCTAAGAGGAGGTATCTCTTTCCAATCTTCAAGTGCAAAATCATATAGAGTTGGATTTCCAATAAAATCCATACCATACATCTCATGCAAATCTCTCTCCATAACTTCAGCCTGTGGAAATAGTTTCATAAGTGTTGGAATAGAGCTATTATCTCTTGCAATAGATATTTCAACCATTAGATTTTTATCTCTCTTATCGGTAGTCAATATATAATTTAGAGTGAAAACCTCATCTTCTATCCAATCTGCACAAGCAATCTGTGAGAGAGTTATAAAATTTGTAGTGGAGCTTATTGAGCTAATTACTGTTATTAACTCCTCTTGTTTAATGCGAATTTTAAATAGCCGTTGATTTTTCTCTTCTATTTCATAGTTTTGTTTTAGTTTTTCTATCATTTTTTTCCTTTTTTTAGGTTAATAAGTTCATCATAAAGAAATTTTTCTATCTCTTCAACTGATGGTAGGTTTATTTTATATTTAGATACAAAAAGTTGATTATCTAAACCTGCTGTAGCATATTTAACTTTTGTACTATTTTTATTGGCACAGAGTATAAGTCCAATAGGTGGATTATCTGTTTTTTCGCTTATCTCATTTTTATAGTAGTTTAGATAAAAGTTCATCTGCCCTACATCAGCATAAGAGAACTCTCGTATCTTCAAATCTATAAGAATATGACACTTTAAAATACGATGATAAAATACTAAATCAACTCTATCATGTTCATTCTCTATAGATATTCTTTTTTGTCTAGCTTCAAAACAAAATCCATTACCAAGCTCCAATAAAAAATCTTGTAGATGATTAAGTAGAGCCTCTTCAAGGTCATTTTCACTATATTTTACTTTTGACTCTAATCCTGTAAACTCTAAGATATATGGGTCTTTAATAATCTGTTTAGGTAATAAAACTTCGCTTTTTAATTGAATAGAATCTATCATCTCTTGTTTATTTAATGAAAGTCCTACTCTTTCATAGGTCGCAGAGTTTATCTGTCTTTTAAGTTCTCTTACACTCCAATTTCCCTTTATTGTTTCTATTTCATAAAAGAGTCGTTTTAGAGGGTTATCTATTTTTATAAATTCAATAAAATGACTAAAAGAAGATGAATTTAAAAGCTTTTTTGTTGGTAATCTAAATTGGTCAGACACTGTTAGGCTTTTTTGATTTGTTAATTTAAATTGGCTATAGACAACCTCATTTATTTGTGGATAAATGAGATAAAATTGTCTAAATATTTTTAGATTACTTTTTGACATACCCTTTATATATTTTAACTCCTTAGCAAGGTTTTCAATAATTTTAGCACCATATTTGGCTCTATCCTCTCCATTTTGCTCATACTCAACAATATAGTAACCTATAAGCCAATTACGAATAGTAAGAGATGTACTTACTGATTTTATACTTTGAGCTTGTAGAGTTTGATGAGTATTTTCTATTTTATTTACAAGAATTTCAAATGATTGTATATTTTTTTGCTCTATCATATATTTTTTCCTTTGTTTTTTAACGAGAAAATGTAATTAACTCAATGTGTGAAACAGTGTTGTATACATTTCTTTATCAAAAATTATATATAATTTTATTATTTGTATTTTATTGTATAGAGTGAGAG